>JBJESD010000141.1:0-75474 GCA_051882595.1 Oscillospiraceae bacterium | reverse complement strand
GGCGGCGAGAAGCCCTCGGATGCAAGGAACCCGTACAGCGGCTAGGCTTTGTGCCTGCCGCTGTGCGGAGTGACACAGCAGACGAGGGTTTATCGTCGTCCCGGAACTTTCGTACTTGACAGAAACCCCTTACCGTTATATAATTATATGTATCGAGAAAATTAAGGCGTCCATCGCCCGACATATATGAAAGGACACAACCTATGATAAGCAACAGCATTCTTGACGTAATCGGTCATACCCCTCTCATCCGGCTTAACCGCATGGTGGATGAGGACAGCGCTGAAATCCTCGTAAAGTTCGAGGGTCTTAACGTCGGCGGCTCGATAAAAACGCGCACCGCCTACAACATGATACTCACCGCCGAGCGCGAGGGCATTATCAACAAGGATACGATAATCGTAGAGCCTACCAGCGGAAATCAGGGCATCGGTCTTGCCCTTATCGGCGCAGTGCGCGGCTACAAGACAGTTATCATCATGCCCGACTCCGTAAGCTGCGAGAGAAGAATGCTGGTGCAGCACTACGGCGCTCAGGTCATCCTTATCCACGATGACGGCAACATAGGCGAGTGCATGGACGAATGCCTGCGCACCGCAGAGCGCATGAAAGCGGAAAACCCCAACGTCTACATCCCCCAGCAGTTCGAGAACATAGCCAATCCCCTCGCCCACAAGCACCACACGGGTCTTGAAATACTCGAGCAGGCAGGCAAGGAAATTCACGGCTTCTGCTCGGGCTTCGGCACGGGCGGCACGATAAGCGGAATAGGCGAAACACTAAAGGCGCAGTACCCCGATATCGAGATATGGGCAGTCGAGCCTCAGAATGCCGCAATACTTGCCGGCGGCACTATCGGCACTCATCTCCAGATGGGTATAGGCGACGGATTTATCCCAAAGAACCTTAACCTGAACATTTACAGCCATGTTTATATAGTAACAGACGAGGAAGCTATCGAAACCGCAAAGGACCTCGCGCGGCTTGAAGGAATAATGTGCGGCATCTCCGCAGGCACGAATGTCGCCGCCGCAAAGAAGCTTGCGAAAAAGCTGGGCAAGGGAAAAACCGTAGTCACTGTGCTTCCCGATACCGCGGAAAGATACTTCTCCACTCCGCTGTTCGAGGGGGATTGACATGACGCCGGACGTACTAAAAAAGGGCGCCGTCGTGCAGCATTTCAAGCGAGGATTTATGTCTGCCGAAGAACGCGCGCACTCCGCCGAATACACCTACGAGATAATCGGCACAGCCACGCACACCGAAAGCGCAGAGCAGCTTGTCATCTACCGCGCGCTGTACGGAGATATGGCGATGTATGCCCGTCCCACCGAAATGTTCCTGTCAAGGGTTGACAAAGGCAAATACCCCGACGCAAAGCAGGAATATCGCTTTGAAATACTTAAGGCAGCGCAGGAATGACCCTCGGCGCTGCCGGGAATATAAAATCAGAAAGGAATACTTATCATGAAAATCTACTCTGTACTGGACAAGGAATTTGCACCCTACGGCAAGGTGCTGGAGGGCTATGACACTGCCGACCTGCTTAAGGCGCTTGAAACGGAAACTCCGCTGCCCGAGAATGTCGAGTATGTGGCAAGCCTTGCCGCACTTGAAAACACAAAGCTTTTCGGTCTGCTGCAAAATAACGCATACGGCGGAATGCCTATCCAGATAGGCTACTGCAACGGACACAACACAAAGCTCAATTGTCTTGAATATCACCGCGACAGCGAGCTTAATATCGGTCTGTACGACTTCGTGCTGCTGGTCGCAAAAGAGGACGATATCATCGACGGCAAGCTTGATACCTCAAAGGTGATGGCTTTCAGAGCAAAGGCAGGTCAGGTGGTAGAGGTTTATGCCACAACGCTTCACTATGCGCCCTGCAACGGCTCAAAGGACGACGGCTTTAAGGTGGTAATCGTGCTCCCCAAGGGAACAAACGGCGTAATGCCCTCTATCAAGCCGCTCAACGAAGAGGACAAGTGGCTGCGTGCCTGCAACAAATGGCTGCTTGCCCACAAGGACGCCTCCGAGGCAGCCGACGGTGCCTATGTAGGACTCACAGGCGAAAACATCGACATCGCCGACAGCCTCTGATACAAGGCCGCATAAACAATATCAGCCGGCAGTACCGCCGGACAGCGAGGTGATACCATGAGCATTCAGCAGGAAGCAGCAAAGGCGGCGATGATACGCTGGCTTGCAAACCCTGCCGAGCTTGGAAAGGCTCCTAAAAAAATCGAGTATGCAGGCGAGTTCACGCTGCACGGGCTTATATACTACATCTTCCGATACAAGAAAAGCATATTCGGCGGCTGGCTGCTCGGCGTAAGCGGCGGCTACGAGGTAGGAGAGGTCGAGCACTGCGGACACGTTTTCAGCGAGATGCAGCCATACGACGAAAGCACCGCGCAGCAGCAGGCAGAAGCAATGGTGGAAATGCTGCGCAGCTATTGGATGGAGCAGGCAAGGCTATATTCCAACGACATACAGTAAAGATATGGAGTACAAAATGACAATAGTATACGAATCAAACACAGGCTTCGCCGAGCGTTATGCCAAAACACTTGCAGCCAAAACAGGTCTTCAGGCGTTACCGCTCTCCAAAGCCAAGGGCTCTGTCGCAAAGGGCAGCGACATTGTGTTTATCGGATGGGTTTTCGCCAACACGATAAGCGGTCTTGACAAGGCGAGGAAGCTGTGGAACATCACCGCGCTTGCCGCTGTCGGCATGAATCCGCTCTCCGAAAAAAACACCGAGATACTAAAGGAAGCAAACAAGCCCGAGTGCCCGTTCTTCTATCTCCCCGGAGGGCTTGACAACAGCAAGCTTAAGGGTATGCACAAAATGATGCTTAATATGGTATGCCGCAGCCTTGAAAAGGAAAACAAGCCCGAATACAAGGATACTATCGAAGCGTTTAAAAACGGCAGCGACCTGTACTCGGAGGAATACCTTGAAGAGCTTATTACTCTTCTCATGATGAAAATGTAAATAAACAGCTGCGCATTCAACCGTTCAGTGAATGCGCAGCTTTCATTTATCCTATTCGCCGGCAAGGCTGTGCAGAAGCTCTCTTACCTCTTTCTGATAAGAGCGGCTTATCGGAATTATCTCGTCGTTATCCAGCTTAAGGCAGTCAAACCTGTATGCGCGAACAAAGCATCTGTTTACGTAGTATGACTTGTGCACACGGATAAAATCGGATGAGACCGGCACATCATCCAGCCTGCCGTAGTATGTATATTCATCGTTTTCTGCGTGCACCGTTACCTGCTTGTTGTTGCTTTCGATATAACGAATATTTCTGTATGGTATCATGTGCTCGGTATGCCCGATGTTGAACACAAGACATCCGTCGTTGTCGGTAAACATATCCATCGCCGTATCAATGCAGTGATACAGCTTTTGTGCAGGTATCGGCTTAACAATAAAATTAAGCGGTCTTATGTCGAAAAGATCCATGGCATATCCCTGCTCATTCGAAATGTACAGTATATGCGTCGAAGTATTCTTCAGCTTTTCTCTTAATATTTTTCCAAGCCTTATGCCATCAATAACACCCGATAATATATCAAGTATTATCATATCAAAGGTCTTTCCATCCATAAGCATATCGCAAAGATCATCGCTGCTTTCCGCGAATGTAACCACTATCTCAGATGCTCGGGAGTATTGGTTCAGCATTACCGACAGCTCATCACGAACCTGCTTCTCATCGTCACATACAGCTATCTTAAACACAAAAAAACCTCCAAATTATTGTGTTGTATCAGCATACATCATTATGGATGCGATGTAATCATTATTTTCGTTGGAATACTCTGCTTCGCCGTGATACTTTTTCACCACCATGTCTACATAGTCCATAGCAGCACTTTGCTCTCTGCTTTTGCCGAATTCACCGCAAAGCTCGTCCGATTTGTCCTTTAGCGTTCCGCCGGATGTCTTCATCTTGATATAGAGAATGCCCCGATTATGGCGCATTTCAAGCGACAGACGACCTCCGCCTTCGGAGATTCCCTGCAGGGCGTTATCCAGAAGGCTGCCTAGAAGCACATCAAGATCAAACGGCGCAATAGCGATTTGCGGCGGCACAAGCACCGATATGTCCGCAAGCTCTTCATCCAGATTCCCCTCAGCCAGCTTATAGTTTATTATGCTGTCAATATCGCGGTTTCCGCTGCGCGAATAGCAGCGCTGCATCTTTATTTCATCCATCATCTTGCCGAGATACCGCTCCAGGGTATCATACTTCTTCTGCACGGCAAGTGACGACAGCATTGAAATGTGATTTCTGAGATCATGATGAATCCGCCGCTCTCTGTCGCTGTTGCTGATGCGCATGGAAAGCTCATTGCCGTACTTGTCACGCTGAAGCTGCGTCTGACAAAGCTCGCGCCGCAGCTGAGCCCTCTGCCTTTCGCCGTACAAAGCAAGCGCAATGAGTATCACGCACAAAGCGGATGAAATGCAGACAGGCAGGCTGTATCCGCGAAATCCTGCCATGACGGCAGCTGCCGCAGCGCAAAAACATACCGCCGTATATAAGCCATGCTTATCGCACGAGTACTCATCTGCCGAAATATCACGCACCGACGCAACGGCAATAATATACAATGCCGTACAACGCAGTATCGAAAATAACAGTATCTCTGCTATAATGCCCAACGCCCCGGGAAGCTCAGGTCTGACATATGTTCCGATAATATGTAAAAGTATTCCGCTTATCACAATATCTGCCGAAACCGTCAGCGACATACCCGTCAAAGCTGCGGCATATGAGCATCGCGTAAACCGCATCACCAAAAGAGCCGCCGCCAGCACAGCCGAAAGTGCAACAGGCACCGCCACAGCAGCCGCTGCCGCCGGAAGCATCAGCAAGAATATGCCGACAAGCGTCCTTCTGCCCAAAGCCGCACGAAGTCCGCGTCCTAGCCGCCGGAATGTATAGCAATACATCGCCGAAGCTGACGCCGAAACGATAGTGCAACCCATTAACCATATCACTAACATACTATCATGCTCAATCATGCCTTTGCTAAATATGATTTGTCCGTTATCCATATAACTGACGAATAGCATATATACAATATTTTACAGCACAATTGTAATTAATTCAATATGACCGGTCAATTATTAACGCGTGCTTAACGCAGATATTTCGTCACTCTGCGACAATATCCTCAAACACCGCCGAGCAAGCCCTTGCGAGGTCCTGCGGAGCCAGCTCAAGCTGGGTGCCAAGCCTGCCGCCGCTGACGATTATCTTATCAAACTCATTGGCAGAGCTGTGTATCACTGTCTTGTACAGCTTCTTCATTCCAATGGGAGTGCAGCCGCCGCGGATGTATCCCGTAACTGCATTGATGTCCTTAACGTGCACCATTTCCAGCGACTTTTCGCCGACTGCGCGAGCCGCCTTTTTCAGGTCAATCTCCCTGTTCACAGGCAATGCAAAAACATAATACTGCTTGCTTTTTCCTACGGTAACAAGGGTCTTGAAGCTGCTGTCGTAGCTCTGACCGAGCATATCGGCAATATGCATACCGTCGATAAACTCATCGCATTCGTAATAGTTCACCTTGTACTCCAGCTTAAGCTTGTCGAGTATACGCATTGCATTTGTCTTGATTTCCTTATCCTTAGCCATATTATCTCCTTTTCCCGTCCGTTTTCCGCCTAAACCTGCACATAACATACCCTCTTCTCCGCAGCACGGAAAAGAGGGCAGAAAACTATGCTGTTGTTACATCCGCCTGCGATCAAAGGCAAAAAACATCCTCATCATCAATAGCGTCGAAATCATCAAGGTCTTCCTCAAGACACTCCGCGATCTGCGGATTTCTTGTCAGCAGATATGCAACAATTCCTGCTGCAAGGGCAGCAAGTGCGATTATGCCGGAAATGATAACAAACTTCTTCGTCATAGCGTTCCCTCCTCGGATTAAGCCTGATAGATGGCGGCAAGCTCACCTATGCTGTTATGATTTGTGCCCTCGCCGATGGCGCTGAACTTCCACTCGCCGTTATACAGGTAAATCTCGCCGAAGATCATTGCGGTTCTGCCTGTGTAATTCTCGGTGAGGTTATACTTGCACAGCTCCACACCCTTGTCAGCGTCCACAATGCGGATAAACGCATTCTGGATCATGCCGAAGTGCTGCTTGCGCTGAAGAGCCTGATAGATATTTACAACGAACACAATCTTGGAATAGTTGCTGCCAAGTCTGTCCAGTTCGACAACGATCTGCTCGTCATCTCCGTCGCCTGCACCGGTGAGGTTATCGCCCATATGGCGTACTGCACCGCTCATATGAGCAAGATTTCCGAAATATACAACATCCGTCGGTCCGTTAAGCTTACCGGTTTGCGCGTTGATAAGGATAGCGGAAGCGTCGCAGTCGATATCCTCTCTCTTTGAAAACAGCGAAAAACCGCGGGGAGCTTCGTCCCAGCCAAGGCCGACAACAAGTCGCTTTAAACCCGAATTACCTTTTGTAAGGTCAACTTTCTGACCCTTCTGAAGATTAACTGACATGAAAAAACCTCCGATTTTCATTATTACAGGCATAGAATGCGCTGCAGCCGACATCCGGTTAATTCTGCATATCTATGCTACAATCACGGATTTTGATACAATTGCCATAAGTAAAAATCCACATTATTATTGTAACACACAAAGCCGAAAAAATCAAGCAGATTATGGCAAAAAATGCGGTACTGTAACTGCCGATATTTATTTTGTAACATTTCACAAATACCGTATGTGATTTTTGTTGCATTAATTGGCTGAGTATTGCCGGATAAATCACCGCCGTAAATTATCAGTCCAAAAGCAGACCGATCGTCAGCATTATTCCGAAAAGCACAATATTCACCGCAAGGAAAATCATCATAAATCTGCCCTTTCTGCAGTCCTTATCCGCACAGTAAAGCCTGAACGAAATGAGACTTGCCAGTGAAGCGACGGGCGTTCCCAGTCCCCCGATATTCACGCCCTTGAGCAGCGCCGCGTAGTTGTCGGTAAATCCGGAGAGCATCGCCGCAGCAGGCACGTTGCTTATGGCCTGACTCAGCAGCGCGGAGACAACAAGCTCTCTTCCGCAAAGCAGCTGCGCAATAAAGCTCTTTATCTGAGGGATACTTCCGATATTTCCCACGAACACGAAAAAGCACACAAACGTCGCAAGCAAGGAATAATCCACCTTTTTAAGCAGCGAACGGTCACAAATGAGGACAGCAGCAAGCGCCGCGGCAAGACATATATACTCGCATACCACTCCTGCCACAGAAAGCACGCACACTGCAAAAACCGCGCCATACACCGCTGCCCTGATACCCGGCACGGATTTTTCGCAGCCCTCGGGCGGCTTTATCTCTCCCCTCTTTACCAGCAGCACGCAGCCGCAAAGCAGAACATAGCCCACCGCGCCAAGCAGCAGGACGTTGGAGAAGAACTCGCCCGGCGTAAGCCCGTAGCCGCTGTACAAAAGCAAATTCTGCGGATTGCCTATCGGGGTCATCATGCTGCCGAGATTTGCCGCAGCCGTTTCAATAACTATCGTCATGATAAGCTGCGTGCTCATTCCCGCTCCCGAATAAAGCCCCAGCGTAAGCGGCACAAAGGTGATAAGCGCAACATCATTAGTCACAAGCATAGATGTGAAAAAGCACAAATTCATCAGGATAAAGGCAATCGTTCTCGCCGAGCGCGTTCCGCTCAGCAGCCTAGCCGAAAGCGCGTCAAAAACTCCCAGCGACCTCAGCCCTGCAACCGCCGCCATAAGGCAGAACAGCAGGATTATCACCTTATAATCCACATATCCGAGATAATCCCTATTCGGCGGCACGAAAACAGCCGAAATCACCGCCACGGCAAGGGATACAACAAGCACAACATTGTCTTTAATAAATCCAATTACTCTTTTCATAGCTCTCCACACAAAAATTCCGCCGTATGCGAAAGCTTACAGCGGAACTTGTACAATTTTCTGTTAAGTGATTATTTCTTTGTGCTGGGAGCGCACTTTTTTGCCGCGGTCTTGGGTGCGCACTTTTTTGCAGCAGGCTTTGCAGCTGTTTCGGTCTTAGCCTTTGCAGCAGGCTTCTTGTCGTCAGCGCTTGCAGCCTTTGCGGCAGGGATAAGCACGGCGAGAGCCTTGAATTTAGCAACATCGCCCTCTACCTGAACATAACCGTTGGCGATAGCCTCATCCATAGAGAGTGCGCCGGAGAATACCTTGTCAAGTATCTCGGAAGAAGCGGTAACGGTTGCCTGCTTATCGATATATTCGTAAGGCATTACGGAAAGTACTCCGTCCTTAACTTCGATATACATATTCTCAGAACTGTCCAGAAGATTGAAATGTACAGCCACGAGATCCTTAAACTTCTTTGCAGCATTCTTGCTTCCCTTGAGATATGCACTGATCTTTTCACTGAGTTCAATATTATTCATGCTAAATCCTCCTGTAAAGATATAATGAATGTCAAATTAAACCACGAACAGAAAAGCTCTGTCAAGCTATTAACAAGTATAACACATTAGGGAATTATTTTCAATAGTCATTTTCTATAAAATTACTTGCCGCACAATCGCATTTTCAATGGATTGTTAAAAAAACGAAGTAATAATCCGTAAATGCGTCAAAAAAATACAAGAATATGTATATTATGCAAAATCATACACCCATGCGCTTTTGTGCCATGGTGCGTCTGCTTTCCGATACTATCGGAGGTCTGCGCTTTGCGGTCTGAATCTCAAGACGGACAATATCGCGGTACTGCGGCTTCACCATGTAGTATACATAGCTCTCCAGTACGTTCGCGCTGTTGATGACGCGGCCCTCTATCTTGAAGTTGTTGAAGCCGAGCTCCATATACCTGTCGAGGTTTTCTCTCGGAACAAAGGTGGAGTACTGGTGTATCTGATAGAAATTATATCCGGTGTTCGGGCATTTGAAGTCAATAGCATCCGACATCGCAGTCGGAATGTTAAGGCTTGCCTTGCGCTGACATTCGCCAAGAAGCTTATAGTGGTCGCCTCTGCGCGGACAGTTGGGAATGCAGTAAGGGTTGATAAGTATTTCACAGCGGCTGCGGTATTCCTCGGGTATCGTTGCAAGGCGCTCGAAATCATTGTTCCAGTTATAGTCCAGCACAACAAGCTTGTAGTCCTTGTTAAGCTCCGCGATAAGTCCGTCAAGATCCCTTATCTCCTTGCAGGTTGAGGAGATAAGCGGATATTTCGGGTACTTTTCGCGTATGTAATTCTCCAGCACGGGAGAATTGCAGATTATCTCATTAAACCCGTTTTCAGCCTCTTTGCAAAGCTTGTTGCAGAACGGATCCTTAAGATCCTTTTCGGTAATGGTGGGATTTGTAAAGGTAAATCTGATAGGCACGTTGCGTTCATTAAAAAGCTTTATCGTATTGGTGATCTGCTCTCTGCTTGTGTAGCCTGCCAGAGTTCTGCCTCCGTTCCAGAGAGCAGGCGAAAAGCAGCCGAAGCAGGACGCTATCTCCACTTCGTCATAGAAATACTCGGGGGATTCCTTTATCATATCGATAAGATCAAGATTGATCTCCCAGTGCTTCCAGAAATCGGGGATATGAAATTTCATCTTCATGTTAATTACTCCTAAAAAATAATGGAAATAATGACTGATTGTATCGTGCTGCGCCGCACACAGGATGCAGTCAGCGAAAAAACTGCTGTCAAGGCGGTGCTGACATAATTATACCTTATTTGTCATAACTTGTCAAGTGATATTCTTGCTCGCTTCCTCATAATGACAGCAGCCCTTTCCCACTGCCGATATGCGAGTGATATCCTCAAGTGTACACATACCATCCTGCTGCCAGCGGCAGTTTTCACTGCAAAGGACAAAATTCATAGCAGTACCTCCAATAATACTATGTTGATATATTGTGTTTTACGGACGGCATTATTCAGATAAAGATATGTCAATTTTGTGCTGTCAACTGTCAATAATGTAATTGAAAAAAAGGGTATGTTGTATTATAATTGAGATAACACCGCACCGATATCATTGCGATACTGCCTGTGCCGCTGTGCATGAACCAAACCGGTTGTGAGGTGTAATAATAACTTTGAGGTGATATTATGGCAAACCCGTATCTTCCCCGGTGGGAATACATCCCCGATGGCGAGCCAAGGGTATTCGGCGACCGCGTATATGTATACGGCTCTCACGACCGTGTGGATTCTATTGATTTCTGCGACTGCAAGCTCAAGGTCTGGTCTGCTCCCGTAAACGACCTTAACAGCTGGACCTGCCACGGTGACATCTTCCGCACAAGGGACGGCGCAGACGCTCCCTCGGATGTTGACTGGACGGACAATCTGCTTTTTGCTCCCGATGTGGTGGAGCGCGACGGCAAATACTATCTGTACGCGTATATAGTAAACGCAAAGGGCTGCGTTGCGGTTGCAGACAAGCCCGAGGGACCGTTCAGGCTGCTGTCAAAGTATGTGTACAACATCGAAAACCACTATGACGGCGGCACGTTTATCGACCCCGGAACGCTTGTTGATGACGACGGCAGAGTGTATGTATACTGCGGCTATCAGGGCAGCTATATGTGCGAGCTTAAGCCGAATATGTACGAGGCAGTGGACGGTACCTACAAGACGGACATCATTCCGGTCGAAGAGCCGCACCGCTTTTTCGAGGCGTGCTCTCCGCGCAAGGTGGGAAGCACCTACTACCTTATCTACTCTCCGCAAAGGGGCAGCTGTCTTGACTATGCGACCTCCGACTCCCCGACAGGACCGTTTACCTACCGCGGTACTATCGTTGACAACGGCATTGACTACCCCGGCGGAAACAACCACGGCTCTATCTGCAATATAAACGGTCAGTGGTACATTTTCTACCACCGCATGACAAACGGTACTATCATGTCGCGCCGCGGCTGCGTTGAAAAAATCGAGATACTGCCCGACGGCACTATCCCTCAGGTGGAAATGACCTCTCTCGGCTTTGAAAGCTCGCTTAACCCCTACTATCCCACGGCAGCGGATACCGCCTGCGTACTTAAGGGCGGCTGCTTTGTAACCGAGCTAAACATCTTCGACCGCGTGATAACAAACCTCACCGACGGCTGCGTAATGGGCTGGAAGTACTTCGACTTCGGCGAGGATTATTCCTCCAAAACCATGCAGATACGCATGAAGATTCGCGGCATGGGAAGCAACGGAAAAATCCATATCCGTCTTGACAGCGAGGACGGCGAGGAGATAGGCGCAATCAACTTCGGCGAGAACGACAGCGTTATCGGCGGCAGACTTAAGGCAGTAACCGGCAGACACGCACTGTATCTTGTAGTAGAATCCGGCTACGAGGGCTGGTTTGCCGACGCAATGAAAGGCAGACAGCTGCTTTGCATTGAGGAATTTGTGTTTATAAAATAATCCGATTTCTCGCAATAAAGCGATATAGCAATTCCCCCTGCGGCTTTTGTAGCTCAAAGGGGGAGTTTTGTTATTCGTTTTCTTGCTCGGTTTGTTGTTCTGTATCTTGTTCGGTTTCATCGAACAGCACATCATACAGCCTGTCCTCTGCTTCCACAAAGCAAAGCCTGTCCTGCGCGTGGATCACCACGACCCGTTCGCCTTCAGAAAGTGTTCTTCCGTTGGCTGACAGAGCGTCCAGAACATAGCTGCGTCTGCCGCAGCGAAGCTCTATTCTGCCATAGTCCTCCTCGGTGATATCGGACAGCACCACCGCCGACATTCCGTCAAGCTGTTCATCCGTCGGGAGACCGCTGCCGCTGCGTTTGTCCGCAAACGGTATTATCGCCGCGTTTATGGTGAAATTCACCGCAAGACCTCCTGCTGCGGCAAGCGGCATGGAGATCCACCCCTCTATACCTGCTGCGGTCATAAGCAGCCCGAAAAACGCTGCGGCGAACAGGACAATTATCAGCATCAGCAGATTTTTAGGAAAAACCGTCTGCCACTCAATGCGGTTCTTTTTCTGCTCGAACAGTATTCCGGTACTGCGGAAGAAAATCTTATCGTAGAATAAATACGCCGCAAGCTGCACCGTCAGGTATATTCCGCTTGCGCCGAGAATTATCAGATAGAAATTAAGCATAGCAAAAAACAAGGCGGGCACCTTATCCGACAGCGTAAATGCTGCCGCTAAGCTGTCCGCCTTTTAAATATTACTTATTGAGAGAATTTACAAGGTCGCGTGTATCGCGTGCGATAAGCAGCTCCTCGTTGGTGGGAACTACCCATACCTCTACCTTGCTGTCGGGAGCGGAGATCTTAGCAAGCTTGCCGCGCAGACCTGCATTCGCAGCGTCGTCAAACTTGATGCCGAGAACCTCCATATCGTGGCATACGTCAGCTCGCAGGTCGTCGGAGTTCTCACCGATACCGCCTGTGAAAATAACTGCGTCAAGTCCGTTCATAGCAGCCGCATAGCTGCCGATGTACTTCTTGATCTCGTAGCGGAGCATCTCGCCTGCAAGCTCTGCTCTTGCGTTGCCCTGTGCTGCGGCAGCGCTGATATCTCTGTTGTCGCTGGAGATACCGGAAATGCCGAGGAAGCCGGACTTCTTGTTGAGGTAGTCGCTCATCTCGCTGGGCGTCATATGCTTCTTGTTTGCAACGAAGGTTACAGCGGAAGCGTCAACGCAGCCTGCGCGAGTGCCCATGATAACGCCGTCAAGAGGAGTAAAGCCCATGGATGTATCAATAGACTTGCCGCCCTCTACCGCTGTGATGGAGGAGCCGTTGCCAAGGTGGCAGGATACGATCTTAAGGTCCTTGATATCCTTGCCCATTGCCTCTGCAAGAGCCATGGTAACAAAGCGGTGGGATGTGCCGTGGAAGCCGTACTTTCTTACATGGTACTGCTCGTAGCACTCATAGGGCATACCGAACATATATGCCTTTTCGGGCATTGTCTGGTGGAAAGCGGTATCGAATACAACGACCTGAGGAGTTGTTTCGGGGATTACCTTTTTGCAAGCCCACAGAGCAAGTGCGTGGGGATGATTATGTACGGGAGCGAGCTCGGAAAGATCGTCTATCTGCTGGATTACCTCGTCTGTAACGAGAGTAGTCTTATCGAATATCTCCGCGCCCTGCACTATTCTGTGACCTACGGCGGAAACCTCGCTCATGCTGTCGAGAACCTTTGCGTCGCCTGTTGTAAGAACCTCAACCAGCTTTTCAAACGCCTCTGTATGTGTGGGGAAGCTGCAGTCCATATCAACGGTAGCGCCGTTATATGCAACGTGCTTGATGTGACCGTCGATGCCGATTCTGTCGCAATTGCCCTTAGCGATTACGCTCTCATCCTCCATGTTGATAAGCTGATACTTCAGCGACGAGCTGCCTGCATTGATAACCAGAATTTTCATGTGATAAATATCCTTTCGCGATTTTTTTGCCATTTTGCGCGTACAATACCGTGCGGTGATATGGCAATAGTCCATCTAATATTGTATACCTTTTCACGACAAAAATCAAGTGTTTTTCGATATTTTTTTATTGCAGCTAATTTTTTCACTATGTAATTAACCAAATGTGGTGAAATAAAGCAGGCTCACCATGTGTCACAGCATTGCCAGCACCTCTTCTGCATTGGTATCCGGCTTCACCTTGGGCATAACCTTTTCGATATTTCCCTGCTCGTCAATGATGAACGTGGTGCGCACAACGCCCATGCTTACCTTGCCGTAAAGCTTCTTCTCCTGCCACACTCCGTAAGCAGTGATCGCTTCAAGCTCGGGGTCGGACAGCAGTATAAACGGAAGCCCGTGCTTTTGTGCAAACTTCTCGTGAGAAGCAACGCTGTCCTTGCTTATGCCGATGACCTCGACATTCTTCTGCTTGAACGCGTCGTATGCGCCTGCGAATGCACACGCCTGTCTGGTGCAGCCGGGGGTATTGTCCTTGGGGTAGAAATACAGCACTACCTTTTTTCCCAGAAAATCGGACAGAGAAACCTCCCTGCCGTCCTTGTCCTTAAGTGTGAACTGCGGTGCCTTTGCTCCAGCTTCAATCATAGCGTTATCTCCTTTATTTCATTATTATTGGCAGAGAGGTATTCCTCTGCGAAATGTACTGCGACAGCGCCGTCAGCAGCTGCGGTTATCACCTGTCGAAGCGCCTTTGTGCGCACATCCCCCACGGCGAACACGCCGCCGATATTGGTACGGGTGGTTTCATCGGCGATGATGTATCCGCTGTCATCCAGCGCGACCGCGCCGCTGAGGAAGCCGGTCACCGGCTTTCTTCCTATGCTTACAAAAATTCCGTCGCACATCACATCCCGAAGCTTTCCGCAGCAGTTTATCCGCGCGCCCACAAGCCTGCCGTCGGTGATAAGGCTGTCAACCGTGCTGTTCCAGAGAAACTCGATATTCTCTGCCCCGAACAGAGGTTCGTGATATATTCCGGTTGCCCGAAGAGTATCGCGGCGGTGAACCACATACACCTTTTCAGCAAGTCTTGACAGGTACAGCGCGTCCGCCGCCGCGGTGTTACCTCCGCCGACCACCATTACCGTCTTTCCCTTATAAAACCTGCCGTCGCAATGCGCGCAGTAGTGTATGCCCATGCCGACAAAATCACGCTCGCCCTCTGCCCCAAGCTCTCTCGGGTCGGCGCCCGTCGCAATCACAACAGTGCGTGCATTCAGTTCTCTGTCAGCCGTAATGACCCTCTTGATAATGCCGGAAAAATCGACCGACTGCACCTCGGCATACTCTGTCGCTGCGCCGAAGCGCTCCGCGCCCTGCTGCATATTCATTCCCAGCGTGAAGCCGTCTATTCCGTCGGGGAAGCCCGGATAGTTGTCTATCGAGCCTGTCAGCGCCATCTGACCGCCTGCGGACATTCGCTCCACTACCACCGTGTCAAGTCCTGCTCGCGCAGCATAAAGAGCGGCAGAATATCCTGCGGGGCCTCCGCCAATGATTATCATATCATAAATTCTGCTCATTTTCAACCTCCTATTGCCATACGGCAGATACTGTGCTGTAATCTATGCTTTTGTGGGAATACACCAACGCTCCCACGCCGAAAATCAGCATGCCTAAAGAAGCCATAAAGCGTGCGCCGACAAGACTGCCCGTGCCGCTTAGCGCTCCGGTAAGCGAATTAATCAGCGCTCCTCCAGCATAGCGAGTATCTGAGCCTTGGGCTTTGCGCCGACCGACTTGCTGACGATTGCTCCGTTTTTCATCACAACGAGCATAGGGATGCTCATTACGCCGAACTGTGCCGCAAGCTCGGGCTCCTCGTCAACGTTGACTTTTCCCACGAGATACTGAGGGTTCTGCTCTGCGATCTCATCCACCAGGGGCGACACCATGCCGCAGGGACCGCACCACTCTGCATAAAAGTCCAGCAGGACTGTTTTATCGCTGTTCTTTACCGTTTCAAAGTTGTTCTGATTGATTTTAAGTACTGACATACAATTTACTTCCTTTCTTGTTTTGCAGTTTTATATTATTCTTCAATCTTCCTATAAGTCTATAAGTCGATTGATATTAGTATACACCGATTTCAAAAAAATATCTGTGACACGGTCACAAAACGCAAAAGCCGCTTAGGATGCAAAAATCTCAAGCGGCTCTTTGATTATACTGTTTTTGCACCCTGTGCAAGCTGCGTCAGCAATTAAACACCAAATCTTGTTGTGCTTACCTTAACGCCGGGGCCCATTGTAGAAGAAACCGTGCAGCTCTTGATGTACTGACCCTTTGCAGCAGCAGGCTTAGCCTTTACAACAGCCTCCATGAGAGCTGTGAAGTTCTCATCGAGCTTCTCTGCGCCGAAAGATGCCTTGCCGATGGGGCAGTGAATGATGTTAGCCTTGTCAAGACGGTACTCGATCTTACCTGCCTTAGCTTCCTGAACAGCCTTAGCAACGTCGGGAGTTACTGTACCTGCCTTGGGGTTAGGCATAAGACCTCTCGGACCGAGAACCTTACCGAGTCTACCAACAACGCCCATCATGTCGGGAGTTGCGATAACAACCTCGAAGTCCATCCAACCGCCCTGAATCTTAGCGATTGTGTCATTATCAGCGATGAAATCTGCACCGGCTGCCTTAGCGTCAGCCTCCTTCTCGGGCTTGCAGAAAACGAGCGTTCTTACAGTCTTACCTGTGCCGTTGGGAAGAACAACCGCACCGCGAACCTGCTGGTCAGCGTGACGGGAGTCTACACCCAGACGGATGTGCAGCTCAACTGTTTCATCAAACTTAGCCTTTGCAGTCTTGCAAACTAAGTCGAGAGCTTCGTTGGATTCGTAAACCTTGGCAGAATCAACGAGCTTGGTGCTTTCAACGTACTTCTTACCGTGTTTCATTATTTATCCTCCTTGTGGTCAAACGGAATAATCCTCCCACCGAAATATCAATTTTGTAGTGGTTTTAGTAAATTGCGAGATCAGTCAACGACCTCAACGCCCATAGAGCGTGCTGTGCCGGCGATCATAGACATAGCAGTGTCGATATTAGCTGCGTTCAGGTCGGGCATCTTTGTTTCAGCGATTTCCTTAAGCTGAGCCTTAGTGATCTTTGCAACCTTTGTCTTGTTGGGAACACCGGAACCGCTCTCGATCTTGCAAGCCTTCTTGATAAGCACGCTTGCAGGGGGAGTCTTTGTAATGAAAGAGAAGCTTCTGTCAGCATAAACTGTGATAACAACAGGGATTATAAGACCTGCCTTATCCTTTGTACGCTCGTTGAACTCCTTTGTGAATGCCATAATGTTAACACCGTGCTGACCCAGTGCAGGACCAACAGGGGGAGCAGGTGTAGCTTTACCGGCAGGAATCTGTAATTTGATAAATCCTGTAACCTTCTGTGCCATGTTATTCTACCTCCATAAAAAACTGAGAAGTTTAAATCTTGCGGATTGAGGAAATCTCAAGCGTAGCGGGAGTAACTCTGCCAAACATGGAAACATCGATAAGCGCAGTCTGCTTTTCTGCGTCGATTTCCTTGACAGTACCCTCAAAGCCCTCGAGAGGACCGCTCTTGATACTAACCATATCTCCGACTGCGAAGGACACCTCTGCATCCTTCGATACAATACCGAGGTTCTTGACCTCTTCCTCGCTGAGAGGGATTGGCTGTGATCCGGGGCCGACAAAGCCGGTAACACCTCTCGTGTTGCGGCAGATGTACCATGACTCGTTGGTAACTATCATCTTTACAAACACATAACAAGGATAAAGCTTTTCCTCAACCTCTACCGTCTTGCCGTTTTCCTTTTCCTCGGTTACGGTCGTGGTGGGAACATAAACATCCTCGATAAGGTGACGAAGATTGCCGTTTTCAACTACCTTCATAAGGTCGGTGGCAACCTTGTTTTCATAGCCCGAATATGTGTGGAGAATGTACCACTGTGCCTCTGTGTCAGCCATATTTACCCCCTTGAAAATTGTCAGCCCTGACCGAGCAGGAGCTTGTTAAGCAGACCGAAGAGCGAATCAATGCCAAATATGAAAATCGCAGCAATGATGCACATGATCATAACAACAACAGTATTGTTTGTTGTCTGCTTCGGTGAAGGCCATACGACCTTTTTGAACTCGGACTTAGCGTCCTTGAAGTACTTGACGATACCCTTCTTAGGCTTTTTGCCTCTTTTGAGCTTGTCGCCCTTAGCCTTTGCAGGCTTGTCGGACTTTTCTTCCTTAGCGGTCTTCGCTTCAGTATCGGGAGTTTCATCGCTAACATTTTTAGTTAAATCGATATCTTTTGCCATTCTAGCACCCCCCGATTACTTTGTTTCCTTGTGAAGAGTATGCTTCTTGCAGAATCTGCAGTACTTGTTCATTTCAAGTCTGTCAGGATCGTTCTTCTTGTTCTTCATGGTGTTGTAGTTGCGCTGTTTGCATTCTGTACACGCCAGTGTAATTTTTACTCTCACTTTCGGCACCTCCTATTTTCTTGCCTTTTCAGGCATTATTGCCTCCCTCAGCCGCGGAATTGCGGATTTTAACAGAGCTTATCCCGTTCAAAAAAATGCACAAAAAAATAAGCCCCATTCGAGGTAGTTACATTTTATCACAAATATCATGTATTGTCAATAGCTTTTTGCTTATTTTTTCAGAAAAAATATACTTTTCTGCTTAAGGCTTCGAAAACCCTGCCTGCGCGGCATTCATCAAAAGACGGCTGACATCGTTAATTCTCTGTTCAGAATTTTATGCCAAGGCTTAATTGTCCTACAAATGACACAAATAATGTGCTATAATAAATATAATCTACTATTATACATAGTAAACCTTTTCTACTATACATCATGAACAACGGAGTGCGTATATGTCAAATCTTGTTAAGTCTACCGTGCAGCGCCTTAAAATACTGTATCTCTACCAGATTCTTACCAAATACACCGATGAGAACCATGCGCTCACAATGCCGGAAATAATAGCAAAGCTGGAAAGCTACGGAATCTCCGCCGCAAGAAAGGCATTGTACGAGGATATCGAGGCTCTCAAGCTGTACGGTCTTGATATAGTTGACAGCAAGGGCAGAAATGCCGATTACCGCGTAGTCAGCCGTGATTTTGAGCTCGCCGAGCTTAAGCTGCTTGCCGACGCCGTCACATCCTCGAAATTCCTTACGGAGAAAAAATCGCGCGCACTTACAAAGAAGATATCCTCGCTGTGCAGCGTTTACGAGGCTAAGAATATCCAGCGTCAGGTATTTGTATCCGGACGCGTTAAATCCATCAACGAGATGATATACATAACCGTTGACGCAGTTCATCAGGCAATATCCGACAGTCGGCAGATATCCTTCCGTTACTTCTCCTACGACACCGCCAACAATAAGGTATATCACGGAAAGCGACGCATCTGCTCGCCGTATGCGCTGGTATGGGACGACGAGAAATATTATATGGTCGCCTACTGCGAAAAGCGGAAAACTATCGTCAACTTCCGCGTAGACCGCATGGAATCGGTGGAAATTTCAGACGTTCCGTCCCGACCTCACCCTGTCGGCTTTGACCTGCCGGAGTATCTAAACGCCACGTTTTCCATGTTCGCCGGAGAGTCAACCACGGTAAAGCTTAAAATCGACAACGACCTTGTGAATGTCGTGCACGACCGTTTTGGAAAAAACGCAAAAATGGTTCCCTATGACGACGGGCACTTCACCGTTACCGCTCCGGTCAAGGTGCAGGCTCCATTCTTCGGATGGCTGTTCCAGTTCGGCGGTAAGATAACTATCCTCTCTCCCTCGGAAGTATCGGAGCAGTACGAAGCAATGCTGAAAAACGCAGTCGATATGCTCGAAAACAAACCCAGCCACATACTTTAAATATTGATCACAATCAATCCGCCGGCTCAACCTGAAATTGAACCGGCGGATTTTCGTATATCAGAAATTCACTGCACACCGCAAAATCAGCCGCATATCATTTGCAGCAATTCCGGCAGATAACCTGTGGTTTCTGCCATATCATCGGACGCAGTTCCTATGTAGTGCTGCCGAAGCCGCCGTTGCGCACGCCGCAGGCGTCGTCGTCAATAGTGATGCCATATTCCACAAAAATTCCCTGAGCAAAGCCCGTGCCCTTTGGTATTTCAATGACCTTGCCCTCGTTGGTATCATTGGTGATTTTTATAAAAATGTGACCCTCGTTATCCGAATTGTAGTAATCGCTGTCGATTATACCCACAGTATTATTGAGCTGCAGGCGATACTTGAAGCCAAGTCCGCTTCTCGGATACAGCTTAAGCACCCAGCCGTCAACTATCCACGCGCGGATACCCGTGGGTATCTTGATGGTTTCGCCGGGAGCAAGCACAATATCGAACGGCGCATAAAAATCATATCCCGCAGATCCGGATGTCGCCCGTTTAGGAAGCTTTATATCAGCGTAAATCTCCAGCACATTCGGAGCGTCGCAGCCTTCACGGAACTGAGCGAGGCTGACCTTTTCAAATCTTGCTATTTTCCTCATGCTTTCTCCTTAATCCCAAAGTACAATTTTTCGATGGCACAGAGTTTCCTGCACATCAATAACACGCTGGTTGCTGCTGCCTTTCCAGTGCAGCTTTGCGTCGAACAGGCTGCTTTCAAACCGTCCGTCCACCAGCACATCAAGCAAGGGTATCACCTCAAGCTCGCATATATCCTCCCAGTTATAGCCGGTATACAGCCATATAGTCTTATCGGGAAGCTGCTCTCTCACCCTTTTTGCAAGGCGTGTGACCTCGTCCCTGTTGTGAGGATGCAGGGGGTCGCCGCCGCTGAATGTAATACCACTGATGTAGTCGCATGAGAGCTTTTCAAAAAGCTCCTGCTCGGCTTCTGCGTCAAACGTGATGCCGCCCTCTTCGTCCCATGTGATGGGATTGTGGCAGCCGCGGCAGCGGTGAGGGCAGCCTGCTACCCACAGCACGGTGCGAAGCCCGTCACCGTTGAGCATATCATCTGTTGTTATATTGTGATAGCGCATAAATATCTCCCTACATACTCTTTCTGTCCTTGATTTCTTCCATCTTAGCATGGTTAAGGCGCGTGTCGCCCTTTACTCGGGAGTAGGACAGATAGCCGTTCATTCTGTCGATTTTGGTGAGGTTGGTGCTGCCGCACTTCGGGCACACATCCATTTCAAGCTGCTGATGTCCGCAGTCGTCGCAGTAGGCGAGCGACAGATTTACGCCCTCGTAGAAACCCATTTTCATCGCGCGGCGCACAAGCGTTTTTACCGCCTCGCGGTTGTAGTCAACGGGATAGCGGACATACTGTATCTTTCCTCCGTTGAACATATCCCAGAAGCGCTTTTCAAGGTCCTGCTTCTGTATCGGGGTGATATCCTCCGATACATGGCAGTGGAAGCTGTTGGAGACATACTCGCGGTCGGAAACGTTCTCCACAATGCCGTATTTCTTGCGGAACTGCTGAATCTGAAGTCCGCAGAGGTTCTCCGCAGGTGTTCCGTAGATAGCGTAAAGATGTCCGTCCTCTTTTTTGAACTCCTGAATGCGCTTGTTGATGAACTCCATGGTTTTAAGCGAGAACTCGCCGCCCTCTGCAAGCGATTTTTTGGTGGCTATCTGCTCAAGCTCATTGAGCGCGGTTATGCCGAACGAGGCGGTCGCGTATTTGAGCAGCGGCTTTATCTTGTCGTGTATGCCGAGATGTCCGTTAAGGAAACCTCCCTCGCAGTAGGCGAGCGGATTTGTGCTGGCTTTCATCTCTCCGAGATAATCATAGGTGCGGATGTGAATTTTACGGATGAGGTTGAGGTAGTAATCCAGCACCTCGAAAAAGTCCTTGTTCTCCTGCTGAGCCTTGGCATATATCATGGGAAGATGCAGCGATACCGCGCCGATGTTGAATCTTCCGACAAAGATGGGCTTGTCCTCCTCGTCCGCAGGCTCCATGCCGCCGCGCTCATACCACGGCGAAAGGAACGCACGGCAGCCCATGGGACTGATGATCTTACCGTACTTCTTATAGACAGAAGCTACATAGCCCTCGCCCGTAAGCGAAAGCCAGTCGGGGTACATTGCTTTCTGAGAGCAGTCAATGCCTGCCTCGAAAACATCCTCCAGCTCGCAGCCCTCGCCATGCAGGTTTTCATCATACAAAAATACAATTTTCGGGAACAGCACAGGCTTTTTGCAGGACTTCTTGCCCTGTCCGTTGCGCCTTACCTGAAGCATGATAATGCTTGCCATCTTTGCAAACTTGCTTCTGCCGGTTCCTGCGGTCATAGTGATAAAGGGATAGTCGCCGCGGCTTGAGGAAACCGAGTTGAATTTGTACTCCCAACCCTGGAAGCCCTGCTCGAAGTCAACGCGCACATCCGCCATTGCTTCGCGGTCGGCAACCTCGTCCGACACGCCAAGCGACTTGTAGCGGTCGAACTGCTTTTTATAGGTCTTTTCCGCATAGGGCGCAAGCAGCTCGTCAACGCTTGCAACGGTAAAGCCGCCGTACTGCTGGCTTGCGGCGGAAAGCGTGATATCGCCGATAACATCGAATGCAACAGCAAGCGTCTTAGGCTCGTTGTACCACAGATTACCCATCTCAAAGCCGCCCTCGAGCACGCTTTTTACGTCAAAAAGGCAGCAGTTCATCGTATCGCGGCGCGCGCTCATATCGTGGACATAGATGTAGCCCTCGCGGCACGCCTGAAGCTCCTCCGTCGTCATGAAGAACTTCTGGTAAAGCTCCTTGTTAAGCTGGTTGAATATCAGGCTGCGCTTGGTGGAAACCAGCGCGCTGTCGGTGTTGGAATTCTCCTTGTCGCCGATATACATGATGGACTGGCTCTTTTTATACACCTCGTCCAGCATACTCACGAAATCCTGCTTGTAGTTGCGGTAGTCCTTGTAGCTTTTTGCAACGGCAGGATTTGTAGCCTCCAGTGCGCTTTCAACGATGTTGTGCATCTGGGCTATCTGTATCTCCTCGACATTAAGCGCCTCCGCCTTTTCTGTGACAAACCGGCAGATGAAGTCTATCTCCTCGGGCGTGAACGTGTACATAACACGCGCCGCGGATTTATTCACGGCATTTACGACCTTCTGAACATTGAAATCTTCCTTGGTGTTGTCCTTTTTTATTACCTTTATCATCTATATCAATCCTTTCAGAGTATCAATATATTGTGTACAATAGTAATAATAGCACATTTTATTGTGTGTGTCAACAATATTACTGACATTCTGTACTTGAAAAACTACACAAATATCATAACGAAATTCCGTGCAAAATTCCATCTTGACAAATCACACCGCATTACCGCAGGCAGAGACGGCGGAATACTGTTTCAAATTCAAACCACATTACGGCTTTATAACAACAAAAAGCCCCAAACCGAAAACACATCAAATGCTGCCCGTTTTCCCCACAGGCAGGATATAACAAACGCAAAGCGTTTATTATATGATTTGAAATCCTCGCACCTCCGCAAATCTGCGATTTGCTCCGTGCGTATCGGATTAATATATCGTAACCTTGCGGTTATGATATAGTGTTTTCCCAATTCAAGGCTTTTTAATTTTTCTATGTAATTATGTTGCCTGTCCCGAACAGGTGCAGAGCCGAAACCGCCGCAAAAGCACAGCGTCTGTGCCGCCCAAGCGGTTTTACGGTCACGCCGCATAAAAGCAGGAATTACTTTGTGCCGAAAAGTCTGTCGCCGCCGTCGCCGATACCGGGAACGATGTACAAGTCGTCGTTAAGACCCTCGTCAATTGCGCCGCAGATGATCTCCACATCCGGATGAGCCTTATGAAGCGCCTCTATTCCCTCGGGGCAGGTAAGCACGCACATGAACTTAACGCTCTTTGCGCCTGCCTTCTTTACGATATCCACCGTCTTGACAGCGGAAACGCCCGTTGCGAGCATAAGGTCAAGCACGATGACCTCGCGGTTAGCGATATCAAAGGGCAGCTTGCAGTAGTACTCCTGTGCGGAGTTGCTGTTAGCCTTGTCGCGGTAGATGCCGACATGACCCACCTTAGCCGCCGGAACAAGCGCAAGCGCACCGTCCACCATACCAAGACCTGCACGCATGATGGGCACAAAGGCAACCTTTCTGCCGCTGATTATCTTTGCGTCTGCCAGAGCAAGAGGAGTTTCGATCTTTACCTCCTTAAGCGGCAGGTCGCGCGTCGCCTCGTAGCAGATGAACATAGATATCTCGGACACAAGCTCTCTGAACTCCTTTGAACCTGTGTTCTTGTCGCGCAGCAGAGAGATCTTATGCTGCACCAGCGGATGATCGCATACACGAACGTTTTCCATATCAGTTTTCCTCCAGTTTCGTAATCTTGTTGATGCGCCTTGTGTGCCTGTCGCCGCCCTCGAATTCTGTTTCAAGGAATA
This sequence comes from Oscillospiraceae bacterium, assembly GCA_051882595.1. GTDB lineage: Bacteria > Bacillota > Clostridia > Oscillospirales > Ruminococcaceae > CAG-115. The sequence continues at coordinate 51,603 of JBJESD010000141.1, read as the reverse complement.
TATCGACGATCTCGCAGGCAAGACCTGCGCCCATAACTCTGCCGCCCATGCAAAGCACGTTTGCGTCGTTATGAAGTCTTGTATACTTTGCGGAATACCAGTCGCCGCAAAGCGCCGCGCGGATTCCCTTTATCTTGTTGGCAGCCATAGAAATGCCGATGCCTGTGCCGCAGATGAGAATTGCCCTGTCGCATTCGCCCGAGGTGACCTTTTTGCAGGCTGTTTCAGCAATGTCGGGATAGTCAACGCTCTCTCCGCCGCAGCCGCAGTCTGTAAACTGCAAGCCCTTTTCTTCAAGGTGTTTTATGATCTCGCACTTAAGCTCGTAGCCTCCGTGGTCTGAACCAATAGCTATCATAATAATTCCTCTTTTCGGAAATTTTGTCCTTGCGGACTATTATATTATATACCTTTTTCAATTATAAATCAAGTAGTTTTTTCGGCGTGCGGCAAAAAACAGCGCAATTGCGCGGTTGAGAATAGATTTTCTTCACGCCCCTGCTTTCAGGCAGCTTATCAATGTACCGAAATCAACTGCTCTGCTTTTCTCTCTCGAGCCTTTCGCGCTCTGCCTGCGGCAGCCTCAGATATCTCGGCATAAGCGCAGCCGCCGCCGTTGTCTGCTTGCCCTCTGCGGCAAAGCACACAACTGCTCCGCGCTGATAGCGAAGCGGATACGGCGCCAGCGTAAAGCTGTGCTCCGTTGCGTTGTCCAGCAGCTCGGCGCCGTCGCCTGCAAGGATAACGCTGCCGTCCAGCGCCTTAAGCTCCTCGTATAGGTCGGCTGACCTTATCGCCCTGTCCTCGCACAGCCTGATTATCCTGCCTGCCTCGCTTCTGAAAAGCGCGTTGTACACCTGACCGCAGCGCGCGTCCATTGCGCAGCAGATAATGCCGTCTATTCCAACAAAGTTATACGCGACAGCCTCTAAGGTCGAGACCTCGATACAGGGCTTGTCTGCGCCCATTGCCATGCCCTTTACGCTTGCAATGCCGATGCGCAGCCCCGTAAACGACCCGGGTCCTGCGGTGACTGCGAAGCAATCCACATCCGACAGCTTAAGCTGAGCGCTGTTAAGCATATTCTCCACCATTGGCAGCAGCGTCTGCGAATGAGTATGCTTTGTATTGAGGAACTGCTCGGCGATTATCCTGCCGCCGTCGCACAGGGCGCACCCTGCCGATACTGCGGAGGAATCTATTCCTAAGATCATGCTTTCACTTCTTTTCGTTTTGATGTAAAACCCGGCGACAGTGCGGTTATCCGAAATACTTGCCGCTGACGGTAATTCTTCTGCCGGTGTCGGACAGCTTTTCAATGCGCACGGTTATAACATCGCCAAGCTCATCCTTAAGCTCCGCGATATTCTCGCTCCACTCCGCCGCGATAATGCCTCCGCGGTCGAGATAATCGTAAAATCCGATAGCGTACAGGTCATCGCAGTTATCTATCCGATACAGGTCAAAGTGAAACAGCGGGAGAGCCCCGCTGTACTCGTTAACCAGTGCAAACGTGGGGCTTGTAACCTCGTCCTCAATGCCGAGATATTTTGCAATTCCCTTGGTAAAATGGGTCTTGCCTGCGCCCATGTCGCCCTCATACAGCAGGATATCACCGGCGTGAAGGCTTGCCGCAACCTCCTCGGCGGCGGCAAGCGTTTCCTCGACGGAATTTGTAATATATTCTTTCATATCAGAAAAGACCGGAAATCGTACCGTCCTCTGCAACGTCGATATTGTTTGCAGCAGGAACCTTAGGCAGACCGGGCATAGTCATGATGTCGCCCGTGTACGCAACCACAAAGCCTGCGCCGTTACTTACTCGTACATCGCTTACAGTGATGGTGAAGTTCTTCGGGAAACCGAGCTTTGTCGGGTCGTCGGACAGGGAGTACTGCGTCTTTGCGCAGCATACGGGTACTCTGTCAAGACCAAGCTTCTCTATCTCCTTTATCGCCTTTTCGGCAGCGGCGGTGTAGGTAACTCCGTCTGCGCGATAGATCTCCTTTGCAATGATGTCCAGCTTCTCCTTGATGGTAAGCTTCTCGTCGTACAGCGGCTTAAAGTCGCTCTTTTCGTTCTCGATAGTGTCAACCACTGCGTTAGCAAGCTCAACAGCGCCCTCGCCGCCCTTGAGGAACACATCGGAGAATGCGACCTTGACGCCCTTATCCTCGCAGTATCTGCGAACCGTTGCTATCTCAGCCTCGCTGTCGGTGTAGAAATGGTTGATCGCAACAACAACGGGCACGCCGTACTTCTTCATGTTCTCGATATGAACGCCGAGGTTTACAATGCCCTTTTCAAGCGCCTCTACATTTTCTGTGGTAAGGTCGGGCTTTGCAACGCCGCCGTTGTACTTAAGCGCACGGATAGTAGCAACCAGCACAACGCAGTCGGGCTTGAGTCCGGCAAAGCGGCACTTGATATCAAAGAACTTCTCCGCGCCGAGGTCAGAGCCGAAGCCTGCTTCGGTGATGGTGTAATCGGCAAGCTTAAGCGACAGCTTGGTTGCCCTTACCGAGTTGCAGCCATGAGCGATATTTGCGAAAGGACCGCCGTGAATGATAGCAGGATTGTTCTCCAGCGTCTGTACAAGGTTGGGGTTGACAGCCTCCTTAAGCAGTGCGGTCATTGCGCCGACAGCCTTAACATCGCGCGCATATACCGGCTCGCCGGAGTAGGTGTATGCAACAAGGATGTTTCCAAGTCTTTCCTTGAGGTCGTTAAGGTCGGAAGCAAGGCAGAGGATTGCCATTATCTCGGATGCAACCGTTATCTGGAAGTGATCCTCTCTCGGGATGCCGTTCACCTTGCCGCCCATGCCGATAACGCAGTTTCTCAGGGCGCGGTCGTTCATATCAAGGCAGCGCTTGAACAGTATTCTGCGGACATCAATGCCCAGCTCGTTGCCCTGCTGGATATGGTTGTCTATCATAGCCGCAAGCAGATTGTTTGCTGCGGTGATAGCGTGCATATCTCCCGTAAAGTGCAGGTTGATATCCTCCATAGGTACGACCTGCGCATATCCGCCGCCTGCTGCGCCGCCCTTTACGCCGAACACGGGACCCAGAGAGGGCTCACGCAGGGCAAGACAAGCCTTTTTGCCGATCTTGTTCATACCCTCGGCAAGTCCGACCGAGGTCGTGGTCTTTCCCTCGCCGGCAGGGGTGGGGTTGATGGCAGTTACAAGGATAAGCTTGCCGTCGGCATTGTCCTTTACCCTGTTGATAAGCGACTGGGAGAGCTTAGCCTTGTAGTGACCGTAGGGCTCAAGCTCATCCTCGGTTACGCCGAGCTTTGCGGCTACGTCCTTGATTTTCAGCATCTTCGCCTGCTGAGCGATTTCAATATCTGTAAGCATGGTAGTTACCTCCACAAAATTATTTGTTATTTTAGGGGTTCTCTAAAAACCGTGACACGAGCAGCTGATACAAGTCATAGAAAAGCTGCCGTAAAAGGGGTTTAGATGTTCCCTTTAGTTAAAACAGACTTAGCTGGGAAACATCCTTATCGGAAACGGCGCCTGCCGCCGGGACAGTCTTGGTGCGGTACGCCTCGGGATTTTTCAGGCTGCTTGTTTCAAGCAGGTATGCTCCGGTAAGCTCCGCCTTTGTAAGGCGCATGACCTGAACGCCCTGCGTATCCCTTGCCGCTTTAGGCAGCACAAGCGCGGTATTGAACACAAGCACCTTTCCGGCAGAGGATTTAAGCACAAAGTCCGCTTCCCCGTCAACGACGAACATCGCCACCGTTTCGGAGAGGTCGGAATAGGCATTGGCAAGCTTTTTGCGCTTTGTCTTTGTTTCAAAGGAACTAAGGGGAATCTTCGCACACTTTCCGTTGCGGAAGAATATCACAAGCTGCTCGCGATAGCTCTCCGTCACCGCCATGAAAGTGATGTTCTCGCCGTCCTCCAGACCCAGCCTTGCCGGAACATAGTCGCCCATCACGCTTGCCTTTGTTTCGTCAAAATCAGCGCAGCGGCTCTTGTAGCACTGGAATTTATCGGTAAAGAACAGCAGCTCGGAGTTGCTTGAAACCTCGCGCGAATAAACGATCTCGTCGCCCTCCTTCAGCTTCTGCTGATTGCTCATGCGAAGCGACTGCGGCGTGATCTTCTTGAAATAGCCCTCGCGCGTAAAGAAGATGTTAACCGGATAAGCCTTGGGAAGCTCCTCCTCGAAATCCGCCTGAACGTCCGCTGCGTCGTACAGGAACATCGTGCGGCGCGGCTGACCGTACTTCTTCATGATATCGCGAAGCTCGTCTATTATCAGCCTGCTTATTTTCTTAGTATCGCCGAGGATATCCTCCATCTCCGCGATCTCTTTTTCAAGGTCTTCGGTTTCCTGCGTGCGCTTAAGGATGTATTCGCGGTTGATGTGACGAAGCTTTATCTCCGCGACATACTCCGCCTGAACCTCGTCAATGCCGAAGCCTATCATCAGGTTGGGCACTACCTCGGACTCCTCCTCGGTTTCGCGGATGACCTTTATCGCATAGTCTATGTCCAGCAGTATCTTTTTAAGTCCAAGCAGCAGATGCAGCTTTTCCTTTTTCTTCTGCAAATCGAAATACACGCGCCTGCGAACGCACTGCCTGCGGAACTCTATCCACTCGGAGAGTATCTCGTTTACGCCCATAACTCGGGGAGTGCCTGCAACAAGGATGTTGAAGTTGCAGTTGAAATTATCCTGAAGCGGCGTCAGCCTGAACAGCTTTTGCATAACCGCGTCCGGGTCGCCGCCCTTTTTCAGGTCCACCGCAATGCGCAGACCCGACAGGTCGGTTTCGTCTCGTACATCGGATATCTCGCGCAGCTTTCCGTCCTTTACAAGCTCAACTATCTTGTCGATTATCGCCTCTACCGTGGTGGACGGAGGTATCTGGGTTATCTCTATGCAGCGCGACTCCTTATCGAAGTTATAGGCGGCGCGCACCTTGATTGCTCCGACGCCTGTGTTATATACGCGGCGCATCTCCGCCTCGTCATACACGATATAGCCGCCGCCCGGGAAATCCGGACCTTTAAGCGTGGACAGAACATCATGGTCGGGGTCCTTCATCATTGCGATGGTGGTTTCGCACACCTCGTTGAGGTTGAACGAGCAGATATTGCTCGCCATAGAAACTGCCAGACCGAAGTTGGAATTTACCAGCACCGACGGGAACCTTACAGGAAACAGCGACGGCTCGGTCATGGTGTTGTCGTAGTTGGGCACCATATCAACGGCGTCCTTGTCGATATCGGCAAAAAGCTCTGCCGAGATGCTGTCCAGCTTTGCCTCGGTATATCGCGCTGCCGCATAAGCCATATCGCGCGAATACGCCTTGCCGAAGTTGCCCTTGCTGTCGATATACGGATGAAGCAGCGCCTCGTTTCCGCGCGCAAGGCGCACCATGGTTTCATATATAGCCGCGTCGCCGTGGGGATTCAGCCGCATGGTCTGACCGACGATGTTTGCGGATTTTGTTCTTGCGCCCGTCAGCAGACCCATCTTATACATAGTGTACAGCAGCTTTCTGTGGGACGGCTTGAAGCCGTCTATCTCGGGCAGTGCGCGCGATACGATAACGCTCATGGCATACGGCATATAGTTCTCCTGCAATGTGCTGACTATATCCATATCGACAACGGTGCCGCTGCCCTCTATATACGCGTTGTCTGCCTTTTTCGGCTGCTGCTTTGGGGTGGATTTTTTCAATTTATCTATCCTTTCGTACTGTCGGAAGAGATAAGCCTATGCTTCCGATTGGTATTTTTTCAGGAAATATCCGCAGCCTCGAGATATCGGCTGCCGTTTTCCTTGATAAAGCTCTTTCTGCCATCCAGGTCGTTGCCCAGAAGCACATCGAACATCCATCTTGTCTGCTCGGCGTCTGTCGGGCTTACCTTGATAAGACGGCGCGTCTGCGGATTCATCGTGGTAAGCGACATCATCTCGGGGTCGTTCTCACCAAGACCCTTTGAGCGCTGGATAGTGTACTTCTTGTCGCCTATCATACCGAGTATCTTAGCCTTTTCGGGCTCGGTGTATGCAAAATAGGTCTTGTCCTTTGTGTTTATCTCATACAGCGGCGATTCTGCGATATACACATATCCCTTTTCGATAAGCGTGGGACAAAGCTCCTGTATCATAGTGAGAATAAGCGTTCTTATCTGGAAGCCGTCCACATCCGCATCCGTACAAATGACTATCTTGCTCCAGCGAAGGTTATCAAGGTTGAAGGTGGAGAGATTCTTGTTGGATTTCGACTTTACCTCAACTCCGCAGCCAAGCACCTTGATGAGATTTGTGATAATCTCGCTTTTGAATATCTTATCGTGGCTCGCCTTAAGACAGTTGAGTATCTTTCCCCTTACGGGAATGACCGCCTGAAACTCCGCGTCACGCGCAAGCTTTACAGAGCCCAGCGCAGAGTCGCCCTCCACGATATATACCTCTCTGCGCGACTTATCCTTGCTGCGGCAGTCAACGAATTTGTCGATACGATTTGTCAGGTCGATGGTTCCCGTAAGCTTCTGGATAGTGGACTGGCGTATCTTGTCGGCGTTTTCTCTGGAGCGCTTGTTGATAAGCACCTGAGTTGCTATCCGCACAGCCTCGTCCGGATTTTCAAGGAAATACACCTCAAGCTGATGCTTAAGCCACTCGGTCATTGCTTCGTTGATAAAGCTGTTGGTTACCGCTTTTTTGGTCTGGTTTTCGTAGCTCGCCTGCGTAGAGAAGTTGGAAGAAATGAACACCAGACAGTCCTCGATATCCTCCCACTTTATTCCCTTTTCGCCCTTGTTGTACTTATTGTTGTTCTTGAGATAAGCGTCTATCTGCGAGAGAAAAGCCTTGTTAAGCGCTTTCTGGGGACTTCCGCCGTGCTCCAGCCAGCTTGAGTTGTGATAGTGCTCGATGAAGCTGACCTCCTTGCTGAACACAAACGCAACATTCATCTTAAGCTTGTACTCGTCCTTATCCTCTCTGTCCCTGCCCTGACGCTGAGCGCTCCAGCTCTGCGGAGTGGTCATCGCCTTATCGCCTGCGACCTCGGTAAGATAGTCGCTTATGCCGTGCTCGTAGCAGAAGTGCTTCTCTGCTGTCGTGCCGTCCTCATTCTCGGTGCGCAGCACAAATTCGATGCCGTCGTTTACGATAGCCTGCCTGCGCAGCATATCATCAAGGAACTCCGTGCCGATGTCGATATCCGTAAATACCTCGAGGTCGGGCTTCCAGTGGATGCTTGTACCGGTTGCGCCGCTGCACTTGTGCTTTTCAAAGCCGCGCTCGTCGCCGCTGACATTGAAGCCTTTTTCAAATCTCAGCGAATACTCCCATGTTCCGTTGCGGCTGACTACTTCCATATATTCCGACGAAAACTGCGTTGCGCAAAGTCCGAGACCGTTAAGTCCCAGCGCATAGGAGTAATTTCCGCCGTCGTTGTTGCTGTATTTGCCGCCTGCATAAAGCGTGCAGAATGCAAGCTCCCAGTTATACTTCTCTTCCGCCTTGTTGTAGTCTATCGGAATTCCTCTGCCGTGATCCTCTACGGTAATGGACTTATCGGCATGAAGCGTTATTGTAATAAGCTTTCCGTAGCCCTCGCGCGCCTCGTCGATAGAGTTGGAGATGATCTCAAAAACCGAGTGTCTGCATCCCTCTACGCTGTCCGAGCCGAAAATAACCGCCGGTCTCAGACGAACCTGATCCGGTCCTTTAAGCGATACGAGGTCGTTATAATTGTTTTCCTTTGCCATTAATTCACCTTTTCCATCAATTCAATATATCAATTCAAAATAAGCCATCATAGATTATACCACATTTTCCTATAAAATGCAATAGCCGCCGCAGCTTTTTTAGCCGCGGCGGCGTGTAAATCACAAATGTCTTGTGCCAAACAGTAACAGCAAATACACGGCGGCACAAGGGCGGTCTGCCGCCATCCGATTACTCCGTCTGATTTTTCAGAAGATCGCGTATCTCGGTAAGCAGCACAAGCTGAGGATCGGGCTTGGGCTCCTCCTTGGGAGCTTCCTCTTCCTGCTTCTTCTTGAAGGACTCTGCCTTTGCGCGGATAGCGCCGATAATCTTTACAACAGTGAATATGCATATCGCAATAAGCAGGAAGTTGAGAAGTGCGTCCAGCAATACGCCGTAGCGGATGGCAAGCTCCTCTACCCCATTCTCAACATCGCCCTCGGCAAGGACGATCTTAAGCTCCGCAAAATCAATGTTTCCTGTCAGCAGACCGAGAGCAGGCATGATGATATCCGATACAAGGCTGTTTACTATCTTTGTAAACGCGCCGCCTATGATAACACCGACAGCCATGTCAAGGACATTGCCCTTTGAGATGAACTCCTTAAACTCCTGAAAAACAGACTTTTTCTTTTTCTTATCAGCCATGATTAAAAATCCTTTCTGTATGTAAAATTATTTTCCGTGGAAACTATATCAATCCTCGAACACTGCGCCGCTGCTTGCGGATGTAACAAGCTTTGCATAGCGCCTGAGGTAGCCTGTAAGCTCCTTGGGAGGATTGATTCCCTTTGCCTTTCTCGCCGCGATTACATCGTCATCAACAAGAAGCTGTACGCTGCGGTTGGGGATATCAATGTGTATCTTGTCGCCGTCCTCTACAAATGCGATAAGTCCGCCCTCTGCCGCCTCGGGAGAAACGTGGCCGATAGCCGCGCCCCTTGAAGCGCCGCTGAAGCGTCCGTCCGTGATAAGCGCCACGCTGCCGTCAAGACCCTTGCCTACGATAGCCGCTGTGGGAGCAAGCATCTCCGGCATTCCGGGACCGCCCTTGGGACCCTCGTAACGGATGACAACAACGTCTCCTGCCTTTATCTGACCGCCGTGAATAGCGTCGCAGGCTGCCTGTTCGCCGTCGAACACTCTTGCCGTGCCGGTGAAGTCCATCATCTCGGGCTTTACCGCGCCCTGCTTTACAACAGAGCCGTTCTCTGCAAGGTTGCCGCTGAGTATCGCAATGCCGCCGTCCTTGCGCACAGGCGCCTCGATGGTATGTATGATCTCGCCGTCTGCGTCGCGTGCTGCGGCGATTCTTTCAGCCTGTGTGCCGGAAACCGTCATAACGTCGGTGTTGATGTGTCCGCCCTTGGAAAGCTCGCGGATGACCGTCTGTATTCCGCCGCAGGCATTCATGTCGGTGATGAATATGCTGCTTGCAGGGTTAAGCTTTGCAAGCTGGGGAGTCTTTCTGCTCATTTGGTCGATATCGTCAAGCGTGATATCCACCTTTGCCTCATGCGCAATAGCCAGCAGGTGAAGCACCGTGTTGGAGGAAGCGCCGATAGCCATATCGGTAGCCAGCGCGTTGAGCATATTCTTCTTTGTCAGGATATCCGACGGGCGGATGTTCTGTCTTACAAGCTCCACAACTCTCTCACCGGACTCCTTTGCGAGTCTGCGGCGCGCGGAGTTAACAGCCGGCTCGGTTCCTGCCGTGGGAAGCGCGAGACCCAGCGCCTCGGTAAGGCAGTTCATGGAGTTCGCGGTATACATACCCGAGCAGCTTCCGCAGGTGGGGCAGGCGTTGTTCTCGTAATCCTTAAGCACATCCTCGCCTATCTTGCCCGAGGTAAACTGACCGATAGCCTCGTAAATCTCCGAATAGCCGACCCTCTTGCCCTGAACACAGCCGGGGTTCATAGGACCGCCGCTTATGAAGATAGCAGGCAGGTTCATTCTGGACGCCGCAAGCACCATGCCGGGCACTATCTTGTCGCAGTTGGGGATGAACACCACGCCGTCAAGCGGATGCGCAGTAAGCATTACCTCAATGCTGTCCGCGATAAGCTCACGCGAGGCGAGAGAGTACCTCATGCCCTTGTGGTTCATCGCCACGCCGTCGCATACGCCGATGGTGAAGAACTCAAACGGAACGCCGCCGGCATTTCTGATTCCGTCCTTGACATATCTTGAAATCTCATGCAGGTGCTGATGACCCGGCACATAGTCGCTTGCCGCGCATACTACCGCGATAAAGGGTCTGCCCATCTCGCTGTCGGTAACGCCGAGAGATTTCAGAATGGCTCTGTGCGGAGTTTTTTCTGCTCCGACTTTAATAAGATCACTTCTCATAACAGTTGTTTCCTTTCATATAATATCGCCGCAAAATGCGATAATTATTGTCATATACAGCGTCATACGCTTCTGTAAAGCAGCGCCGCTCCGATAATTCCTGCGTCGTTGCCAAGACTGCACACAGCTATCTCGGTGTTTTTGGCGCTGTTTTTGGTATATACCTGCTCGGCTACCGCTTTCCTCAGCGGAACAAGCAGGGTATCGCCCTCGTTGCACACTCCGCCGCCTATGCACAGAATGTCGGGCTGGAATATATTGATGGTATTGGCAATGCCTGCCGCGAGATACTTTACATACTCGTCCGTAATCTCTTTTCCGACAGGGCAGCCCTGCTTAAGTGCGTTGTACGCGGTGCGCGCGCTCGTTCTTCCGTCCGCGCGGATAAGCCCTGCCACGATGGAATCGGGATGTTTTGCCGCCGCCTCGTTGGTGGTGCGGATAAGTCCGGTGGCAGAGGAATACGTCTCAAAGCAGCCCTTTCTTCCGCAGGTGCACTGCCTGCCGTCCACCACCAGCACGGTATGTCCTATCTCGCCGCCTGCGCAGTTGCTTCCGCTGTAAATTCTGCCGTCAATGATGATACCTGCGCCAACGCCCGTGCCGAGGGTTATTGCCACAGCATTTCTCGCGCCCTTTGCCGCACCTGCGATGTATTCGCCGAAAGCAGCCGCGTTTGCGTCGTTGTCAAGATATGTGCTGACGCCGAACTCCGCTTCGATATCGTTCTTAAGCGGCACATTGTCAAAGCCGAGGTTGTTGGAGTACTCCACTACGCCGTTGTTGCAGGTGCCCGGGCAGCCTATTCCGATAGCCGCCGCCTCGCACGGGTGAATCTGCGCGTCCTCGCAGGCAAGACGAACCGCCTGCTTTATATCCGCCAATATCTCGGCATAAGGTCTTGGGATATTGGTCTTGACCTTTGAACGTGCGATTATCTCGCAGTTTTCATTAACCACTCCGCAGGCGATATTTGTACCGCCGATGTCAATGCCTATGTAGTATCCAGCCATGATCCGCAGCCTCCTTGAATATCGGTTTTTTCACCGGTAATTTGAGCGATTTATGCTCAGATGATATCGGATACGATTATCTCTGCCTTGCCGGTTATGGTATATTCTCCCGTGCCGGCGTCCACAAACAGGCTGTCGCCCTTTGCGGCTGTAACAGCACCGTCACCGCACTCCACCCTGCACTCGCCGTCAAGAACAAGCAGCGAATTGAAGCTGCCGCTGTCGGCGCTGAGCGTAACTGTGCCATCCACAGAAAGCTTGTTTACATTGAAGTACTCGCAGCTGCGCAGCAGCGTTTTTGTGCCGCCGCTTATCGCTTCGGGCGCGCCCTGCGGCGTTGTGGGATATCTCGGAGGCACAAGCTCCGTTACATCGCACGCCTTTTCGACGTGAAGCTGACGCGGCTTTCCATCGGCGCCGACTCTGCCGTAGTCGTAGATACGGTAGGTGGTGTTGGAGTTCTGCTGGATTTCCGCTATCAGGATACCCTTGCCGATAGCGTGAAGCGTTCCTGCCTCGATGAAGAACACATCGCCCTTGTGTACGGGGACGTTGTTGGTGACCTCAAGCAGCGTGTTATTCTGTATACGCTGTGCGAACTCCTCCCTGCTTATCTCGTGCTTGAAGCCGTAGAGAAGCTCCGCGCCCTCGCTGCTGTCAACGATGTACCACATCTCATTTTTGCCGTACTCGCCCTCGACGCGCATAGCGTAGTCGTTATTCGGGTGAACCTGAACCGAAAGATTGTCCTTTGCGTCGATGAGCTTTATCAGAATCGGGAAATACTCAAAACGCTCGCAGTTTGTGCCAAGAACGCCCTTTCCCTTAGCCTCGATATACTGCGAGAGCGTCTTTCCGCTGTGCTCGCCGGTCGCAACAACGCTCTGTCCGTCCTTGTGGCAGGAGAGCTCCCAGCTTTCGGCGATTTTGTCGGAGTCAAGCTTTTTGCCGTACTCCTCTCTCAGTCTGTTTCCGCCCCATATGTAATCGGTGCAGTGTGGTGTCAGTTTTACTATACTCATTGTTTTGTCCTTTCGCTTAAGTGAGGTGCAGCTTTAATAGCCCAAATTTTCGTTTACGATGATGACCTTTATCCTGTCCTTGACGCGCTGCTGCTCCAGCCTTACAAACGAGCAGCATATCCTTGCGCTGCTGCGGCAGTGACCACATTCGCCCGTTTTCGCGCAGGGAGTATCACAGCTAAGGCGCACGGTGTTCTTCGGGGCTGCGACAGTCTCTACGCGGCGCACCGCCTCGTCCATGTCCTTGACTATCTTGTTTACCCCAACAATAAGCACCACCTGCTTCGGACCGTATATCATAGCGGAAACCCTGTTTCCCTTGCCGTCCACGTTATACAGCACGCCGTCCTCTGTCAGGGCGTTGGTGCTTGCAAAAAACGTGTCCGAAACAAACGCCTTGCGCAGGATGTCCTCCACCTCCTCGGGAGTGGTTCCCTCGGAGCGGTCGATGTATATGCCCTTGTACTCGGTCATAAGCAGGTCGGTAACGCCGCTCTCTTTCATGCTCATTGAGCCGCCGGCTGTTATCAGCCTGTCCTCCTTTATCAGAGAGCGCACGATGTCGTAAAGCTCCTCTCTGGTTTCTGCGTAGAAAGGCTTCATATTGTTGCGCACCAGCGCTTTCATTGTCCTTTCAATTCTTGGTTCCATTTCATTCACCTCACATAAATTATTTGCATTATTCCTCGCCCTTGCTGCATTTGCGCGCAATGGTAGCAAGAGAGTTCTGCGATATTTCAAACGAGCCGTCGCCGTCGTAATCGCCGTAGGGGATGTAGTATTCTGCGATATCCGAGCCGTACTCGACGGTGTTTAGCAGCGCTGCCTTTTTAGCCTCGTACTTCTCCTGCGTTATATCGGTGTCGCACACCTCGGAGATGATTTTGAAGTAGTTGTCCAGCATAGTGCTGTCGGCATGGCGGAAATTCTGGTTGATAAGCTCGGCAAGCACATCGCCCACTATTCCGAAGCGATAGCTCTCGCCCTCTCCGAAATCCGCAAGATAGATATAGCGGTACATGGACTCGGGGCTGAATATCTGCGCGCCCGCGTTGAAAGCGTCACGCACTGCGCCGTCGCTTACAAGTATCGTTTTCGGGACGGTGTACTCAACATTTCCAAAGGCTGAAACAAGCCGCACAAAGCCGTCGCGGTCGAATGCAAGATATCCGTCGCAGGTGATGCCCGTAGCGTCCGAAACCGCTTTGATAACACCCTTTCCTCCCTGTGCCGCATATACATTCGGCAGCGTGCGCTGAGAGCCTGCAATGCTTACGCCGTTGGACAGCGGAATAAGCACCACCCTGTTCTCTATCGCATTGTAGGAAACCATCATAAACAGGTCGGGCATTCCGGAGGGCTTGTCGCCAAGCATAGCAACCACCGTAAAGCCGTGGCTTTCGTCCGGCTTGAAGTCATAGGCAAGCTCGCCATTAGCCGTAAGCCCGTTGGAAACAGGCTTGTTCTCCGAAAAGAGATAATCCTTGAAAATCAGAATTATACCAATCGCAAACGCCATAGTAATGCCGAATGCGATAAAATAGATATACCAGTTGCTTTTTCTTTTTACTGCCATATAAAAACTGCCTTTCTGAATAATTATCGGCGGAAAAGGTCTTTTTTTAAATAAGCCCTTGAAATTTCCCTGAAATAGTAATATAATGAGTAAGTGCGCATAAAAATATAACCTGCACCATGATACGGCTTTCGCAGCGTCCCGAAACGGCGACCCGCCGAAGCGTACGGCAGGGATATATGCGCCTTAAGAAACCTGCTATTTTTAGTATAGCACATTTGTTCTGAAATTTCAACAGCATTGAGGTAATAACATGAACAATTTTTACCGCAGAACATGGGCGGAAATCAATCTTGACACACTCAAGGACAATATCAACAGGATAAAAGCCCTCGCAAAGGGCAAGGATATCATCGCCGTTGTAAAGGCTAACGCCTACGGTCACGGCGACAGACACTGCGCTGCCGCGCTGATGAAATGCGGCATCCGCCACTTTGCCGTATCAAACCTATGGGAGGCGCAGGGGCTTACCGACGGCGGAATAACCGGGGACATCCTGATTTTTGGTTACTGCGATATTCCGCTGATATTCGAGAACCTCGGCAAGGGATATATATTCACCGTTGGCGATACCGAATATGCACGACTGCTGTCGGATGAGGCGCTGCGCCGCGGTCTGACTGTGCCCGTTCACATCAAGCTTGACACGGGAATGAGCCGCGTCGGCATAAGCACCGCCGAGGAAGCGGATGAAATCCTGTCCCTGCGCGGACTGGACTGCAAGGCGGCATACACGCATTTTGCGGTGGCAGACTGCCTTGACGAGGACTGCATTGCATATACCGAGGAGCAGTACAAAAAGCTTGCGGATATCTGCCGCGCAAGGGGACTTAAAATGCACTCGCAGAACAGCGGCGGCATACTGTATCACGACGGCTTTGACGGCGATTTCGTGCGTGCCGGAATAGTGATGTACGGCCACAAGCCCGACCCTGCCTGCCCATTCCCCGAGGGGATAAAGCCTGTGCTTCAGCTTAAAACAGTGGTCAGCCAGCTTAAGACCATCGAAGCCGGAACGACCGTAAGCTACGGCAGAACCTTTACAGCGCAGCGGAAAACAAAGCTTGCGCTGATATCCTGCGGATACGCCGACGGCTTCAACAGACGGCTGTCGGGACAATGGAGCTGCCGTATCAACGGGAGCAGCGCGCCCGTCTGCGGAAGAATATGCATGGATCAGACCCTGCTTGACGTAACGGATATCCCCGACGTCAAAATCGGAGATGTTGTCACCGTATACTCGGATGAGCTTGAGGGCGGCTGCTCCATCACTCACGCGGCAGAGCTTATCGGAACGATAAACTACGAGCTGCTTTGCGCCGTAGGAACCAGAGTTCCGCGCCTGTATATCGAGGACGGACGCGAGATCGAAGTCCGGCGGTATGTCTGATACGGCGCCTGCCCAAT
Source organism: Oscillospiraceae bacterium (assembly GCA_051882595.1). Taxonomy (GTDB): domain Bacteria; phylum Bacillota; class Clostridia; order Oscillospirales; family Ruminococcaceae; genus CAG-115. The sequence continues at coordinate 36,479 of JBJESD010000141.1, read as the reverse complement.
TATCAACCGCATAACACTTCACCCCGAAAGGCGATGTGCACCGCCCCTCGGGGTGTTTTTGTATCACTTAAGCAGGCGTTTCAGATAGCTGCCCGTGTAGGAGGCTTCGTTGGCTGCGACCTCCTCGGGAGTTCCCCTTGCTATCACCGTGCCGCCCTTGTCGCCGCCCTCGGGACCCATATCTATGATATAGTCCGCCGTCTTGATGACGTCAAGGTTGTGCTCGATTACAAGCACGGTGTTTCCGCCGTCGGTAAGTCTTTGCAGGATATCGATAAGCTTGCGCACATCCGCTGTATGAAGTCCCGTAGTAGGCTCGTCAAGGATGTAGATGGTCTTTCCGGTAGAGCGCTTTGCAAGCTCTGTCGCAAGCTTTATGCGCTGCGCCTCGCCGCCCGAAAGCGTAGTGGAGCTCTGTCCTATCTTGATATAGCCCAGACCCACCTCCTCCAGCGTGCGCATTTTGTTCGCTATCTTCGGGATGTTGGCGAAAAACTCCACGCCCTCGGAAACCGTCATATCAAGCACATCGTAAATCGTCTTGCCCTTGTAGCTGACCTCAAGCGTTTCGCGGTTGTAGCGGCGACCCTTGCACACCTCGCACGGGACATATACATCCGGCAGGAAATGCATCTCTATCTTCAGTATGCCGTCGCCCTCGCACGCCTCGCATCTGCCGCCCTTTATGTTGAACGAAAAGCGGCCCGGCCCATAGCCGCGCATTTTCGCGTCGTTGGTCTGGGAGAAAAGCTCGCGGATATCGTTGAACACGCCCGTATACGTCGCAGGATTGCTGCGCGGCGTTCTGCCTATGGGTGACTGGTCTATCATTATCACCTTGTCAAGGTGCTCTATGCCCGTCATGTCGTCAAACCTTCCGGGACGGGTTCTCGCACGGTTCAGCTTCGCCACAAGGTGCTTATAGATAATCTCGTTTACAAGCGAGCTTTTGCCGCTTCCCGATACACCCGTAACGCAGGTGAACACGCCGACAGGGATATCGACATCTATATTTTTCAGGTTGTTCTCCGCAGCGCCGATAACCTTTATCCACTTATCGGACGGCTGTCTGCGGCTTTCGGGTACGGGTATCTTAAGCTCTCCGCTGAGATACTTGCCCGTCAGCGACCTTTCGCATTTCATAAGTCCCTCGACATCGCCGCTGTACAGCACCTCGCCGCCGTTTACGCCTGCGGCAGGACCGATATCCACAATGTAGTCCGCGGCGCGCATGGTGTCCTCGTCGTGCTCGACCACAATCAGCGTGTTGCCGAGGTCGCGCAGCCTTTTAAGCGTTGCGATAAGCTTGTCGTTGTCGCGCTGGTGAAGACCTATGCTCGGCTCGTCAAGGATATACAGCACGCCCATAAGCGAGCTTCCTATCTGCGTTGCAAGGCGGATGCGCTGGCTCTCGCCGCCCGACAAAGTACCGGCAGAGCGCGTAAGGCTGAGGTACTCCAGTCCCACGCTCCTCAGGAAGCCGAGTCTCTCCTTTATCTCCTTAAGAAGCTGCTGCGTTATCAGCTTCTCGCGCTCGGAAAGGGTAAGTCCCTCCAGAAACTCCAGCGCGTCCACTATGGACATACAGCAGAATTCGTGGATGTTCTTTCCGCCCACCGTTACAGCCAGCGCCGCCTTGTTAAGGCGCTGACCGCGGCACTCGGGGCACTCCTCCTCGCTCATAAGCTCCTCGATGGTGTCGCGCGAATAGCTGCTGTTTGTCTCGTGATAGCGGCGCTCAAGGTTGGTGATAATGCCCTCGAAATCCGTGTAGAACTGTCCGCCGCCCTGCATTGCAGAGCGCTTTACAAGCAGCTTGCCGCCCTTTGTACCGTACAGTATCTCATCCAGTGCCTGACGGGAAAGCTCGCAGATAGGCTGCTCTACCGAAAAGCCGTGCTTTTCGGCAAGCGCGTCAAGATACATCGCCGCAATGCTGCCATCTGTGTATGTCCATCCGGACGCCTTTATAGCGCCCTCCTTTATCGAAAGCCCGGTGTTGGGAATGATAAGGTCGGGGTCAACGCGCAGAGAGCTTCCCAGACCCGTGCACTTGGGACACGCACCAAAGGGATTGTTGAACGAGAACATCCGCGGCACAAGCTCCTCTATGCTTACGCCGTGCTCGGGGCAGGCGTAGCTCTGGGAAAAATGCAGCTCCTCCCCGTCGATGATGTCAATATACACCAGACCGCCCGTAAGGCTGCCTGCAGTTTCGATGCTGTCCGTAAGGCGCGACTTTATGCCGTCCTTTATAACAAGACGGTCCACGATTATCTCAATGCTGTGCTTCTTGTTCTTGTCAAGCGATATGGTTTCGGAAAGGTCGTACATTATCCCGTCCACACGCACTCTGGCAAAGCCCGACCTGCGCGCCGCCTCGAACTCCTTTTTATGCTCGCCCTTGCGCTGCCTTATGACCGGTGCAAGCACCTGAAACTTGGTTTTTTCGGGCAGCTCAAGCACTCTGTCAACTATCTCGTCCACCGTCTGCTGACGTATTTCTCTGCCGCACTCGGGGCAGTGAGGTACGCCTATCCTTGCGTACATCAGCCTGAGATAGTCGTATATCTCGGTTACCGTGCCCACGGTGGAACGCGGATTTTTGGAGGTGGTCTTCTGGTCTATTGAAATAGCAGGCGAAAGCCCCTCGATGCTGTCCACATCCGGCTTTTCCATCTGACCGAGGAACATCCTCGCGTAGGAGGAAAGGCTCTCGACATATCTGCGCTGACCGTCTGCGAAAATCGTATCAAACGCAAGGCTGGACTTGCCCGAGCCGGACAGACCCGTCATCACTATCAGCTTGTCGCGCGGCAGGGTGAGGTCTATGTTTTTGAGATTATGCTCCCTTGCTCCCTTTATAACTATTTTATCGTTTGCCACTTTCTTTTGTCCTTTCGTTCATTGAAAACGTTACATCTCTGTTTATCTGATACAAAGCCGCTTCGCCATATCGCACGAAGTCATTGCTCCTGAAGCTCCTTTATCTTATCGCGCAGGAATGCCGCGTGCTCGAAATCAAGCAGCTTTGCAGCCTTTTTCATCTCCGCTGTGTACTGAGCAATCAGCTTGTCGCGCTCTGCTGCGGTAAGGCGCTTCTTGTCCTTTTTGCCGCGGGAAGAGCCGTCAGCCTTTTTGGTGATTTCAAGAACATCGCGTATATCCTTGATTATCGTCTTGGGAACAATGCCGTGCTCTTCGTTGTATTTCATCTGAATTTCGCGGCGGCGCAGCGTTTCGGTTATCGCAAGCTCCATGCTGCGCGTTACGCTGTCGGCATACATTATAACGGTGCCCTCGGCATTTCGCGCGGCGCGTCCGATTGTCTGCACAAGCGAGGTTTCGCTTCTGAGAAAGCCCTCCTTGTCCGCGTCCAGAATAGCCACCAGTGAAACCTCCGGAATATCCAGTCCCTCTCTCAGCAGGTTTATTCCGACAAGCACGTCAAATTTGCCTGCACGCAGGTCGCGGATAAGCTCCATGCGCTCTATCGTATCAACGTCATGGTGCATATAGCGCACCTTTATATCCGAGCGCTCCAGATATGCGGTAAGGTCCTCTGCCATCTTCTTTGTCAGGGTAGTGACAAGCACGCGCTGCTGCTTTTCAACCCGGATATTTATCTCCGAGATAAGGTCCTCTATCTGACCCTCGCTCGGCTTTACTACCACCTCGGGGTCAAGCAGACCGGTGGGACGTATCACCTGCTCGACAATGCGCACCGAGTGCTCCTTTTCAAACTCTCCGGGAGTAGCCGACACAAACACCGCCTGTCCGACCTTAGCATAGAATTCGTCGAAGCTCAGCGGTCTGTTGTCGTATGCGGAGGGCAGGCGGAAGCCGTAGTCCACAAGGTTCTTCTTTCTCGCGCGGTCGCCGCCCAGCATACCGCGAACCTGCGGCAGCGTAACATGGCTTTCGTCCACGAAAAGCAGGAAATCCTCGGGGAAGTGGTCTATCAGCGTTATGGGAGTAGAGCCTGCCGGTCTGCCCTGAAGCACGCGCGAATAGTTCTCTATGCCCTTGCACATTCCTATCTCGCCCAGCATCTCCATATCATAGCGCGTGCGCTGCTCTATGCGCTGCGCCTCGATAAGCTTGTTGTTCTCGGTGAAATAGCGCACCTGCTGCTCCATCTCGGCGGTGATATCCTCAAGCGCGCGGCGCAGGTTATCTCTTCCGACAATATAGTGTGAGGCAGGGAATATCATAGCATGAAGCAGCGTGGACTTGACGTTGCCCGTTACCGCGTCAAACTCGCTTATGCGGTCGATCTCGTCCCCGAAGAACTCAATGCGTATCGCATTTTCGCCGATAGCGCCGGCAGGGAATATCTCCACAACGTCGCCCTTTACACGGAAACGGTTTCGCTGAAAGGCGATCTCGTTGCGCTCGTACTGGATTTCAACAAGCCTGCGGATGACCTCGTCGCGGTCTATCGTCTGCCCCTGACGCACGGAAAGCGTGTTGGAGCGATAGTCCTCCGGTGAACCGAGCGAATAGATGCAGCTTACGCTGGCTACGATGATAACGTCCCTGCGTTCCGCAAGCGCCGCGGTAGCAGAGTGGCGCAGGCGGTCGATCTCGTCGTTTATCGCACTGTCCTTTTCGATGTACGCGTCGGTGGAGGGGATGTACGCCTCGGGCTGGTAATAGTCGTAATACGACACGAAAAACTCCACCGCGTTGTTTGGGAAAAACTCGCGGAACTCCGAGCAAAGCTGCGCGGCAAGCGTCTTGTTGTGCGCAAGAATCAGCGTTGGCTTGTTGACGTTGGCGATGATGTTCGCCATGGTGAACGTCTTGCCCGAGCCTGTAACGCCGAGCAGCGTCTGTTCCTTATCTCCGTTAAGTATGCCGGCGCTGAGGTCTGCGATAGCCTCGGGCTGGTCACCCGTCGGTCTGTATTGAGAATGAAGCTCAAACCTATCCATATCATGCTCCTCTGAAAAAGTAATCGGATATCCGTTTGCACTGTGGCATACGTCCCGAACAAAAAGCGCCCGCAGCATAAATGCCGAAGGCACGCGCCCGAGCTATAACCATAATTCCGGCAGCAGCCTTGCCGTGCGCATGGAATAAGTATCATCCTCTCCGACCACGATATGATCCACCAGATTTATCCCTATGTTGTACAATGCGTTATAGGTGCGGCGCGTAGTCGCCACATCGGCTTTGGACGGAAGCGATACTCCGTGCGGATGGTTGTGTGCAAGCACCACGTTGCTGCACCCGTAATCCACCGATTTTCTGACTATCTTTCTCAGATCGAATTCCACCATTGTGCTGTTGCCGGAGGACACCACGCTTTCTCCCCTGAGAAAATGCGCATCATCAAGGAACAGCGCGTGGGCAACCTCGACAGTATGTCCGCTCAGCAGCTTGCTGCAATATTCGCGCATACTGTCCGAGGTACACAGCAGAATTCCGCTGTGATCCTCATGCGAGTGACGTTTTGCAAACTCCTTGAAAAACTTGAGCATAACAGCCGCGTTCGGTCCGACATTCTTGACCTCGCACAGGTCGGCAGGCTCTGCACTAAGCACGCCGTTAAGGCTGCCGAACCGCTGTATCAGCTCGTGAGCGATATCGTTTGTATTGCGCTGAGCATATACCGAATACAGCAGTATCTCAAGCACCTCGTGATCCTCAAGGCTGTCAATGCCATGCTCGTTAAATCGCTTAAGCATACGCTGCCGGTGACCTTTATGTATATTGTTGTCAGGCACTGCAAAACCCTCCGATCATATATTTTATGTCAGCGCCGCGCATATCGGCAAAAATGCGGCAAAAACCGACTGCACAGCGCTGTTATCCGACTTTACTGCTATGTTTATTATATTGTATTATCAGCCCCTTTGTCAAGGGTTTTACGATACAATAAATCGCAAGTTTCATTCATAACTGTATACATTTTTAACAAAACCATGAACGATTAGTCATCCTACTTATATACGATACCCAAGCACGAATGGAATTAGGGCTGCGTCACGCTTTACACGTTCGCTCCGAGCGCTTCGGCGAGCTGCGTTCCGGACATAACTACGGAACCGAGCACCGACTGCGCAGCCTTTTCCTGCTCCGAAGAGAGGGGTCTGCCCACCGGCGTGCGGTAATGTGCGCGCAGCTTAAGCCTGCCGCCGACCTGCTCTGCGGATATGCCGTATGCCTCGCAGGTGAGCTCATCCCCATCATGGCGGAAGCTTAGCCAAACGGAGTCGCTAAGCCCAAGAAGCAGCATAGCGCCCTTTGTCTGCTCCATATCCGCTTTGGCGCCAAGCCGACCCCTGCTGATAACGCGCGAGCCGCTTAGCATCACTGTCCTGCCGTTTTCATCCGTAGTCATGCCGCTGCCGTTTACCGTCTGCGCAAAGCAGGGTATCAGAACGCTTCTTCCGCCCTCGTCCGCTGCCATGATATCAAGCATTGTGGTTTTTGGCGCAGCGCCCGAATTATAGCCATTCTCTATCATATCCAGCGGCTTTTCTGCGGAGGTTATCCCCTCTGTGAACTCGAGCTCGGTAAGCAGGGCAGCTTCCTCTGCACAGCATACCGGCATATTAAGGCTGCACCGCATATCCCTGTACAGCGCCATCAGCACCGAGCCGATATCCGCCTGCTGAAAGCCATTGCCCAGCACAAGCAGCTTTGCCTCGCTCATGTAGATATCCCTGCCGTCGATAAGCGACAGCTCCTGAACCGCTTCGCCGATCGTTTTGCCGCTGCCCTCAACCCTTATTACGTTGGATTTTGTAACATCAAGCTCTCCGCTGCTTCCGCCTGCGCTGAAAAGCAGGGCGCTTAGCCTGTATTCTCCGTCCTCGTAATCAATGGCGGCAAGCTGGATTATCGCCCTGTCGCCAAGCTCCGTTACATCCGCGCAGCCGCACATCATCAGCGTCAGCAAAAGCGCCGCTATTCTTTTCATGCGTTTTCTCCTTTCAGCCGTTGTGTATCTCTGACGGGGCAGAATATGCTGCTTATTACGGCGTATGCGGCGAACACGAGAAGTGCACATCTCAGTGCCGAGCACGCCGCCCATATCGCACAGAAAAACCCATCCAGCCGCTTGAATATCGTGATATCCGCAAGACCGGAGGCTGCCGCCGCAGGATACTCCGTAACAGCGCAGAATTCACCCAGCACCGCCGTTGTGAATACATTGATAAGCACCGTCGCAGCAAAGCCGCTGACGGCATACAGCAGCACCGCTCCGCAAGCGCCAAAGCCCTTTTCGGGCTTGCGCACATACGGCAGCAAAGCTGCAAAGATAAGGTACTCGCCGCAGTTGAGCAGCCTTTGAAGCACCAACGGGAAAAACTGCTCGACATACCCCTGCTGCATGACGTAGCTAAGCCGCATATACGGTATATCCGCAAGCACCGCGGCAAGCGTGACGACAGCCGCGCCGCACAGCAGAAGCAGCGATGTTCTCGCGACAGCCTCTATCCCCTTGTATGCGGCATACACCGCAAAAGCCCCCGTAATGAGCGCAAGCACCGCGCCCGACATTCCCACAACAAGTCCGCGCTGCGCAAACTCTGCGGTATATATGCAGGTACGCAGCGCGATAAACACGCTGAAAAGCGCCGCAATAAGCCCTGCGGCAATTCCTGCGGCGCGGCATTTGCCGCAGATATGGCTATACAGCGACCTGCCCCTTGCAGAGTAGATGATGGCAGGAAGTGCAAAAACAAAGCACAACAGCTCGGAGGCTGCCGCGGCAGCTATCGGCTGAATGCCATATCCGCCGCCGTGCGGCACTGCCATCTCTGCGCTGAGTCTTGAGAGCAGCAGCAAACAAAAAAGCTGTCTTGGAGATATCATACCTTATCCTTTCTCCTGTGCGCCGTTAAGCTCCTGCACCGTAAGGTCGCCCTTTGCAAGCCTGCGCCAGCCTGCACGCACTATCATATCCCTTGACGCACGCGCGGTAAACGGAGAAATCGGAGCCATATACGGAATGCCATAGGTGTTAAGCGAGCACATCTTAACAATAACCACCGCAGCCGCCAGAAATAGTCCGTACAGTCCGAACACTCCCCCGGCGATGATATACACAAACCGCAGTATCACCGTCTTTTCATACATAGCCGGAACGACAAAGCTGCATAGTCCCGACAATGCAACCACCAGCACCATCGGCGCGCCCACAAGCCCTGCATTGACCGTAACATCGCCGATAACAAGTCCCCCGACCACTCCTATTGCATGACCGATAGGACGTGGAAGCCGCAGACCTGCCTCCCTTAGTATCTCGTACATGAAATGGATGAACAGGCACTCTATCATCAGCGAAAACGGAGCGGTCTGCTCGGCGGACGCAAGGTTAAGGATAAGCTCGGACGGCAGCATCTCGGGATTGAAAGAGGCTACCGCGACATATGCCCCCGGCAGAAACAGCGTGATGAAGTACGCCGCAAGTCTTACGGCGCGGATAAAAGCCGCATAATACGGCTGCTGGGTGTAATCATCCAGCGCCTGAAAGCTCTCGATGAAAAGATACGGCACCACAAGCGCAAACGGAGTGCCGTCCACCAGTATGCCTACCCTGCCCTCGTACAGCTTTGCCGCGAAAGAGTCGGGACGTTCACAAGTGCCGCACTCGGAGAAGAACCGGCCGCCCTTGCCCTCAAGATACGGCTGGATATATCCGCTTTCAAGGATAGTGTTGAGCTTTATGCCTTTTATCCGCTTTTTCACGTTTTCCAGAAGCTTCGGCGAAACCTTGTCGCTGATGTAGCAGATGCAGATATCCGTATTGCTGCGCTCGCCCAGCTTCGACATCTCAAACACAAGCGTGGGCGATTTCATCCGCCTGCGTATAAGCGCCATGTTGGTGCGGATGACCTCTGTAAAGCCCTCGCGCGAGCCGCGCAGGTCGTTCTCCGATACCGGCTCGTCCACGCCGCGCGAGTTGAAGCCCTGAACTCCTATCGCGATACAGCGCGTGCTTGCGTCGGTCAGTATTATCGCAAAACCCGACTGAAGCCGCAGGCACAGCTCCCCGAGGTTTTTCACCTCTGCCTGCTCCTCTGCAATGAGATAGACATTGAAAAAGTTATCTGCCAGCTCATCGGGAGAAAGCCTTTCCTTGTTGCCGAGGTCGTTAAGCTTTTCGTATACCAGCTCGGCAAGCTTTGATGTTCCCGACATTCCCTCGCAGGTGACTACTGCGATATCGTTGCCGCAAATGCGCGCAGGCTTGATGATAACATCGGACGAGCCGCCCGTCATCACCCTGATATTGTCAAGGTTGGTCTTCAGGCTTTTATCTATCGGCGTATCGGGCGGAAGATTTGTGTGTACATTCTCTGACGGCATACAACGCTCCATTTCTGCGGAAATAATCCTCGGTTTGCTTTATTTCTCTGATTAATATTTCCGTATGCTGCGTGTTTATTCTCCTAACAGAACAAAAATCGCACGGACAACTTATGCCGCCCGTGCGAATAGAATGTGGAAAAAAGTATCTTTCCCGGAGTGGGAAGAAGCCGCCGGATGCCGTTGCACGAAGCAGATGACGGCTTATCGCCGGTCCGCTTAATATACCTTGCAGCCGGTGTAATAAAACTCCAGTATCTGCTTATAGTCCCAGCCCCAGTAGGTAGCAAGGGCGTGTGCGCCGTTCTGGCTCATGCCCACTCCGTGGCCGTAGCCGTAGGTGGTCACGGTGAACATGTCGGACGCCTCATCATAGCTTATCTCGAATGCGTGAGAGCGGATGCCGAACTCCATTATCCTCTCGCGGAACACCCTGCCGGTAATTCTTACGCTGTCGCCGTTTCCGTCGGTGTAGCTGTGATAGCCGCCGATGTTCATCTGACCGACATACTTGCCCTCAACATAGTCCTCTACGGTTATCCACTGAGAGGGATCTCCCGAAAGCTCGATTCCCGTCTTGTTGTAAATCCTCGACTTTATCTCATCCGACGAGAAGGAAGCCGTGCGGCCGTAGTTGGGGTCATACTGCTCGTCAAGCTCGCAGTACTTGCTGACAAGATACGGATAGTCGTTGCCCCATGTGGCAAGGCTTGACGCCGTGTAGCCTGCCGAGGAAGCAGAATAAACCGACTGGATTATATCCCCGTTATAATAGATAGTATCGCCGATTACCGACGCTACAAGCACCCTTACGGAGTCCGAAACACTGCTGCTCATAACGACATTGGGGTACATTCCGTAATAATTGTAGTACTTTACATATGTATAAGAAGCTACCGCCTGAGCCTTTATCGCCTCCGGCGCAAAGGTATAGCCCACCTCGGTCTGAGTTATGCGCGAGATTATGTCAAGTGCATTTCCCGAAACAAGCTCTCCGTTGTCAAGAACGTAAAGTATCTCGTTTGCCGCGTCCTCGTCCGTTTCGGGAAGATCCGGCTCGTCGGGGATATCCTCATTAACGGACGAGGTCACCGGAACATCATCATCAACGCGTATTCCGCCGCCGTAGTTGTTGGATGATGCAGTTGTGGTAGTTGTGGTAGTTGTGGTAGTTGTCGTAGCCGTAGTGGTCGCAGCAGTCGTGGTGGTCGCCTTAGTCGTTGAGGTAGTCGCTTTTGTTGTGGTCGTTGTAACAACAGGCTCCGGCTCTTCATCCGGCACAACGATTACCTCCTCTGTCTGCACCCCGATAACAAGCGGATCTTCATCCTCCGGAATGATTCCGTCCAGTCTGCTGAGGTCGATTTCAGAGCAGGATGTGAATATCACCCTGTCCGCCATGGGCGGCTGCCGGAAATTCATAAGCTCGATATGAACCGCGCTTGTCTGGGATGATTCCGGAACAAAGAAGTCAAGCGTGCCCTGTCCGTTGGCGCCCTCGTCCTCTGCCGGTTCTGTTACAGGCTCGGACGTGTTTGTCTGACCGCCGCTTACGGGCAGCCGCGCAGCAGTACCCGAGCCGTCCACTACGCCCATTATTCCACAGGTGAATATGTATGCGCAGCAGATACTCAGCGCTGCGATAATTCTTATCAATGATACTCTTTTCATGTCATCTCCGTCTATTCTTAAGCGATAATTACTTACTGTGCAGGGTCGTCAAGGCCGTTCTCTTTTATGTATTCAGCCATTCCCTTTACAAGGGAAACATCCCATGTTCTTCCGTGCCAGCGGTTGCCGTATGCGGCATAGTAGGCGTCGAAGTACTTTATGCTGTCCTTGTATACTATTTTGTCTGCCGAAACGGTCGGGTTTTCGTTGGGGCGGACCTTTCTTGCTACGATAATCAGCCTCATATCATTGAAGCCCGTAGACTCGTCACAGGTGGAAAGCGTAAGCAGCTCGTCGCCGTACTCGATATCTACGCCCGTTTCGTAAAGGCTTCTGTCCATGCACTCCAGCACATAGTCGTAGAACTCATCGCTGCTTGCAAAATAGGACTTGTTGTAGTAATCGAACACATCGCCGTACTCATCCGTGGTGTTGACAACGCAGACTGCGAATATCTTATACTTGTTGTCGCTGTACAGCGTATTGAAGTCGATCACTGGAGAAAGCTTCAGGAAATCAATGCCCTTGTAGTTGCTGAGTGCCGAGAACTGATACTCGTACAGCATATTGTGTCCGTAAAGTATGGTGTTGTTCGGCATCTCGTTGGGACCTATCCTGCCGTCGTACTCTGCAAAAATGTTGCCTGCAAAAAGATAGTTTCTGCCGAAGTCGTGGTGCAGGTAGAACTCCTCCGCAAGAGAGGGATTTGCCATTATCTGCTGACAAAACTCGCAGTAGCCGTAGGTCTCATAGGTGTTGCAGGGCTTGAAGTCCGCCGCGTCATGCGACTGCATAACGGGATAATTGACATTGGTGCCATGGATATTCAGCCAGCCAACGAAGTCGTTGTTTGCATCATACAGAGTGGCGTAATCCTTGTTGATAGTACCCTCGGGAAGCTGTTCGATCTGCTCTTTGGTAGGGGTCTGGTTCTTAAGCCCGATAAGCGTTGTTTCCTTTCCGCCTATCTGAATAACTCCGTCACCGCTGCCGCTGTCATCAAGCGCCGTCATAAAGTGGTTGACTATCAGCACAAAAGCAAACAAAAGTATTCCCAGCGACGCCAGAAAAATGATTTTTCTGAATATCTCGGTCGAGCTGTCGCCCTTCCACGGGATAAGCCCCGTAACAATGCTTTTGAAAAGGCTCTGCTTTTTCTTTTTCTTCTTTTTGCTCTTTTTATTCTGAGGCGACAGCCCCATATCCATCTCTGCCATTATTATTCATTCCTTTCCGATAGGAGTCATATATGCGCCGCCGCGCCGCTAAGCCCACGCAGCGTTCCGGTGATACCGCATATATCCGCTTTGCCGCACCGCACAGAAGCCCTTGCAGTATCCGGTGCGATATGACTTTACCATACACGCAATCGGTGCGGTATTGCCCGATGCTGTACATCCATACGGCAATAACTATGCCGCTTTTTCCGAAAATATGATTAATCGTTTGTCGGAAAATCCGCCGCAGCTCACTCCACAACCGGACTTTATGCCGCCGCGTAAAGCGAGAACCAAGCGCGGTTTATCGACAGTCTGAAACAGTATCAGCCCTGAAAATCGTATATCATACCCGACGGCCATTTTCTGCCGCCCCACGAGCCGCCGAAATACTTATAGTATGCGTCAAAGTAAAGCGGGTCGGGATTGTAGTATGCTTTGCTTACGTCAACCTCGGGACTTTCACCCTCGCGTGTGCGGCGCGCAAAAAGCACCCAGCGCATATCCCAGTCGCCGTAATCCAGTATGCAGGTGGAAAGCGTGAGAAGCCTGTCGCCGTACTCCAGATCCACATCCGTATAGAACGTACTGCGGTCGAGTATCTTTGCGATATAATCATCAAAATCTGCCTTTGAAGCGAAGTTTCTTCCCCTGAGATAATAGAACACATCGCCCTGAGCCTTGTTTGTGTTGACAAGCATTCCTGCGAATATCTTATAGGTGTACTCCTCATACAGCGTGCTGAACTTTATCGTCGGATAGGTCTGGTAGAAGCTGATGTCCGACGGTTCTCTGCCGGGCTTGTAATTGAAGTACTTTGTAACCTTGCCGAAGTACTCGCCCGACGCCATATTGTGACCGTAAAGAATTATGTTTGCAGGCTCCTGCTTTGCGGTTATCGGTTCGCGGTAATCCGCAAAAATCGAGCCGCCCAGGTTTTTCTCTTTCTCGATATTGTGGTCGAGGTAGAACTTGTTGTCATCGCCCTGTACAACGGGATAATCGATGAACGGAGCGCCCTCCTCGCCGATGGTTATCCAGCCGACGATATCGTCGTTTATCTCCACAAACGGCTTGAAGTTGGGGATCATCTCCGGCTCGCCCGCCTCGTTGGTGGGGTCGCTTTCGTGGTCAAGGGATATGCTTCCGTTGCCGCCCTGAAGCTGGGATGTGCCGCCATGGAACATCTCGCTGTAATCGCGGTTGTCGCTGTTATCCTTTGCGCGGCGCACCTCATATGATATAAGACCTATCACGGAAACCACAAGCACCACCGCCGAAATCAGAAACACCGACTTTCTGACTATCTCAACGGGCTTGTCGCCTTTCCACGGGATAAGATATTTGACAATTCTGAGAAAGATATTGTCCTTTTCCTTTTTTTCATAGTTTGCCATAGCTTAAATTCCTTTCCGTGCTGCCGCGCCGTAACTTTGGCTGCGCCGCATCGGCTTTAATAGCTGAGAAGCTTTTTTCTGTCCCAGTCGCTGCCATACCACTGACCGCCTATTCTAGCGTAGAAGTAGTCAAACAGCTTTGCGTTCTTGTTTCTCTTGGCAAGCGAGGTATCAACATACTCGCTCTCGCCCGGGCGTACCTTTCTTGCAAAGATGACCCAGCGCGTATCAACCTCTTCTCCCAGCGGCCAGTAGCAGGTCGAAAGGGTAAGCAGCTGGTCGCCGTAGGTGATATCAACATCGGTGTAGAACCAGCTTCTGTCCATTATATCTATAATGAAGTTGTTGAAATCCGCCTTGCTTTTGAAGCTTGTCTTGTTCGCGTATTTGAACACCTCGCCGTACTGCTTCTGAGTATTAACGAGGATTCCGGCAAAAATCTTGTATGTCTGGCTGCCGCTGTCCGGCGTAGCAAGCATTACGGTGGGATGTACCTTGTAGAACGAGATGGGCTCGCGGCTGACATCATACGGAACATAATACCTTACCGTAGCAAACGCTTCGCCGTTATACATATTGTGACCAAACAGGATTATATTCTCATCCGTGCCGTCCCACTTGTTCTTGTAGTGTGAGAAGATAGTTCCGGAAACCGACTCTTCTCCGTAGAAGTCCTTGGAGAGATACTCTTCATTATCCTTACCCTTAACCACTACATTATTAAGGTAAGTACCTGTAATCTTTATCCATGCCTTTGTGTCGGGGTTTTTGGACAGAAGATTATTGAAATCAACATTGAGAGGGGTATTAACCACAGGAGTAACATCTATCTCCTCGGTTTCGTATGTTTCAACAGGCTCCTGCTGCTCTCCGTTGGTTGATGTAGGCGCCGTCAGTATGATCTCCGGAGGATTGTCAAGGTCCATGTGGATTATCTCATCCTGCGATACTCCTGCGTCGCTTCTGGTGTCCTCGTAGCTTTGCTTGTCGTTCTCAGACTGCACAAGCGTAAACAGCAGCACGCCTATCGTTATCGCAAAAACAACAATCGCCGCAAGAAGCACGATTTTTCTGGTCTTCTCCGTAGTGCTGTCCGCTTTCTGCGGAAATGCAGCAATGGCAAAGCGCACAAAGATGTTCTTGGGTCTGCCCTTTATCTTGTCCTGCCCCGACTTTTTACGTTGGGCAGGTGCCTCGTAAAAATCCAGCTTGTCAAGCGCGATATCGCGCGACGCCTTTTTCTTCTTTTTTGGCTTTTCTGTATAGTTAGCCATTTAATCATCACCTTTCAAAAGCCGATAAATGCTATTGTTATGTTTTCCCCGTCGCTTCGGCGGTCATATTCTCCAGCAGCATAAGCGCGCTGAGTACCGCCTGTGCGCGTATATAATCGCGTGCGTCATAGCCCTCGCCGCTTTTCTGCCCGAAAACATATCTCCTGCTGCAAACGGCGCTGCCGCCGCACACTGCAATGCACACCTCGCCGACAGGATGCTGCTCGCTTCCTCCCGACGGACCGGCAACGCCCGTTGTTGCCACGGCATAGTCCGCTCCGCTTAGGTTCAGCGCGCCGCGCGCCATTTCCTCCGCGCACTGAGTGCTGTACTCGCTGTATTGCCCCAGCGTGCTTTCGCTTACGCCCAGCACCTGTTGCTTTATGCGGTTAGAATAACTGCATACGCCCAGCTCTATCACCGCGCTGCTGCCCGATACCGCCGTTATCACCGCAGATATAAGCCCTCCCGTGCAGCTTTCTGCCGCGGCAAGCTTTATGCCCTTTTCGGCGAACAGCTTTACAAGCCTGTCCGCAAGCCGGCGTATCTCGCCGTTTATCCTGTCAAAATCGTTCATATCATTCAAAAAGGTCTATCGTGCGCTCGCCGCACTTAAAGCGCTTTATCTCGGTTTCAGCCACTGCCTTTTCAACCAGCGCCTCGAAATCGAATGAAGCCTCCGCCGCCCTGATATCCTCTATGCGCGGCTTTGTCTTGGGATGCTTTGGTGAAAATACCGTGCAGCAGTCCTCATACGGCAGAGTAGATGTCTCGTAGGTGTCTATCTTTCGGGAGATGTCGATTATCTCCTTTTTATCCATGCCGATAACGGGTCGGAACACCGGATACTCCGCAGCCTCGTTTGTGCAGTAGAGCGCGGTCAGGGTCTGGCTTGCGACCTGCGCCACGCTTTCGCCCGTGATGATAGCGCCGTAGCCGTCTCTGGTGCATATCCTGTTGGCGATCTTCACCATAAGTCTTCTCATAAGCACGGTGAAGTACTCCTCGGGGCAGTTGTCGCGAAGCGCCTCCTGAAGCTCGGTGAACGGCACGCAGTAGAACTTGATGTCGCCGCAGTAGTCGGTCATCTTCTCCGCAAGCGCCTCTACCTTAAGGCGCGCTCTTTCGGATGTGTAGGGCGGGCTGACATAATGTATGCAGTCCACCACCAGTCCGCGCTTAGCCATCATATAGCCTGCAACGGGGCTGTCTATTCCGCCCGAGAGCATAAGCAGAGCCTTGCCGCTGCTGCCGACTGGCATTCCGCCTGCGCCGATTATGCGCTGCGCGCTGAGATATGCGCCGTTGTCGCGTATTTCAAGACGCACCGTTACCTCCGGCTCGTGCACATCCACCTTAAGATGTGGGAACGCGCTGAGCACCACGCCGCCCAGCTCCTGCTGTATCTCGGGCGTCTGCATGGGGAACTTCTTGTCCGCGCGCTTCGCCTCGACCTTGAATGTCCTTGCTCCCTCGAGAGCCTCGCGCAGATACTCCGCCGCGTTCTCAGCAACCACGGCGAAATCCTTGGGGAATACCGCGCTGCGCTGTATCGCGCCGATACCGAAAACGTAGCTCAGCTTCTTTACAACTGCGTCCATATCTGCCTCGCCCTCGGGAGTGATGTAGATAGTGGACTGTCTGCGGAAATAGGTGAACTCGCCCAGCCCCTTGAGCCTGCGCTTGATGTTTTTGGTGAGAATATCCTCAAAGGTGGATTTGTTCAGTCCCTTGAGCGCGATCTCGCCGTATTTTACCATTACAATTTCTTTCATTTATCTTCTGAACCTTTCAATTCCCTTTCTTATGTTCTGTGCAAGGATGTCAAGCTCCTGCTCGGTGGTGTCCGCGCACATACTCACGCGGATAGCGCTGTCGGCGTCCTTGTCCGCAATGCCGAATGCGGCAAGCACTCCGCTGGTCTTGCCCTTTGAGCAGGCAGAGCCGCTCGATACATATATCTCCTGCTGCTCGAGCGAATGAAGCAGTATCTCGCTGCGCACTCCCCCGACGCTGAAATTCACAATGTTCGGCACGCACCTGTCGTCGGAATTCAGCGTAATGCCCTCCATCTGCGACAGCAGCGAAACAAGGTGGCTTTTAAGCTGAGAGAACCGCTCCGCGCTTGCATGATAGCTGCTTACCGCCGCCGCAAGACCTGCGATAAGCTCGACAGGCTCGGTGCCGCTGCGCAGCTTTTTCTGCTGACCGCCGCCCAGCAGCAGCGGAGTAAAGCGGACGCCCTTTTTGACGTACAGCGCGCCAATTCCCTTGGGACCGTGTATCTTGTGTCCCGAAATACTGATATAGTCGCCGTCCAGCGGAACCTTAAGGAAGCCCTGCACCGCGTCGATATGTACCATCGTCTTTTCGTTCTTGCGCTTTACAAGCTTGTACAGCCGCTTAACATCAACGGCATAGCCCGTTTCGTTGTTTACAGCCATGCAGCTTACAAGAACGGTATTGCCGTCCACAGCGTCCGCGACAGCCTGCTCGAAATCAGCATGGTCCTTCGGGGCAAGGCGCACGACCTCGAAGCCCTGCTCCTCCAGCCTTGCAACGGGGTTTGCCACAGCAGGATGCTCCATCGCGGTGGTGACTATCCTCCTGCCGTTTCTGCGGTAGGTCTGCACCGCGCCGAAAATAGCGGTATTGTTGCTCTCGGTCGCTCCCGAGGTGAAGTAGATATCGCCCTCGCCAAGCTTTGAGAGCAGCGTTTTTCTGGCGGAGCTTATCACCTTTTCGGACTCTATTCCGAGCTTATGAAGAGAGCTTGCATTGCCGAAGCACTGCCTCATGGTGTTTGCAACAGCCGCCACTGCCTCTTCGCACGGCTTTGTGGTCGCGGCATTGTCGAGATATATCATCGGTATTCTCCTGTTTTACACTATCATAGTCTGTATCTCATATCGGCAAGTAAAATCCTATTTTCAGGGCGGTGGGAAACCGTCGGACATGAAGCGCCATCGTGATATGACATACATTCACATAGTACAGTATATCATATTTCTACGGATTTGAACAGTGCTTTTTGAAATTTTTCACTTCTATTTCACCAATAATGCCATTATTGAGCATAAAAGTTACAAAACGGTTACAAAATCCCACTTAAAAGTTACTGAATTATTACAATTTAAGAAATTCGGTTACAATTCTGTCATAGATTATTGCAATTTTCAGACTGCGGTGATAGAATAAGCTCAGAAAGAAAAAATCTTTAAACAATAATCCTCCAAATTCCTGAAGCACCTCCGATAATATCGGGGGTGTTTTAGGTTTGTAATATTCCGTGGCTTAGGCGCAAGACGCGCCAAAAGCCGATAAACACCCACTCATCAATAAAACCGAGGAAAAGAGCGTTTGGTTGCAATATGCCTGTGCGCAATGCTTCTGCGGACATTATATAAGCGCACTCCGACCGCAGTAATATGCAGTCGGAGTGCGTTGTTTATGCTATTCTCACAAAGTCGGTTGCGCAGGCGCGCATATGTTCGTCAGCACGCAGAATATGCTGTGCTTTCTTTCAATTCTCCTATAAAAGCAGGGAAATATCGCGGATGAATTCAAGCTCTGTGCCGTCCGCTTCGGCATATGCAATAACCGGAACACCCGTAAGCCGCTTTATCATGGCGAGATTGTCCGACTGCATAAGGTCTGATTTATCATAGCGGTTGAGGATAAAGCCGCGCACGCCTATTCCCTGCGACAGCGCATAGTGACAGGTCAGCACCGCGCTGTTGATAGAGCCCAGCTCGGCTGATGATACTATAACAATATCCAGAGAAAGCGCCTTGATGATGTCCGTAAGCATTATCTGCTGCGTATCACAGCGGATGGGGCATACGATACCTCCGCTGCCCTCGGCGACCACAAAATCATGCTCCGAGCAAAGAGCGCCGAAATGCTCCGCAACGCGCTCCGGGCTGACGGGATTTCCCTCCAGCCGCGCGGCAAGATGCGGAGAAACCGCATTCTCATAGATATACGACACATAGTCGTTCGGCTCGCCGGGAATACCTGCAGTGCGGCAGACATACATCGCGTCCCCTGCCGTAAGCTTACCGTCAAGCCATTGTGCGCCGCTCAGCGCCGCCTTGTAGTACACCGCGTCCATTCTCTCGCGCAGCTTTTTCAAAAGCAGTGCGGTGATGTAGGTCTTTCCCGTATCCGTGCCGGTGCCTGTTACGAAAATACCGCGGCTCATGACCTTTTCACCTCAAAGCCAAGCCTCTTCACCAGAGCCATATCCTCCGCTATGGTAATGCCCGAGGTTGTCAGCATATCTCCCGTGATAGCCGCATTTGCGCCGCTGCCGAAAATGCGCTCGCCCTTATCGGCGAAAAGACCTCTGCCGCCTGCAAGACGTATTTTTGCCTGCGGCAGGATAAAGCGCCATATCGCGGCTATCCTGCACACCTCGTCCTCGGTGAGGGTACGGCTGCCGCCGAGAGGCGTTCCCTTTATCGGGTTGAGGACGTTGAGCGGCACAGACTTTATCCCAAGCTCCCTCAGCTCGAGCGCCATGTCTATCCTGTCCTCCCACGTCTCGCCAAGACCCATAATGCCGCCGCTGCAAACCTCAAGCCCTGCTCTTTGTGCAGCCTTTATCGCGGCAAGCTTATCATCATAGGTGTGGGTGGTGCAGATGTTGGGGAAATTGCGCCGCGAGGTCTCCAGATTGTTGTGATACCGCGTAACTCCCGCCGCCTTAAGCTTGACAAAATCCTCATAGCACAGCAGCCCGTGCGACGCACACAGAGAGATTGCGCTTTTGCCGCTTATCTCGCGGTAGCTTTCGCACAGCTTATCTATCTCCGCTTCGCTCAGCCGCTTTCCCGAGGTAACGACGGAAAATCTTCCCACTCCGCGCTCTTCGTTGTACTGTGCGCCCTCAAGCAGCTGCTGAGTTTGCATAAGCGGATACTCCTCGCAGCTTCCGCTGTAATGAGCGGACTGTGCGCAGTAGCGGCAGTTTTCGCTGCACCTGCCGCTTTTGCCGTTGATTATCGAGCACATATCAAAGCTGTCCGAGCAGAAATGTGCGCGCAGCCCGTCTGCGGCTGCTCTCAGCGGCTCGAGCGGAGCTTCCACAAGAAGCAGCGCTTCCTCACGGCTGATATCGTACCCGTCCGATATTTTATTCACGAGTGCGGTGATGTTATCAGTATTCACGTTTTATGTACCTCCATCTTACCTTTTCAGTGCGCTTTGCAAGGAATGCCGCAAGGCAGCACAGCGCAAGGTCACACGGAATATCAATCGGGAAACAGTCCAGCAAAACCACCCAAAATGTGATGTCCTCACCGGTGTACAGCGTCAATATCAGATATTTGTACACCAGTCCGACAGCGTAGGTAACTACAAATCCGCCGAGAGCAGCAATCAGATATTTCCAGAAAGCGTCCGCCTTAAGCCAACGGCAGATCATGCCCGTAACAAAGCTTGCCCCGATAAACGCGGCAAGAAAGCCGAAGCTTGGCCGCAGAACATAAGCAATACCGCCGCCTGCCGCAAATATCGGCAGACCTACAAGTCCAAGCAGCACATATACGGCGACCGAAGCCGCGCCAAGCCGAGGACCCATAACCATGCCCGACAGTATCACAAATAAGAATTGCAGCGTGAAATAGTCAAGCCGCGGCAGCGGAATCTGAATGAACGCGCCAATGGCGGTAAGCGCGGCAAACATCGCGCACATCACGAGATGAAGCGCATGAGTTTTTCTGTTTGTTTTTGTCGTAGTATTATCCATATATGTTATCCCCCACAATTGAAATTTCGCCCGAGCGCAGCTTTTCCGTCCCGTGGGAGGTCTGCACTATCAGGCTTCCGTCGTTGTCTATTCCGCTTGCAAGCGCGGTGATCGTTTCGCCGTTTCTGCTATACGAAACGGTTTCGCCGAGCAGCGCACAGCGGCTTCGGTAGCTGTCAAGCAGCGTGCGGCTGTCTGCGGATTGCGTATAGTCCATTATCCGCGATATTATCCCTGCGGCAAGGCTGTTGCGCGTCGCGCGGCATTTAAGCGAGCCTGCCGTGCGCGCAAGCTCGGGCGGAAAGTCCGCCGTCGAGACATTCAGTCCCACCCCGACGATCACCGCTTCTGCCATGCCGCTTTCGATATCGCTGATAGCCTCGGTGAGAATACCGCACACCTTTCTTCCGCCGACAAGGATGTCGTTCACCCACTTGATATCCGGCTCACAGTCTGTCAGCGCCTCTATGGTGTCCGCGACCGCGTCTGCTGCGGCGAACGTTATCATGCCGCAGTCGCAAAGCGGCTTTTCCGGCCGCAGAACAACACTTAGGTACAGCCCTGTCTGCGCAGGCGAATAAAATGCGTGACCGTGCCTGCCTCTGCCGTTTGTCTGGCAGTCCGCGGCAAATACCGTGCCGTGCGGCGCTCCCAGCATTGCGGAGCGCTTTGCCTCGTTGTTGGTGGAATCAATGCTCTTGTATACATTAAGCGGCAGTGCCTTGTGCTTATCCGGCAGCAGAAGGCGTATGCCCTCCTCGGAAAGCACGTCGCTTTCCCGCTCAAGTATGTACCCCTTGTTGGGAGCGGCGGATATTTTGTAGCCCTCGTTACGCAGCGCTTTTACCGCCTTGCTTACCGCCGCGCGCGTTACTCCGAGCTTCTCGGCAAGCTCCTGCCCCGAAACCGTTTTTCCGCGGTTCTGTTCAAGAAAGTACGCAGCGTCGCTTTTGACCGACATCCTTTCGCCTCCTTATTTTTTTGAATCGACCGACATATATTATACATCATCGCCATTGATTTGTCAACCTGTTTTTAAAAATCGGTTTACAAACTTCCGTATGAATAAGACGGAACGGATTTTTCGCAAAATCACTGTAATACGGCGCAATTGCTATTGGGAACCTCTAAAAACCGGTTTGAAAAGGGAAAATGGGTAGAGTGCGCCGAATGCGAGGAAAGCCGACGAAGTAAGGCTGTATCATGTTGCCCTTGATTGGGCGGCGTCCATGCCGCCCTTTTGGGGCAACAGACAAACGTCGTGTTTGTGCCTTACAAGGAGGTTTGACAAAGCAAGCGGTGTGCTATACACATTTTCACTCAAACGAGGTTTTTAGAGGTGACCTATTGACAAAATCAGCATATTATCGTATAATTATCGTAACGCCGTGAAGTAAGCGGCGCTTCGGGGAAGGTCACCCATAACAAAAAAACCATACAGCACAACACTGTTTCGCCCGGAGGGGAGGACACCCATGACAAAAAACACTGCACAAGCGAAACAAGCTATCCGAGTATTTTCCGCACAGGGAAATCAAATCGGCTTTACCTACCCCAAAAGAGCAAGGGGTCTGGTAAAAAAAGGTCGGGCACAATATGTGAACGACTGTGATATTCGTCTGATTGTGTCCGACGTAACAACATTTACGGAGGAAAACACCATGATGGATAACAATAACACAAACATAACCGATTCCGCTGCATACAGCGAACCCGTGAACAAGCTTTATTTTGACGCCAGAGAGTGGAGCTTCAACAAGGACTGCAAAAACAACGTGGGCAGCCGCTCGTTCATGCAGGGGCCTGACGGCACTATCCGCGAGGCGTTCATGCTGGGTGACTGGGGCTGGAACTGGACCGAGATAATCTCACGCGTGCTGATACTGCCGAAGAACACGCTCAACACCTTTACATTCTGGCTCAACGGCGGCGAGAATGACCGCAGCAACGAGGTCTGCCGCTTTGAGGTGGTTTTCGACAACGACTACGAGAACCGATATACCTATTATCTTAACCGCAACTTCATCAAACCACTTAAAAAGTGCGGCGGCTGGGAGCTTTACGAGATTCCGTTCCGTACAGGCAGCAACGAAACCACCCAGCTGAGATTTGTTGCCCAAGCCGCGTATATGACGGTGATGAACGCTTCGGACGTATCGGAATATGCAAATCTCCCCGATACTATCGACCCTTACGAGAATTACCGTCCCCAGCGCCACAACATAGTTTTCGCCGACGGCTGGCCGACAAATACATGGTACAGCACAGCGAGGCTTGAGGCAGCGCACGGCGCAGCAAACGCTTCCACGGGCATTAAGCTCTCCAAGGACAGCGCTCCGATACCCGAACCGGCAGTCTCGATAATGCAGTCCATACAAGGTATTCAGGACTCGCTCCAATCGCTTAACAGCTTTGATTTTAAAGCACTCGAAGGCGAGATCAGAGCCGGGCTCTCAGGCAACAGCGACCTTTCCGACGAGGATATAGAGGATATCATCGCAGGAAGCATGGAAAGCGCTTTTTCATCGGTCGCCGAGGCGGTCGAAAACCTTACGGACGCACTGGATGACCTTAACGACGCTCTTGAGGATATGCAGGAATAACAGCGCATCGGATGATCCATCACTAATTAGCATACAGCCGACAGCCGCTCCGTTACTGACGGGGCGGCTGCTATTTATCATTTTTCGGTTGACAAGCATACTCTTCTATGTTATAATCTTTATGGAAATAATGAATATGTGCCATGTCACAGAACACAAATCTGCCGTTCGCGGCATAAAACGGAGGAAATATGACAACTGCGGCAAAATCACTGACAAGCATCGTCGCTGCGCTGTTGCTGTTTATCGGCGGCTGCTCAGGCAATAATACATCATCGGAGATATCCGGCGACGATACAAATTCGTCTATCACAGAAAATAACACATCGGAGAATGAAGAAATGACAACAAAAACATTCAAGCCCACCGCCGAAAACGTAAAGCTTCTCGGCAGAACCTCAGAGTATGATGATATCCTCTGGCTCGCCCTTTCCGCAAGCGGAATAGAATTCACCTTTACAGGCACCAAGGCGTCCGTAACGCTCATAGGCGACAGCATGGTCGCAAGCGGACCCGAAAAGCAGGCGCGCTTCGCAGTTTACATAGACGGCGAGAGAACCATAGACGCACAGCTTGACGAAGCCGAAAAGGTTTACGAGATCTATTCCTCCGACGAGGCAAAAGAGACTACCGTAAGGCTTATCAAGCTGTCCGAGGCGGCAGAGTCCACATTCGGTATAAAGGATATAACGGTAGAGGGCGGCGAGATCGCTCCCACTGCGCAAAAGGAGCTTAAGATAGAGTTTATCGGCGACAGCATCACCTGCGGCTACGGCGTGGACGATGAGGTTAAGGAACACCACTTCGCCACCTCGACCGAGGACGCGACAAAGGCATACGCATACAAGACCGCACAGCTTCTGGACGCAGATTACAGCCTTGTATCGTACAGCGGACACGGCATCATCTCGGGCTACACCACCAACGGCGAAAAGGTAAAATCCCAGCTTGTTCCCGATATCTACGAAAAGTTTGCAAAGTCCTACGGAAATTATGACGGAATATACAGCGTTTCCGGCGTGAAATGGGATTTCAGCAAATTCTGCCCCGACTTTGTGGTAATCAACCTCGGAACAAACGACGCTTCCTACTGCGGCACCGACAAGGAGAAAGTGACCGACTATGCGGACAGCTATGCGGAGTTCCTCAAGGTAGTACGCAAAAACAATCCCGACGCATATATCATCTGCGCCCTCGGCGTAATGGGCGACTCGCTTTACACCGGCGTTAAGATGGCTGTTGAAAAGTACACGGAAGAAACGGGCGACACAAGAGTGTCCTCGTTCAGACTGACACCGCAGGACGGCAGCACCGGCTATGCGGCAGACTGGCATCCCACCGCTGCAACGCACGACATCGCCGCGCAGGAGATGACGGATGAGATAAAGCGTATCATGACAGAACAGGGTTAATCCGGACATATAACAATATTCTCTGCCGCTCCTTTTCGCGGCAGAGATTTTCTTATCACAACAGCCCCAAACTCCTTACCGGTTCGGGGCCGTCTCCTTTATTTCCGCTTTCCTGCCTCAGCGGGAGAATTTGCTCGGTTACTGATTAATGCCGCGCTCGGCAAAGAAGCCTGTCACTCCGTCCAGCACAAGCCGTCTGTCCGCGCCGCCGAAGCCATGTCCGCCGCCCTCTACTATCGTAAGCGACGAATCGGGGAACGCCTCGTCGATCTTGTGGGCGTAGGATATGTTTACTACCTGATCCTTGTCGCCCTGATAAATCAGCACGGGATTGGTGAATGCCTTGATGTGCTCGTAGATATCATATCTCGGCACTCCGTCGTAGAATGTCTTGGACAGGGTCATTCCGCCCATAAAGTTAAACGGCTCGGTCATCGTTGCAGGGTCCATAGCAAGCCACTGGTCAACAATGCAGAACGCAGGATAGATAAGGAACATTCCGGCAATCCTGTCCGGCATCTGTGCACCGGTCAGCGCCGCAACAAAGCCGCCCTGGCTTTCTCCGTACAGATACAGCTGAGAAGCGTCAACGTTTTCCAGTCCCGACACCATGTCGATTACATGGCGCAGGTCGTCCTGCTCGGTTTCTATGCTCATATCCACCGACTCTCCGCTGCTAGCCGAACGGGTACTGCCGCCGCAGTAGTCAAAGGTGTAGGCGATAATTCCGTTCTGGGCAAGCTTTTTCGCCATGTCCTGCATATCCGCGCCGATGCAGTTGTAGCCGTGACTGAGGATAACCGCAGGGTGCTTGGCTCTGCCGTTGTCGGGAGTGTACAGCGTACCGAAGATATCCTTGTCGCCGTAGGTGCAGTGAAGCTCCTCGCTGCTGTATTCGCAGGGGTACTCGACCGGAGCAAGCGCCTCGGCGGTCGGCTCTGCCTCGGATGTTGGCTCTGCCACAGAAGCGGCAGGCTCTGCTGCGCTCTCTTCCGTTGCTGCCGAAGTAACGGGCTGTGAAGTCATACTGCTTTCCTCCTTGCTTCCCGAGCAGCCGGACAGCGTCGCTGTTAACACAGCCGCTGCCGCCGCAAGGGACAATGATCTTATAACCGATGTTTTCATAGAAACGTCCGCCTTTCTGTAATTAATTAACATATGGTAAGTATAGCATACTTTCGCCGATGTGTCAACAACGGCACAGCAGGTTAAACTGCGCAAAAATGAAAAATTATAGCTGTGCGACAAAAAACACTTGCAATTATTCGTGCAAAGTGGTAAAATAGTATCAATTACATCAAGTACCGCAATTAATCCACTATCGGCATTTTCAGGGTGGCGAGAAAACGTCAGACGCAAATGGTGGTTTATCGACAGCCTGTGCTCATTAGCCCATGCAATCATTACATTTTTCAGGAGGATACAAAAATGGCAGTAAATC
This sequence comes from Oscillospiraceae bacterium, assembly GCA_051882595.1. Classification (GTDB taxonomy): domain Bacteria; phylum Bacillota; class Clostridia; order Oscillospirales; family Ruminococcaceae; genus CAG-115. The sequence goes on along the minus strand of JBJESD010000141.1, from coordinate 10,385 downwards.
TTACAAAAGGACAGAAAATAGACCTTACCAAGGGCAATCCCGGACTTACAAACCTCGTTGTGGGTCTTGGCTGGGATACCAACCGCTATGACGGCGGCTGTGCATTCGACCTTGACACCTGCGCATTTCTCCTCGGAGAGAACGGCAGGGTAACCTGCGACGGCGACTTTGTTTTCTACGGAAACCTCTCGCATTCCTCCGGCGCGGTAAATCACCTCGGCGATAACCTCACCGGCGAGGGCGACGGCGACGACGAGCAGATAAAGGTGAACCTTGCAAAGGTTCCTGCAAATATCACAAGAATTGCGTTCACCGCAACCATCTATGACGCAGATACGCGCGGTCAGAACTTCGGTCAGGTAAGCAACGCATACATCCGCGTTGTGGACGAAACGACCGGCACCGAGCTTATCCGCTACGACCTCGGCGAGGATTTCTCTATCGAGACCGCACTGGTTGTCGGCGAGATATACCGTCACAACGGCGAATGGAAATTCAACGCAATCGGCTCGGGCTTCTCGGGCGGACTTTCCGCACTTTGCCAGAGCTACGGCGTCAACGCTTGATAATTTCATCATCATAAAGGGCGGGGAATTTCGCCGTGCGGAATTTCCTGCCTTGTTTTTTTGAGGTAACATAACGAAATGTCATTATTCTCAGAGGATCTTGCATACAGGGTCGGCGGTCTGCTGTACGCCCCCGCAATAAATACAGGCATCGCAGACAAGCTCGCACAGGGGGCTTTCGACTGCCTTACATCCATAGCCTTCTGCCTTGAGGACTCGATACTCGACTGTGCACTGGAGCTTGCCGAGAACAACCTTATCCTCACACTTTCCGAAATAAAAAAGCGTGTGCCGGCAGAGCGCATTCCGCTTATCTTCGTCAGGGTGCGCACGCCCAACCACCTTATGCATATCCACAGCAAGCTTGGCGAGCTTGAGGAAGTGCTTACAGGCTACATCCTGCCGAAATTCGATTCTTCAAACGGAAAAGAATATGTGCAGAATATTACCCTGCTCAACCGCGGCAGCAAGCCGCTGTGCTTCATGCCGATAATAGAGAGCCGCCTTGCCGCCTGCGCGCTTGACCGCGCAAAGGAGCTTTACCGCATACGCGAGCTTATATCCACCGTTCAGCCTTACATACTCAACATCAGGGTCGGCGGAAATGATTTCAGCAATATATTCGGCGTGCGCCGTCCCATAGACCGCACTATCTATGACCTGGGCATTATAAGAGATATTCTGGTGGATATCAGCAGCGTGTTCTCTGCCGACTATGTGGTTTCGGGCCCCGTGTGGGAATACTTCGACAGCGAAAGCCGCAGCGGTCCGTGGGAACATGGACTGCGCGCAGAGCTGGAGCTGGACAGGCTCAACGGCTTTATCGGAAAGACCGCGATACATCCCTGCCAGCTTCCCGTGATATACGACAGCCTTAAGGTTAGCGCAGAGGACTACCGCGACGCTCTGGCGATACTCGGCTGGGACAGCGAAACAAGCGGAGTTAACAAAAGCGCGGACGGCGGCAGAATGAACGAGGTAAAATGCCACGAGCGCTGGGCGGGAAAAATCAGAATACTGGGCGATATCTATGGCATTAAGGAAAGGACAACGGTATGAAGATCTGGTTCAATCACTGGTTCAGCACCGCATATCACCTTATCAACATGATACGGGACGGACTGGAAGAGCCATGTTGGGTGATAGGCTCGGGAACGAATGATGTTTCGGTGTTCCGCACCGCCTGCGACGAGTGGCATTCCGAGCCGACAGGCATAAGCGACGAGGACTACGCGCAGTGGTGCGTGGATTTCTGCAAGCAGCACAGCGTTGATGTGTTCGTGCCGCGCAGAGGGCTCGCCGCAGTAATCAAACGCGCGGCGGACTTTGAAGCCGCCGGAACAAGGCTGTTCGCCGATAAGCGTGCGGACATCGCGGAACAGCTTGACGACAAGCTGCTGACCTACGAGATGATGCGCGATATCTGCCCCGAGCAGATTCCTCCTATGTTCAGCGCAGGCTCGGTGCAGGAGTTTACACGCGCATACGAGGCGCTTAAAAACGACTGGGACAGGGTCTGCTATAAGCTTGTAAAGGACGAGGGCGCGCGCAGCTTCCGCATTATCGACCCGTCCGTGGACAGCCTCAGCGGACTGTACAACAAGCCCGGCTTCAAGGTGACGTACAGCACGGCGCTGGCAGTGATGTCACAGTATGATTTTTGCATTCCCATGCTGGTTATGCCATACCTCAGCGGCACGGAGTACAGCTGCGACTGCCTTGCGACAGAGAGCAGAAACCTGATAATTCCGCGCTGCAAGACCGGCAAGCGCTATTCAATCGTGCGCTTCGAGCCCGAGATAATGGCAGCCTGCGAGAAAATCATGGACAGGCTTAAGCTAAAAATGCCAATGAATATTCAGTTCAAGTACGAGGGCGGAAAGCCCTATCTTCTGGAGATAAATCCGCGTATGTCGGGAGGTTTGCAGCTTTCCTGCAAGGCTACCGGAATAAACCTGCCTGCGCTGGCAATGGCACAGCTTCTCGGCAGAGAGGCAAGCTGGCAATACCCCGATTTTTCGGAGCAGAGAGTAGCGCATATCGAAAGCCCGATCTGCCTTTAACGGAGAAAACATGAAATACACAAAAGATGATATACTAAAACTCGCAAAGCGATACAACAACAATAAGCGCAGCTATCTGCTGGTAAACCCTCTTCAGGGAAAGCACCTTGCGGTAAGCCCTACCGCCGCGCTTGATATGATGTATGCACTCGGCGATATGCTGCGCGAAAAATATCCCGAAGCAGGACTTGTAATCGGCTTTGCGGAGACTGCTACCGCTATCGGCGCGGCTGCCGCATTTCGCTTAGGCTGCAGCTATATCCACACAACGCGCGAGGACATCACAGCAGACGCCATGCTGTATTTCTCGGAGGAGCACAGCCACGCCACCGAGCAGAAGCTGTGCTGCGACAGGCTTTCCGGCTATGCCGAAAGGACGGACACCGTTATCCTCATTGATGATGAGATATCCACGGGAAAAACCCTGATAAACATTGTCGAGCGGCTTCGCACAGTCAGCGGCTTTGAGGGAAAGCGCATTGTCGCGGCTTCAATAATCAGCCGTGTATCAGACGAAAACCTTGCGCGGCTGGAAAACGCAGGTATCATCAGCGAGTGCCTGCTAAAGCTCCCCGAGGAGGACTATACGGCGGCGGTGGAACACTTTAACGTTTCCCCTGCCGAGCGAATAATCGGAACAGACATCACTCCCGAGATACTAAGCGCAGAGCTTCCCGACCCGAGAAAGGGCGTGGACGCAGCACAGTACACCGAGTGCTGCAAAAGGCTTGCAGAGAAGCTGTACTACCGCCTTTCCGACAGGCTTAACGGCGCAGAAAGGGTGCTTGTCCTCGGCACGGAGGAGTTTATGTACCCTGCAATAGTCATGGGGCAGTATCTCGAGCAGCGCGGCTTCGGCGGAGTGTTCACCCATTCGCTTACCAGAAGTCCTATCGGGATATGCTCTGCGCAGGGCTATCCCATACGCGAGGGATACCTCGTGCACAGCTTCTACGACAGCAGCCGCGAGACCTATATCTACAATCCCGACCGCTACGACGCGGTGCTTGTTATGACAGACGGAAGCAATACCGCCGCGATACATGACATCGCAGCGGTGCTAAAACGGCATGGCAATCCATATCTTGCGATAGCGGAGGTATCGACATGAGAAGCACCTTTCAGCAAGAGGATGTTACCATCCTGCTTAAGGATATAACGGGGCTTGTGACCCCTCTGGGCACAAAGGAGCGCGAGCAGCGCATTCAAAGCGGCGTGCATTACTGCGAGATGCTGCCCATAGAATACGAGCCGTCCGAAAAGTATCTTGCCGCTTTTTATGACGCGCTGGAGCGATACGCAAAAATAACGGCAGGGGCGGTTATGTCAGCGGCGGATAAGATATATGCAAAAACCGGATGCGATACCGTGCTGGTTTCGCTTGCAAGGGCAGGTACGCCGATAGGTGTGCTGCTTAAGCGCTATATCAGGCTTAAGTACGGAGCCGATGTGTCGCACTACACCATATCCATTATCCGCGGCAGGGGCATTGATAAAAACGCGATGAAATACATCCTTGACCGCCACGCGCCGCAGAATATCCGCTTTGTGGACGGCTGGACGGGAAAGGGCGCAATACAGCGCACGCTTTGTCTTGCCATGCAGGATTACAGCGGCATCGACCCCTCGCTTGCGGTGCTCAGCGACCCGGCAAATATCGCAGGTATCTGCGGAACGTATGAGGATTTTCTCATCGCAAGCAGCTGCCTTAACTCCACAGTTTCCGGACTTATGAGCAGGACGTTTCTGCGCAGCGACATAATCGGCGAAAACGACTTCCACGGCGCGATGTACTACGGCGAGCTTGAAAGCAAGGACCTTACATATCACTTTATCGACCGCATTACACAGGAGTTTGACGTTGCGGCAAAGCCGCTGCTCTCAAAAGCGCCCGACCGCACGGGCATGGAGGAAGTAACCGAGATAGCGGAGAAATTCGGCATAGCCGACATCAATCTCGTAAAGCCGGGCATAGGAGAGGCAACAAGGGTGCTGCTTCGCCGCGTACCATGGAAGCTGCTTGTCCACAGCACCGAGGATAACGAGCATTTGGGACACATATATCAGCTTGCAAAGGAGAAAGGCGTTGAAGTCGAGGGATATCCGCTGAAAAACTACAAAGCCTGCGGACTTATCAGAAGCATCGCCGATAATTGAGATGAGAAAAATTCTGTTCACCTGCGACCTTGACAATACCCTGCTGTATTCCTACAAGCACAGGCGCAGCGGCGATGTCTGCATAGAGATACTAAAGGACAAGGAGCAGGGCTTTACCACTGCGCGGACCCTTGAGCTGCTGTGGCAGCTTAATACATACAAAAACGTTGTTACTGTGCCGCTTACTACGCGCTCGGTGGAGCAGTACTCGCGCATAAAGTGGGGCGCCGCCGCTCCCGAAAATGCGCTTGTTTCAAACGGGACGCTGCTGTTGGGCGCCTTTGGTCTTGACGAGGAGTGGTGGGAGGAATCGCTCGCCGCAACACTGGACTATAAGGACGATATACAGCGGATGTACGACCTGCTTTTGCCGCAGGACAGCTTCATACGGGTAAGGATAGTGGACGAGATGTACCTGTTTGTATACTGCGCCGAGGGTGTTGACCCTGCCGAAACTGCCGCGCAGATACAAGAGCTTACAAAGCTGAATGTAAAGCGCGCCGGAAAGAAGATATATCTCTTTCCGCCTGCCGCCGACAAGGGCGCTGCCGCTGCGAGGATGGCAAAGCGGATAGGCGCGGATTTCCTCATTGCCGCAGGCGACAGCGCTATCGACCTCCCCATGCTAAAGGCGGCAGACCTTGCCATCATCCCCAACAACGAGCTTGTCAACGAGGATTACAGACAATGTACCGTGTGCCCGGACGACGTTCCCTTTTCGGAGTTTGTGCTCAGCACGGTGATTGGAATATGCTGCGAATAGTGAGGAAGAGAAAATGACAGAGTTTTATTTTATACGCCACGGCGAAGCGGATTACAGCGAGGCAGGCAGTAAATTCTACATAAATCAGGGATATTTCATGTGCACCCTCTCCGAAAAAGGAATTGAACAGGCAAAGACCGCCGCCAAAGATGAAAGGCTTTTCGGAGCGGATCTTATAATCACCTCTCCCTACGGACGGGCGCTGCATACCGCGGCGATTTTATCGAAAGAGCTTAACACCGATATCAGGGTTGAAAGCGACCTGCATGAGTGGTTTGCGGATGCCTGCGGATATTCCTATCTCGACGACGAAACAGCATGCAGCTATTACCATGAATTCACAGCCTGCGGCGGAAAGTATCCCGAGGGTGAAAAAAGACCGTGGGAAAGCGCCGAAATGATAAAAGAAAGAGTCGGCAAAGTGCTGTGTAAATATGAAGATCACAAAAAGGTGATAGTAGTAAGCCATGGTATTCTTATGCAATACTTTCTTGGCATTCCGCACCCATCAAACTGTGAAATAACGCCTTTTGTGCGATGAATTAGCAGCCTGTTAGGATTTAAATAATCAATTAAGGGGACGACAAAGTCGTCCCCTTCAGCTTGTCGAAAAAGTCAATAACAGGCTGGCGAGAAATCGTCAGATGCTAGGAAGCGCCACTACGACTAGCCTTTGTGGCTGTCGTAGCGGCGCTGACGCCGCAGATGGCGGTTTATCGACAGACTGAGGGGACGACAAAGCCGTCCCCTTTTTGTTTATGCATATACCGCGTCCGCTATTCCGCACCACTGCATTATCTCGCTTATCCTCGAATCTGCAAGGTCATAGCCGTGGCGGTAAAAATCGGTTATCTTGTCATAATCGTGCTCAAACTTAGATATAGGCTCGGTCTGCGGACGGATGACAAGCACCCTGCCCTCATCCTTAAGCTGCTGCATAAGCCGCGCGGTTCTGTCGTAGTTATCCACGCGCTCAAGGCACTTCTCCACAAAGCGCGGATAGTCCTTGTATATTGTCTGGAGCACGCCTTTAAATATGCGGTAGTCGGTGGGTGCAACATTGCTCTCCGGCTTCGTCAGCACAATAACCAGCCTGTCGCAGCCCTTGCTGAGCGCACGCTCTATCGGAATGGAATCCGCGATACTTCCGTCGAGATAGTGCTTTCCGTCAAGCTCCACCGGGGAGCACAGCATGGGCACAGAGCAGGTCGCCTTGCAGATGGTAAGCAGGCGCTTTTCGTCGCGCTGCTCGGTGAGATACTCCGCCTCGCCCGTTTCGCAGCAGGTGCACACATACTCCGCCTCTATTCCGCTGCCGAAATAGCTTTTGAAGTCCAGCGGAAACTGCTTATACGGGTACTCGTAGCACATTTTGTCAAGATTGATAAGCCGATGGCTTGCCAGAAACTGCCTGAAGCCGTAATATGTTTCCTCCGACGGGGCGGTCATAAGCCGAACCGTCCTGCCCTGCTGGTGCGAGCAATAGCTCATTGCGTTGCCGCCTCCTGCCGAAACTCCCACGACATACGGGAGATATATCTCACTTTCCATCAGACGGTCAAGCACGCCGGCGGTGAACACGCCGCGCAGCGCGCCGCCCTCGAGTATAAGTCCTGTTTTCATTATGTATCACCTGCACCTTTCAGATATCCGGCGTAACCGCTTTATGCATGAAGCCGTTTCGCTTTGCTCCCTGCTTCGCCATAACAACGGCACATATTTCCAATGTGAGTATACCACCCAATGTTTAAGTTTTTGTTAACTTTACGACATATTTGTTTTTTCGTTGAGTAAATCCACCTCTATCTCCTGCTCCTCGGCGATGTCGCCGCGCAGGGTGTAATCCACGACAAGCCGTATGCCGTCCTTTTCGGGGAAGCATTTCTCTGCCGCCGATACTATCTCGTAATCGGGATAGAAGTTCTCCTCGAAATCCGCTCTCTGCTTTTTCAGCAGCTTAAGGCAGTCGTCGTCGCTGCGCACCACATCAACACTGCGGTACTTTGTGAATATTCCCGTCCTTATCTTGATAGGAGCTGCTCCCAGCCATGAGGGCTTCTCGGTCTGCTCGGTGTAAAGCGCGTCCTCGACATAGGCTTTTCCGGTGAACAGCTTGTATACATCATCGCCGATAACAAGATACCTGAACTCGGTTTTTTCGCCGTCCGCCACCTTTATCGTCTCGCTGTACGGCACGAAAAACTCACGCGTTTCGGTGAACTCTCCGATTATCTGCGCGCTTGCGTGACGGTACAGAAGCCGCTCGCCGCCGTCCGCCACAGTGCCGCTGACAAGCAGCCCTCCCTTTTGCACGCCGCTGCCTACGGCGGTTACCTGCACGCCCTTTCGCACCACCGCCTCCACCACCATTGCATCGCGTGCGGCAACGATATTACAGGGCACCGAAGCGTCCAGCATCTTCGGCTTTGGCGTTGCACCCCTGACGGTCGCCGTTACGCGGCAGCCCTCCAAAGATACATCCACCCATGCGACGTCCTCTATCTCCAGCATTATCCTGCGCTCCGCGAGAGAGAAGTCAAGCGTGCGGCTCAGCGCTCCGCGCTCTATTCCGCACTCCTCAAGTATACGCACCACCTGCGCCTCGGGCGCGTCGCCCATTATCCTGATATCCGAAACGGTGATTTTTCCGATAGATAATATCATTACAAACAAAAGCGCGCCAATCAGAAGACCTGTGCGGCGGCGATAGCGCAGTGCAGTGAAATACAGCCCCCTGCGCTTTCCTGCCCTTATCCGCACGCCGTTACTGCGCGCGGTTTCGGCTGCCGTGTAATAGTGCAGCGGAGAAACCGCGCCGCTTATCCGCCCGTTTGCTATCCTTACGCGCTTCAGCGGTATGCCCTCGTCCATCATATCCGAAACGAAGCGCTCCTGAAAGCCGCCTATTCCGCTGAACTCCACGCTGCCAAGCAGCATACCGCGCGAAATACCGAAAACAGACATATCACACCCCGCTTTCTTCGTAGGTAAGCGAATGGATGACGCCCGTAAGCTTTACGCCGTATGCGCCGTAATTCTCCAGCACAAGACCGCTGCCGATTATGCGCAGGGATAGGTCCTTAAGCCGCAGCTCGACTATGTTCTCATCGCAGGCAGTGATGCAAATGCAGTTCTCTGCCCTCAGCACAGTGTTTCCCGTTATGGCTACATTAGCCTCCGCAGGAGCCTCGCTGAATTTTATCAGCGTTTCCTTTATTCCCATGTCCACCCCTCGATTTCTGTCCTAAACTTGTCTTGTAGGACATAATATGATACAGAACAAGAAAACAGAACAAAGGAGCTTTTTATGCGCTACATAATATCCGCTGCCGCTGCTGCCGCAGGAATGATAATACTCGCCGAGCCTGCCGTTTTCGGCAGTGCAGCTGCGGCGGCGGTCTCCTCCTGCCTTGAGGTGATAGTGCCGTCGCTGTTCGCATTCACGGTGCTTGCGGTGTATCTGCAGAACAGCGGACTATACCGCCTTGCCCTGAGACCGCTGACTTTTCCGCTGTCAAAGCTGCTGCGGCTTGACGAGGAGCTTTGCGCAGTGTTCGTGCTGGGAAATATCGGCGGATATCCCGTCGGTGCAAAGCTGCTTACAGGGCTGGTGAACAGCCGCCGCCTTTCCCCCGAGGACGCAGGCAGGCTGCTTTGCTGCTGCTACGGCAGCGGTCCGTCCTTTATCCTCTCGATAGTCGGGCTGCGCGTTTTCGGAAATGCCGCAGCAGGCGCCGCCATATTCGCCTGCTGCTTTATCACATCGCTTATCATGGCAATAATCATCTGCCGCAGCGCCCACCGTATAGAGCTTGCCCCGGCAGACATCGGCTTTGACCTGTCCGGCGGCTGCTTTGTAGGCTCGGTGATGTCCGCGGCGCGCGTGCTGTATACTGTCTGCGCCATGATACTGGCAGCCTCTGCCGCAGACGCCGTGCTTGGAATACTGGGTATATCCGCCGCTGCGGAAAAGCTGCTTGGCAGCTCGGTCTTTGCAGCATTCACCGAGATAAGCAGGATACAGGGGATATCCCCGCTCGGCGGACACTCCTTTGCGCTGTGTGCGGCACTGCTGTCTTTCGGCGGAATATGCGTTATTCTTCAGGTCTGCGCCGTTACCTCGGGAAGTGTGCCGCTGAGGATGTTCCTGCTTACCCGTCTGCCTGCCGCCGCAATCAGCGCGCTTATCGCCGGGATAGCAGGCAGGCTGCTCCCGTTGCAGACATTCACAGACGCGGCTCATGCGGTATCGGCATATGCGCCGCCCGAGTCCGCACTGTTCTCGGTCAATGCAGGAATGTCGGTATGCGTATTGGCGATGTGCGGCTTGCTGCTTACAATGCAGGGAAAAAGCAAATTATCGCGTCGGGGGGTTGACAAAAAACGACCGCTGTGTTATAATGAATAAAATTCAGGCTGAATTGCTTGTCAGAAATGCCGATGATACCGCAAACAGTGACATAACCGCCCACAACTGTGGCAAAGCAGACACCATGTCAACCGTCCACACAAGGGTGGCGAGAAGCCGTCAGATGCACGAATAACACTTCGTGTTACTCTGAAGCGTAGCTGCGACTAGCCTTTGTGGCTGTCGCTGCTGCGCTGACGCCGCAGATGGCGACTTATCGACAGCCTGATCCAATATTTGAAATGCGTTGATAGGAAATAAAGCCGTTATACGATTTTCAGAGAGCCGCCGTGTGGTGCGAGGCGGTAACGTATATCAGCCATAGCTCCTCCTTGAGCAGGATCGCTGAACCTTACAGTAGGCGGTTTCGGGTTCTCCCGTTACAGAGATACACATTGTCGGATGTGGATGAGTGGGCGCTTTGTTCG
>JBJESD010000140.1:0-6320 GCA_051882595.1 Oscillospiraceae bacterium | reverse complement strand
AAGTGAATGCCCAGAACGCGGCACGGATGCCGCGTAACAAAGGCATTCACTGGTGCGCTCTACCCATTTTCCCTTTTCAAACCGGTTTTTAGAGGTTCCCTTATGTAATCACACTGCGTTTGCACGGATAATTATGACGCGTGTTTTTGGTGAAATGCAGGCAGTTTATTTCTGTCTGCACAGTAAATTTTATACATATTTATTATAGCTTACAACGAACGCTTTGTCAAGCAGTTGAAAATATTTGTTAATTATACACAAGCCGAATTGTGGATTTTTCCGGCTTTCGCAATTATTCTTTATATCCAAGCAGAAATTCTGCTGCTTTATCCAAGGCTGCGGCAAGATGCTGCGGCTGTGGCATACGATGGGTGCTTTTGCTGACGCAAAACGCTCCGATATCCGGATTAAGCCGCAGAAATGTTTCGGTATCGGCAGGGTCGACCAATTCGTCGCATTCCGCATACACCGTAAGAATGCGGCTGCTGTTCCATGCGCTGCTTGTGCGCAGGCAGTGCATATCGACAAGCTGCTCGTACAGCGGATATGGGATGATATATTCTCTTCCGAGAACCAGCCTGAAGCCGTCCTGCCTTGCTTTTTCAAGGCTGAAATCCCGGGTTGTTCTGCTTGCTATCGCAAGCAGTGATTTTGCCATATTTACGGCAGGCACTCTCAGCACGATACCCGAATAATCATCGGGCAGCCTGTCAAGCCTTTGCAGCAGGCACATTGCGCCGAAGCTTGTTGCGAAAGCAAACAGCTTTCCGCCGAGAGAGGCGGCACAGCGTTCAATCGTCAAAAGCTCCTTGGCGCAGTTTTCCGCTTCCAGAGCCTCGGTGGGGTCTGTGCGTACTCCGTGCGCAGGCAGGTCGAACGTGAGCACGTTAAGTCCGCTGCTGCACACGCGTTCCGCAAGCCCCTGTATAGCGCGGCTCTCCTTGCTGCCGCCGAAGCCGTGCAGCGCGACGATGGTGCCCCATGCGTTCTTCGCAGTATAGAGCTTTGTGGGGATTCCCTGTACTGTATCGTATAATATGTCCATATTCTCTCCTTTGTTGCTTATAACAAGCCAAACGGCGGGATTTACACCCGCCGCTGTGTTTAGTTGTTCTGTGTTGTATTGCTTTGTTTGCTTTCAAGATCCTTTTCCCACAGTTTTTCAAACTGCGGAATAGTCATGGGCTTTGCGAAGTAGTAACCCTGAACCATGGAACAATTAATCTGAGAGAGGAATTCAACCTGCTCTACGGTTTCAACGCCCTCGGAAATAACATCCATATCAAGGTTGTTGGCAAGGTCGATGACTGTTGAGATAACGGCTCTGCCCTTTTCGGAATTTACGGTGCCGTTAAAGAACTCGCGGTCAATCTTGACAACATCAACGGGAATATCCTTGAGCATATTAAGGGAGGAATAACCGCTGCCGAAATCATCGAGCGACAGCTTGAAGCCGATGTCATGCAGCTTCTGCATTATTTCCAGAAGCTTGTCGGCGTTCTCCATAAACACGCTTTCGGTAAGCTCCAGCTCGATATATTCGTAGGGGATCTCATACTTATCCACGATTTCGCGCAGACGCCAGATATAGTCGTCGTAGTTGAGATGCAGCCTTGACTGATTTACCGAGATAACCACGGGAGTTTTGCCTGAGTTCAGCCAGCGGCGCATTGCGCGGCAGACCTCCTCGAGAATGAAGAAGTCAAGCTCGACCACAAAACCGTTTTTCTCGCTTATCGGGATGAATTCGTTGGGGAACACAAAGCCGAAATCCTTGCTGTTCCAGCGGATAAGCGCCTCTGCGCCCTCGATATGGCGCGATTTAAGCCCGTATTTCGGCTGGAGATAGCACTCGAATTCGTGGTTTTCCAGCGCTATCGGCATTATGTTTTCATAGTCCTTTTCGCGAAGCGCCTTATCGCGTATCTTTCCGTCGTAGAATGCAACCGAAGAGAAATGGGTGTTCTTCATTGTCCTCTTTGCGATAATGCAGCGGTCAAGAGCGGTGTTTACATCAATATCCTTTCCGCCGTCGCGGCACTGACCCATACGGCACACGCCTGCGCTGAATACAACGGGGTATTTTACGAAAAGGCTGTTGCGGCGCTCAAACTCGGCATAGATGTTGGTCATGCGCGTGCTTATCTCCGCGTCCGAGCCATTCTTGATTATGCAGGCGAAGTTATCATCGGATACTCTCGCAAACAGTTCGTTTTCTTCCATGTTGTCAGAGAGCGTTTTGTAAATGCGTTCAAGCATCCTGTCGCCCTCCTGATAACCAAGGCGGTCGTTGACATATTTAAACTTATCAATGTCGAAAAGCACCATCGCCCACTTTTCGGGTGGAGTCCTTTTCATAAGCTTTTTGACATCTTCTATGAATTTGAATTTGTTTCTGCCGCCGGTCAGGGTGTCTATCTCGCTGTCGCGCTTTACTTTCAACCGCATTGCAAACAGAATGGCGATACCTATGGCAACCACTACTGCAAGTGCGATGAGCACAGTATACATCACCTGTATCGGCACAGCGTTGATAAGTGAAAGCTCGCTGCTGTGCGTAAGGCTGTTATAGCTGCTTTTCGTAGCGCTGTATGCATGGATGTTTATAAGGGCTTTGCCGATAAGTGAGGTGAGATTGGAATCGGCGTCTTCTCTGAATGCAAAGCATTCATTGTAGCTTATCGGGGTAACGGACAGAACGGAAAAGTCCTTGTAGGCGGAGTTTATCAGATATATCGTATCGTAAGCGCACAGGCAAGCGACATCCGCCTGTGCCTCATTCACAGCCTGCATACACTTTTCGGCGGTGTTGTACATCAACAGCGAGGCGTTTATATAGTTCTGCCTGATGAATTCGGAAATATCGTCGCGGTATGAGGGGACAGCTATCTTTATTCCGCTGTTGAGCTGGGTTCCGGTTTTTCCGACAAATACCGCGGGACTTATGGAATACGGTGAAGATATTTTAAAGCTGCCATAGCGCGCAGCGCTCTGACGGGTCACTCCACCGCAGGCGATGTCGGCTTTTCCCTCGGAAAGCATCCTCATTGCCTCTTCAAGAGAGCTGCAAGCCTTGATTTCGATACCAAGACCGGTCTGCTTTTCTATCTCATCAAGCACATCACCTGTCATTCCGACGATGTTTCCCTTTGCATTGTTGAAGCTTTCCATGATGCCTGCCTGAACGTTATACGCCACTACCAGCTTGGGGTTGCTTTCAATATAGCTGATCTCGGAATAACTAAAGGCATATTTCTGTGCGCCGAATTTTTCGATATGCTTTTTATAGATAGCATTGGCGAAGCCGCTTTTCTGCATCATTATGCTGTTTACCGCAACATCCAGCTGCCGTGCCAGCGAGGCGTCCTCGCCGGATACCAGAAAATAGCAGTCGCTCGTGTCATACTGATACACTACGTTTTCGTCGCCCCACATGCGGAAACATTCTTTTATAACTGCGTCGATCTTGCCCGACAGGAAGTCTGTTTTTAGCTGCGCCTCGGTAGAGTAGGGGACGAATTGTGCGTTGTCAATATCGCCGCGTATATAGCGGTCGTCCGAAAAATATTTGTATGTATTTTCTTCGAGATATCCGATAGTAGCTTTGTTGAGGGAGTCTATATCGCAGTAGCTGATGCGGTCTTCCAGGGTGGCATTGACGTAGACGGCAGTGAATTTTTTCATCAGCGAGGAGCTGCTGAGTATCGGCATGGCATTTGTATCGGACGAGCCGGCTTTCTCTTCGAAATACTTATTGAACAGCTGCTCGTATTCGCCTGCGGTGATGCAAGGGATTACATCAATTGTACCGTCCGCAAGCATTTCGATAAGCTCTTCGGGAGTACCTTCGACATAAACGTAGCGGTGACCAGTAAACTCCTGTATCTCGGTAAGGTAGTCATATGCAAAGCCGGAATAAACGCTGCCCGTTTTTGATATACCGAAATCGGGGCAGGCACCCACTCTGACTATCTCTCCGCGGTTAGCGGAATATGCAATGGTAGGAAGCAGGCATATCAGCATGGATACAGCGATCATAACCGCTGTCATGCGACGAATTTTATTGGAATTGAGGCGAGTCTTTGGCATAAATATAATCTCCCGATCATAAAGAAAATAGCTTTATCACATAGAATTATTCCGCCAAAAACCGTACATTACCTATAGGGCTTTTTGGCCCTTCACGGAATACTCGAACGGACAGCAGAAATAATAGACAAAAAACCGGTCAAAACCTGTGTACTGACGCACCGGTATGGAAATTTTCCCTCGGATTCGCCGCTGTCGCGGCTTGTCGCTTTCAATGAAATCAACCTGCATACTATGCTTTAGGGTTGATTGGGAAATACCTATATATATTATATCATGTAATGTAACCTATTTCAATAGGATTGTTGTTTTTTTCATAATCGCGCAATAATGCGGACGTGATTTTGTGGGATTTTACCAAAAAAACTTGACAGATTGTGTAAAATGGTGTATAATATACAAAGCGGCTGTACTGCGAGTATGCATAATAGTACAATTTGCCGGTTTATTATTTCTTTTGTAGGAGTGTTTATTATATGAATTGGTTTGAAAATGCGACATTTTATCACATCTATCCGATCGGCTACTGCGGATGCAGCCGTGTCAACGACCGGCAATCCGAGCCGACGCATTCCATACTCAGAGTTATCGACGATATTCCCCATATCAAAGGGCTTGGCTGCAACGCTATTTATTTCGGTCCGGTTTTCGAGTCGGTTGCTCACGGCTATGATACGATTGATTATACAAAAATCGACCGCCGTCTTGGAACAAACGAGGATTTCAAAAAGGTCTGCGACGCTCTGCACGAAAACGGTATCAGGGTTATAATCGACGGCGTATTCAATCATGTCGGCAGAGATTTCGAGGCTTTCTGCGATGTGCGCAGAAATGGACTTGGCAGCAGCAAGCGCGACTGGTTCCATGTGCGCGAGGGCAACTCCTGCTACAACGACGGCTTTTATTACGAGGGTTGGGAGGGTCATTACGAGCTGGTAAAGCTTAATCTGTACAATCCCGAGGTAAAGAACTACATCAAGGACTGCATCACCGGCTGGCGAAATGAGTTCGGTATTGATGGACTTCGTCTTGACGTTGCATACTGCCTTGATCACAACTTCCTCAAGGAGCTGCGCGGTCACTGCAAGTGGCTCAGCGAGGACTTCTTCCTGCTGGGCGAAACCCTGCACGGGGACTATAACACCTGGTGCAACGACCAGATGCTTGACAGCGTTACAAACTACGAGTGCTATAAGGGACTTTTCTCCAGCTTCAATGACATGAATATGTTCGAGATAGCACATTCCATCAACCGCCAGTTTGGCAGCGAGAACTGGTGCATCTACCGCGGAAAGCATCTGTACACCTTTGTGGATAACCATGATGTTACCAGAGTGGCTTCCATACTCAAGGAGAAGCAGCATCTGCCTGCAATTTATACTCTTATGTTCATGATGCCCGGCATACCTGCGGTGTATTACGGAAGCGAGTTCGGCATTGAGGGCGACAAGCGCGGACATGGCGATGACATCCTCAGACCGCAGTTTGACGCCGAGAGGATGAAGAACGAGGGAATCTGCGACCTGACTGCGCATATTGCAGCGCTGGCAGAGATACAGAAGAACCACCCTGCCGCAGCATACGGCGACTATAAACAGGTTCAGCTTACAAACCGTCAGTATGCGTTCTCAAGAACGAGCGGAGATGAAACGCTTATCACTGTGATCAACGCCGACGGAGCACCGTTTACTTACAATCTCTGCCGCGGCGGCACAGCGACCGATCTGCTTACAAACACCGAGGTCGAGCTTAACGGACTTACTCTGCCGCCGTTCTCCAGCATGGTGCTTAAGGTCTGATAGCTTACAAACATCCCTTGCCCGGAAAAGGGCAAGGGAAATTTATCTGCAAAGGATCGGTGAGATGAAAAACGTAGAGATATGGCTTTGGATATTGCTTGTGATGCTGCCGCATAACAGCCGCACAGCAGAGCTGCTGCGCACATACGGCTCGGCGCTTGAGGCGGCAAAGGCGATGCGCGACGGCAGCTGCACATTTCTTACTCCGCAGGAAAAACAGCGCGTAGAGCGCACCCGTACCCGTGAGGTGCGCGCCCTTATCAACGAGTGCCAAAGACTTGGGATAAGCATTGTTACGCTGGACGACGAAGATTATCCAAAGCGGCTTAAGCAGATATCCGATCCGCCGATAGTGCTTTTTGTAAAGGGCTCGCTAAAGCCGCTTGAGCGGATGACCTCGCTTTCCGTTGTCGGACCGCGCCAGCCATCCGA
>JBJESD010000139.1:0-26996 GCA_051882595.1 Oscillospiraceae bacterium | reverse complement strand
GGCTCATCGGGTGAGGGCGGTCTGCATCATCTTGTATATGAGATTGTGGATAACTCCATCGACGAGGCGCTTGCAGGTTACTGTACGGAAATAGATGTTTCTATTCTTCCCGATAATGTGATAAGAGTAACCGATAACGGTCGTGGTATTCCTACTGCGATAAATCATTCCGAGGGTATTTCGGCGGCTACTGTCGTATTTACCATTCTCCACGCAGGCGGTAAATTCGGCGGCGGCGGATACAAGGTTGCCGGCGGTCTGCACGGAGTTGGTGCGTCTGTTGTTAACGCTTTGTCCGAGTGGCTTGAGGTTGAGATACACGATGGCAAAAATGTGCATTTCCAGCATTTCGACCGAGGTGAGTATTCCGAGGATATCAAAATCATCGGCGAAACAGACCACACCGGTACTCAGGTAACATTCAAGCCTGACGGCGAGATATTCCATACTACGGAATTCAAATACGAAACACTGCAGGAAAGACTGCGCGAAAAGGCATTCCTTAACGGCGGTCTTAAGATAGTACTGTCCGATTTGCGTGACCCAGAAAATCCCGTTAGAGAGATTATGCAGTACGAAGGCGGCATAATGAGCTATATCGAATGGCTCAACAAAAAGCGCGGTGCGGATGTTCTTCATCCGGATGTTATCTATCTGCACGGCGAGATGAACGGTATTGATGTCGAAATTGCTTTTCAGTATACCACCGATTTCAACAGCGAGGTTTTCCGCAGCTTTGCAAATAATATCCATACCGGTGAGGGCGGTACCCATGAGATTGCTCTGAAAAAGGCACTCAGCAAGGTAATCAATGACTACGCAAAGGCTTATAAGGAAGCCAACGACAAGAATAAGGTAAAGAAGAACGCAAAGAAAAAGGAAGAGGAAAAGCCTTTTACCGGATTCAGCGGAGAAGCTATCAGAGAGGCAATTAACGCTATCATCTCCGTAAAGCTCCCAGAGTGTGAGTTTGAGGGACAGACAAAGGGCAAACTCGGTAATCCCGAGGTTCAGCCGGTAGTGTATAAGATTGCAACAGAGCAGCTAACCTACTACTTTGAAGAGCATCCCGATACCGCTCTGATAATCATGAACAAGGCGATGAATTCTCAGGCTGCCCGTGACGCGGCAAAGCGCGCTATGGAAGCAAAGAGAAAGTCGGTTATGGACAGCAACGGTCTTCCCGGAAAGCTTGCTGACTGCTCCGAGTCCGATCCTTCCAAGACCGAAATCTATATCGTAGAGGGTGACTCTGCTGGCGGCTCTGCAAAAAGCGGACGCGACAGGCGTTTTCAGGCTATACTCTCCCTGTGGGGCAAGATGCTTAACGTAGAAAAGGCAAGAGCGGATAAGGTGTACAACAATGAAAAGCTGTCGCCTGTTGTAAAGGCGCTTGGTACCGGAATTGCAGATGATTTCGATATAGAAAAGCTGCGCTACGGCAGAGTAGTAATAATGGCGGATGCCGATGTCGATGGTATGCATATCAGAACGCTGCTGCTGACATTCTTCTTCCGCTTCATGAGACCGCTGCTGGAGCAGGGTCATGTGTACTGCGCACAGCCGCCGCTGTTCAAGGTGTTCAGGGGCAAGCAGGTACGCTATGCGTTCTCGGATGAGGAAAGAGATCAGTATATCGCAGAGCTTATGGGTGATAACCCTAATGCAAAGGTAGATGTACAAAGATATAAAGGTCTTGGTGAGATGGATCCCGAGCAGCTTTGGGAAACAACCATGAATCCCGAGACCCGTACAATGCTGAGAGTAAGCGTTGAGGACGCAGCAAAGGCTGATGAAATTATGACTATCCTTATGGGCGACAAGGTTGAACCGCGCCGCGAATTTATTGAGAAAAATGCAAAGCTTGCAGTAAATCTTGATATATGATCTTTACGAGGTGATCAAATGGCAGGATTAATCCCTGATTTAGGCAGTGAAATAAAAGAAGAAAAGGACGAAGCTCTGCTGCGTTTCAGCTATGATAATACGCTTGAGGAAATAGACGGCGCAATGAAAACCTTTCAGGAGAAATTTTCGGGCAGAAAGCACCGTATCCTGCTTGCGGCATATATTTTACTTACAGTCGCTGCAATCGTTCTAATAATAGTGGATCATACTAGCTTCCTGCCATATGCCGCACTTTTATTCTGTATTTTCAATCTCTATTTTAATCTGACAGACAGAAAACGCATGAGAAAAAAGATAATAGAGGCAATCAAGGATACAAATCCCGAGGATTATTCCGCTGCTGTTTATGATGACAGGATAGAGATAGATACCATAATAAAACCTAAAGAGGACGAGATAAAAATGGATGATAATGGCGATGATGATATCTCAAACATCGCACCTGTAAAAAACATTTTTATTTTTTGTACGGATATGCTGGATTTTGCAGAGAATGAGGAATCACTGCTGCTGATAGCAGCAAGACGGCAGACCTATTGCTTTCCTAAAAGATGTCTTTCAAAATCACAGGAGGAAGAGCTGCGCAGCATACTGAGTGAAAAGACAGAGCTGTAATTTGGTTCGGGAAGTATGAAATAACGGTATTCCAAGGAGGAAAAATGGATATTGATTTCAGTTCAGAAAAGCTTATAAATATCGACCTTGAGGAAACAATGAAGGATTCCTTTATTCAGTACGCAATGTCGGTCATTACCTCAAGAGCGCTGCCCGATGTGCGCGATGGACTTAAGCCTGTTCACAGACGTATTATCTATACAATGAACGAGGCAGGAAATACCGCCGATAAGCCCACGCGTAAGTGTGCATATACCGTCGGCGAGGTTCTTGGTAAATATCATCCTCACGGTGACGCTTCTGTCTATGACGCGCTTGTAAGACTTGCGCAGGACTTCTCTCTGCGCTATCCGCTTATTTCGGGTCAGGGTAACTTCGGCTCGGTGGACGGAGACCCTGCTGCCGCTTACCGTTATACCGAGGCCAAGCTCGCCAGAATTTCCGACGAGATGATACGCGATATCAATAAAAAGGTCGTTGATTTTACAACTAACTATGACGATAAGCTTCAGGAGCCGGTTGTGCTTCCTTCACGCTTTCCCAATCTGCTTGTAAACGGCAGTAACGGTATCGCTGTCGGTATGGCAACCAATATCCCTCCGCATAATCTCGGAGAGGTAATTGATGCTTTGCAGCTGCTTATTGATAATCCCGACGCCACTATTGAGGAGATAATGACTAAAATTCAGGGTCCCGATTTCCCGACCGGCGGCATTATTATGGGTTACAGTGGAATACGCTCGGCTTACTATACCGGACGCGGCAAAATCATCCTGCGCGGCAGAGCCGAGATTGTCGAAGAAAGCAATCATACAAGAATCATCATCAGCGAAATCCCTTATATGGTGAATAAGGCTCGTTTGCTTATGAGTATCGGTGATCTTGTCCGCGATAAGCGTATCGACGGTATTTCAGTCGTGCGTGATGAGTCCGACAGAAACGGTATGCGTATCGTTATTGAGCTTAAGCGTGACGCAAATGCAAACGTTGTACTTAACAAGCTTTATTCCTATACACAGCTTCAGGATACGGTCGGCGTTATTATGCTGGCACTTGTTGACGGTCAGCCTAAGATACTTCCGCTGCGCGATATGCTGGAGAAATACCTCGATTTCCAGATGGAGGTAGTTACTCGCCGTACTAAGTACGACCTTGAAAAGGCACAGGAGCGTGCGCATATCCTTGAGGGCTTTTTGCTTGCTATCGACTTCATTGACGAGGTTATTGCAATTCTGCGCTCCAGCAAGACTATCCCCGAGGGCAAACAGCGCCTTATTGAGCGGTTTAAGGGTATTGATGTGTCGCAGACAGGCTTCTTCACCGAGCATACCTACTCGCTGTCCGAAGAGCAGGCAGACGCCATCGTTCAGATGCGCTTCGGTCAGCTTACCAGTATGGAAAAATCCAAGATCGTTGATGAACTCAACGAAAAGCGCGAGATGATAAAGGAGATGCTGGAGCTGCTTGCGGATGGTGTGAAAATGCTGCATCTTATCGGCTCAGAGCTCGAGGCTATCAAGAAAAAGTACAACGACCCGAGAAGAACCTCTATCGAGCCGGTAAGCGGCGAGGTGGATATAGAGGACCTTATCCCGCAGGAGGACTGCGTTGTAACCTATACAAATATAGGCTACATCAAGCGTCAGCCGGTTGAGATCTACAACATTCAAAAGCGCGGCGGCCGCGGCGTGTCCGGCATGAAGCAGCGCGAAGAGGATTTCGTAGAGAATATGTTTATTTCCAACACACATGAGAATATTCTCTTTATCACAAACCAGGGAAATATGCATAGGATAAAGTGCTACGAGATACCCGAGGGCGGTAAGCAGTCGCGCGGCATGAATATCGTTAACCTGCTTCAGCTTAACGAGGGAGAGCGCGTTGCCGCAATGATGACAACCACCGATTTTGCAGATAATAAATATTTTATATGCATAACTAAAAATGGTATGGTTAAGCGCACAAGACTTTCGGAATACAAGAATATCCGCAAGAGAGGACTTCGCGCTATCGCCGTTGCAGAGGATGACGAGATAGTATCCGCATTCCTTACGGAGGGCGACTGCACGGTTCTTGTTGCTTCAAGAAACGGTATGGCAATCCGCTTTGATGAAAACAAGGCTCGTCCGCTCGGACGTGTTGCAAGAGGCGTTCGCGCAATAAGACTCCGCGAGGAGGACTATGTTGTAGGCGCAACTAAGATATTCGATGATAAGGCTACTATCCTCACTGTAACGGACAAGGGTATGGGCAGACGCTGCGCATTGTCCAGCTATCGCGAACAGAACAGGGGCGGTCTTGGTCTTAAGAATTATCCCGTCAGCGAGGAAAAGGGCTATGTCTGCGGTATCAGGACGCTTGGTCCCGATGATGATGTTATTCTGATAAGCACTGACGGAGTTATCATTCGTTTCCGTGCCAACGACCTCAGAGTGATGGGACGTCCTGCTTCCGGCGTCAGAGTAATGCGACTTGGCGAGGACAGCAATGTTGCCTCCTTTACCAGAACGGCTCACGACGAAAACGAGGAGACCGAGGAAATCGAGAATGTATCGGATGAGGAGATTGCAGCTTCTCTCTCCGAGGAGGCTAATGAAGTAGTCGAGCCCGATGTTGAGCCGACAGATGATGATGAAATTCAGGAAGAAGCTCCTGATAGTGAGGACTAATTAATATTAATGCGCCCGAGCGACTTTATTGTTCGGGCGTGTTTTTAGGATTGTTCCACATGGAACATTATCAGATATTGAAAGGAAAATGACTATGGACTATACTCTTGAGGAGTATGATGTTGTTGTTATAGGTGCAGGTCATGCAGGGTGCGAGGCTGCACTTGCTGCGGCAAGACTTGGCATGAAAACCGCAATTTTTACATTGTCGCTGGACTGCATAGCAAATATGCCGTGCAATCCCTGCATAGGCGGTTCTGCTAAAGGTCAGATAGTGTGTGAAATAGACAGCCTCGGCGGAGAAATGGGCAGGGCGGCGGACGCAACATTCATCCAGTCGCGAATGCTGAACAAGGGCAGAGGTCCTGCTGTTCACAGCCTGAGAGTTCAGAGCGACCGTGTGAAGTATCATCAATATATGAAGCAGTGCCTTGAAAATACACCAAATCTGTTCATTAAGCAGGCTGAGGTTGTGGCGGTAGAAACAGAGGGTGGCAAGATATCCGCAGTTAAAACAAAGCTGGGTGCTGTACATAAATGTAAGGCAGCTATAATCACTACCGGCACTTATCTTAACGGAAAAATCCATATCGGTGAACTGAATTACGAAGCAGGTCCCGATAACGTTCTTCCCTCGACAGGTCTTACGGATTGTCTGAAAAAGCTGGGCTGCACGATGCGGAGATTCAAGACCGGAACTCCTGCGCGCGTTCATAAGCGTTCGATAAACTTTGATGTCCTTGAAAAGCAGGTGGGCGACGAGCAGATAATTCCGTTTGCTTTCGATAATGAGGATAAGCTTGAAAACCTTGTCGAGTGTTATGTTTCCTATACAAATGAGAATACACATAAGGTTATTCTTGATAATCTGCATAGGTCGCCGCTGTATTCCGGCAGGATCGAGGGCGTCGGTCCGCGTTACTGTCCGAGTATAGAGGATAAGATCGTGAGGTTTAAGGATAAGGAGCGGCATCAGCTTTTCTTAGAGCCTATGGGGCTTGATACAGATGAATACTACGTTCAGGGTATGAGCAGCTCACTTCCCGAGGATGTGCAGCTTCAATTTCTGCGCACCATAAAGGGTTTGGAGAATGTCGAGATCATGCGGCCTGCTTACGCCATCGAATATGACTGCTGCGACCCTCTCGAGCTGCTTCCCACGCTGGAATTTAAGAAAATCCCCGGTCTGTACGGCGCAGGTCAGTTCAACTGCACAAGCGGTTACGAAGAAGCCGCCGCACAGGGAATAGTAGCAGGAATAAATGCGGCGCGCAGTATCTCGGGAAAGGCTCCGGTTATCCTCGACAGAGCTTCAAGTTATATCGGCACGCTGATTGATGACCTTGTTACAAAGGGCTGCACCGAGCCATACAGAATGATGACATCCCGCAGTGAATACAGGCTGATTCTGCGGCAAGATAACGCAGCAGAGCGCCTTTTACCGTTAGGCTACGAGATTGGACTGGTTCCGCAGGAGAGGTACGACCGCTTTTTGCAGGAACGGCAGCTTATCGAAGCAGAACTGGAGCGCATCAGAAAGACAACTATCCATGCTTCTCAGGCACTGAATGAAATGCTTGTATCGCGAGGCACTTCTCCGATAACAAGCGGAATAAGAATGATCGAGTTGCTTAAAAGACCTCAGCTTACTTATGAGGATCTAAAGCCTTTCGATAAAAAGCGTCCGGAGCTGAAATATTCGATAGTTAATAAGCTGGAGATAGAGCTGAAATACTCGGGTTACATCAAGGTTCAGCAGGAGCAGATTGACAAAATGCGTAAGCTTGAGGCAAAGCTGCTTCCTACTGATTTCGATTATCGTTCAATAAAGGGTCTCAGGCTGGAGGCTCAGGAGAAGCTGAATAAGTTCAAGCCGCTTAATGTCGGACAGGCAGGCAGAATTTCGGGCGTAAATCCTGCTGATATATCGGTGCTTCTCGTTTGGCTGGCAGGCAAGGGAGGAAATGATGGGCAGAATTGAGTATGTTATCACAAGATTTTCCGAAGCATCAATAAATATCAGCCGAGAACAGGCAGAAAAGTATGTGCGGCTGTTCGATTTTATGATCGAATACAACAAAAACGTCAATCTTACTGCGATTACTGAATTCGAAGAGGTTGTGATAAAGCATTTTGTGGACAGCGTTCTGCCGTTTACCATGCTGGATATTCCGTCAGGGGCAAGCTTTATTGATGTCGGAACCGGTGCAGGGTTTCCGTCGCTTCCTCTGCTGATATATCGCAGCGATCTTCATGGTACGCTATGCGACAGCCTCAACAAGAGGTGCGTATATCTGGAAAAGGCTTGTACAGAGCTTGACATAAAAGCCGAGGTAATTCATGCACGCAGCGAGGAATTGGGAAGAATACAGCGCGAAAAA
Organism: Oscillospiraceae bacterium; assembly: GCA_051882595.1. GTDB lineage: Bacteria > Bacillota > Clostridia > Oscillospirales > Ruminococcaceae > CAG-115. Next base: position 19,423 of record JBJESD010000139.1, on the reverse strand, counting down.
TATGATTTTTCTACGGCGAGAGCCGTTGCTGCGATGCCGGTTCTCAGCGAGTATTGTATTCCGTTCGTCAAAGTAGGCGGCAGTTTTATTGCGCTTAAGTCAATTAATGAGGATGTAACGGCTGCCGATAATGCAGTAAGTCTTCTGGGCGGCGGTAAAATGACAGTGCGTGACTATAAATTGCCAAACGGAGATGACCGAAGGCTTGTTATTACAAAAAAAGTCAGAAATACTCCGACAAAATACCCCAGAAATTCCGGAAATATATCAAAGAAGCCGTTGTAAAGCGGCTTTTTTTGTTGTACTAAGTCAAATTACAGTCGAAATCTGCGATATTTCCATATGGAAATATCTGTTAATTTATGGTATATTATTTATCAGAAAGGGGTTGTGTTTATGTATTCACTATTTAATGCAAAAGAAAAGACGGTACAAAAGGTAATAATGATTCCTTTGACAAGTATTGTTCCGAACAAATCCCAGCCGAGGGAGTATTTCGATGAAATAAGCATCATGTCGTTGGCAGAAAGCATAAGGGAAAACGGGATCATACAGCCTGTCTGCGTCAGGCAGAACGGTGCGATCTATGAGATAATCAGCGGTGAGCGCCGCTGCAGGGCAGCTAAGCTTGCAGGTCTTTCCGAAATCCCATGTATTGTATTGAGGGTGGATGACGAAAAGTCGGCTGTGCTAGCCTTAATTGAGAATATCCAGCGCAGCGATCTTAGCTTTTTTGAAGAGGCTATTGCAATAGAGAAGCTGATATCGGTATACGGCATGACTCAGCAGGAGGCGGCGCGAAAACTGGGCAAGGCTCAATCCACGATTGCGAATAAGCTGCGTTTACTGCGCTTCACCGATGCGGAACGTAATCTTATAATCACCGGGAATATTTCGGAGCGTCAGGCAAGAATGCTGATAAGAATAGGCGATGAGAATGTGCGGCTGTGCATACTTCACGAGGTAATCAAAAAGCAGCTGAGTCTTGAACAGACGGAAAAGCTTGTTGACAGTGCACTTGGCGCAAAGAATAAGGTTTCGGGCAGAAAAAAGAGCTCGATATTCAAATTGCCGTTTCCGAAAATCTATATCAATAGCATCAATCAGATCGTATCGCGGATGAAAAACGAAAATATCAAGTGCGAAACCATAACAAACATGAACGACAGTTTTTACGAGTACACCATCCGTATTCCTATCAATTCACCAACTGCATCGTGAAAGGCGGTCAACAAAAGCATTGTTCTACGTGGAACAAAAAAATGCTCAAAAACAGCGGCATTGCAAGTGCCGCTGTAGTTGTTTTATATGAAATTGCAAAAAATGCAGCATTTTTCTGAGAAAAAGCTTTATTTTTCCGCGCATATGTGATATACTATATATATTATATTGTGTTATTAAGCAGGATGAAAAAAATCACATATATCGTGAAAGGGGATAAATATGGGTGCAGTTATCGGCGTAGTTAACCAGAAGGGCGGCGTTGGCAAAACAACAACATCTGTAAACGTCGCTGCCGGTCTGGGTGCGAGCGGAAAAAAGGTGTTGATCATCGACTTCGACCCACAGGGAAATGCTACGACAGGATTCGGTATAAAGAAAAAGACGCTTGAATCAAGTACATATGATGTGATTATGGGGAAAATACGTCCGCAGGACGCGATCATAAGTACAAGATACAAAAATGTCAAAATAATGCCCGCCACAAACAAACTTTGTGAGGCGGAGCTTCAGCTTGCAGAGGTTGAACACAGAAATCATCAGCTGAGAAAGGTAATTTTGCAGATAAAGGATGATTATGATATAATCATTATTGATTGCCTGCCGTCGCTTGGTATTCTTGCAATAAATGCAATGGTGGCAGTTGATAGGATCATCGTTCCCATGGTCTGCGAGCCCTTTGCACTGGAGGGTCTGGCTCAGCTTATGCAGACAGTAAAAAAGGTGAAGAGGGTAGCAAACAAGGACCTTAATCTTATGGGCATCGTGTTTACGATGCTTGATAAGCGCTTGCTGGCAAGCAATGAGATAATGCGCGATATCAAGAGAAATTTCCAGCCGGAGCTTATATTCAAAACGGAAATACCGAGAAATGTTCGTATAACCGAAGCGCAAAGCCACGGCGAGCCGATAATCTATTACGACAAAAACTCAAAGGGCGGAGACGCATACAAACGTTTATCCAAGGAAATACTCGAAAAGTGCCGCGAAATGGAGAGAAATAATGGCAAATAAACGAATAAAAAGTGATTTCAGCAGCATATTTGACGACAACAATTTCAGCGATGAGAACGAAAGCATCAGCACATTACGAATTGCTGAGATAGAGCCGAACAAAAATCAGCCGCGCAAGAACTTCGATAAGGAAGCGCTTGAGCAGCTTGCATCCTCAATTCGGGAGAACGGCGTGCTTCAGCCGCTTCTGGTAAGACCGCTGGCGACCGGCAACTATCAGATAATCGCAGGTGAGCGCAGATGGCGCGCTTCCAAAATTGCAGGGCTGTCCGAGGTCCCTGTTGTGATACGCGACGACCTTTCGGAAGAGCAGGTTATGCAGATAGCTCTTATTGAGAACCTGCAGCGCGAAAATCTCAATCCAATAGAGGAAGCGATGGGCTACAAGGAGCTTATCGATAACTACCGGATGACGCAGGATGAGCTTGCTAAAACTCTTGGCAAGGCGCGTTCATCAATAGCCAACAGCCTTGGACTGCTGACGCTGCCGAAAACGGTAAAGGATCTGCTTTCGGACGGGGAGCTTACCGCAGGACACTGCAAGGCGCTTAAGGCGATAAAGGACACGGCGCTGATGACGGAGATCGCACTCCGTGCGGCGGACGGCGAGCTTTCGGTACGAAGCATCGAAGCGATAGCAAAGCGCGAAGCGAAAAAAGAGCAGCAGAAAACCGACGAAATCAAGCCGCGGATAGCGTACTATACCGAGGTCGAATTAAGTCTTGCAGAGCTGCTGGGCACAAAGGTGAAGATATGCGAGGGCAAGAAAACGAACACCTTGCAGATAAGCTTCAGTGACAAAGAACAGCTCGAGGGCATAATGAAAGAGCTTATCAAGGGCAGCTGACAAACCTCCCGAAATCGAGGTTAAGCCATAAAGAACAACAAAAAGGAAGGTATAATACCATGATAGACATTAAATTTCTCAGAGAAAATCCCGACGCAGTTAAGGAAAACATTAAGAAAAAGTTCCAGGACGCTAAGCTTCCTCTCGTAGATGAGGTTATTGAGCTTGACGCAGCTTATCGCAAGGAACTTCAGCGCAAGGAGTCGCTCCAGGCAGAAAAGAACAAGGCAGCCAAGGAGATAGGCGGCTATATGGCAAAGGGCATGAAGGACGAAGCCGAAGCTGTCAAGGCAAAGGTAAAGGAGTACTCCGAGGAGCTTGCAAAGTTAGAAAAATCCGTTCCCGAAATGGCTGAGAGAATCAAGACGATAATGATGACAATCCCGAATATCATTGATCCGTCTGTTCCGATAGGTAAGGACGACAGCGAGAATGTCGAGATACAGCGCTACGGCGAGCCTGTTGTGCCCGATTTTGAGGTTCCCTATCATGCAGAGATAATGGAAAAGCTCGACGGCATCGACCTTGACAGCGCCAGAAAGGTTGCCGGCAACGGTTTCTACTACCTCATGGGCGATGTTGCAAGACTTCATTCTGCTGTGATTTCTTATGCAAGGGATTTCATGATAGACAGAGGCTTCACCTACTGCATTCCTCCCTTTATGATAAGAAGCAACGTTGTAACAGGCGTTATGAGCTTCGCAGAAATGGACGCTATGATGTATAAAATCGAGGGCGAGGATCTGTATCTTATCGGTACATCCGAGCACTCTATGATAGGTAAGTTCATTGATACGATTGTTGACGAGGAGACGCTTCCACGCACGCTGACATCCTACTCCCCCTGCTTCCGCAAGGAAAAGGGCGCGCACGGCATCGAGGAGCGCGGTGTGTACAGAATCCACCAGTTTGAGAAGCAGGAAATGATCGTTGTCTGCAAGCCCGAGGATTCCGCAGAGTGGTTTACAAAGCTGTGGCAGAACACTGTTGACCTGTTCCGCTCTATGGATATTCCCGTTAGAACCATCGAGTGCTGCTCCGGCGACCTTGCAGACCTTAAGGTAAAGAGCTTCGATGTAGAGGCATGGTCGCCCAGACAGAAGAAGTACTTCGAGGTAGGCAGCTGCTCTAATCTCGGCGACGCGCAGGCAAGACGTCTTGGTATCCGCGTAAAGGGCGCTGACGGAAGAAAGTACTTTGCACATACGCTGAACAACACAGTGGTTGCTCCTCCCAGAATGCTTATCGCATTCCTTGAGAACAATCTCAACGAGGACGGCACTGTCAATATCCCGGAGGTTCTCAGACCTTATATGGGCGGCAAGGCAAAGATTGGCGGTTAATGGTTAATTGACATGAAAGGGAGGCAGGGAATCCGACGCATTTGCGGCGGCTTTCTCTGCCTGCCCTTTTGTATTATTCATGCTTAATAGTGAGGTAATAAATGGCTTTTGTTTCTTTACAGGATGTTTACAAACGTTACCGAATGGGCGAGGTAACAATTAATGCAGCGGACGGAATGTCGTTTGACATCGAAAAGGGCGAGTTTGTTATAATCGTTGGACCCAGCGGCTCGGGAAAAACGACAGTGCTTAATATGCTTGGCGGTATGGACGTGTGCGATGAGGGAGTAATCAGCGTAGACGGAGAGCGCATTGACGGCTTCAACAAAAAGCAGCTTACCGAGTATCGGAGAAATGATATCGGGTTCATTTTCCAGTTCTATAATCTTCTGCCAAATCTCACCGCAAAGGAAAATGTTGAAATCGCGGTGCAGACAACGAAGAATTTCATCCCGGCAGCACAAATCCTCGAAAAGGTCGGACTTGGCGAACGACTTAACAACTTTCCTGCGCAGCTTTCGGGCGGCGAGCAGCAGCGTGTATCGATAGCGCGTGCACTCAGCAAAAAGCCGAAGCTGCTTCTGTGCGATGAGCCGACAGGCGCGCTTGACTACAACACAGGCAAGATGATCTTAAAGCTGCTTCAGGATACCTGCCGCAATGAGGGAATGACGGTAATTCTGGTTACTCACAACTCGGCAATAGCTCCTATGGCGGATAGGGTAATTAAAATTAAAAACAGCAGGGTAAGCAAGGTCATACTTAACAACGAGCCTATGCCGGTTGAGGAGATTGAGTGGTAAATATACTAATAGTATATAACATTGTAGTAATTACAATTTGTGTTTGATGATGAGGTCAGAATTTTGAAAACAATAAACAAAAATATCTTTCGCGAGATATCGAAATCCAAAGGCCGCTTTATGTCGATACTGCTGATTTGCGCCATCGGAGTGGGCTTTTTCAGCGGAGTAAAAGCGACCGGCAATGATATGAAGATATCGGCAGATAACTTCTACGATAAGCAGCAGCTTTTTGATCTTCGTGTGATGTCTACGTTTGGATTGACCGAGGACGATGCGGCTGCGATCGCAGAAATTGATGGTGTGACGGGAGTTTTCACATCAAAATACTCCGATATGGCGTTGTTACACCATGACAAGGAGTATATGACCCGTGTGTATTCATGGAATGACAACGCGGTCAACAAAATAGTGCTGCGCGAGGGCAGGCTTCCGCAAAATGAGACAGAATGCCTGATAAGCGGAAACAAGCTGAAAAGCGTTTTCGAGGTCGGCGATACAATATCGCTAGAGGACCGCGCAGGCGCGGATGAGTTCCCGCTTAAGTACAGCGAGTATACGATTGTCGGAACGTTCGACACCCCGATGTATATTTCGATGACGCAGAAAGGCAGCACAACAATAGGTGATGGCGCACTTGACGCGTTTATGTATGTTACGGAAAGTAATTTTACGCAGGATATATACACCGAGATATATGTAACCTCCGAAAATCTAAAAGCAATGCAGAGTTATTCGGATGAATATACACAGCTTTGCGATGAAATTTCCGACCGACTTGAAGAGCTTGGCACGGCGCGCAGCGAAATCAGGTACGACGAGGTTGTCGGTGAAGCGCTTCAAGAGATAGAGGACGGAGAAGAGGAGCTTATTAAGGCAAAGGCTGACGGAGAAAAGGAGCTAGCAGAAGCAAAATCGGAGATAGATGACGCGGAAAAGAAGATTATCGATGGAGAAAAGGAGCTCTCCGAGGCAAAGGCGGAGCTTGACGACGGCGCAAAGCAGCTTGAAGAAGCGGAGCAGCAGCTAAAAACAGCCGCGGACGAGATAGAAAAGGGCAAAAGCGAGCTCATAGACGCAAAAACTGAGCTGAACAACGCCGAAGCAGAAATAATAAAGGGCAAGGCTGAGCTGGACAAAGGCAAAAAGGAGCTTGAAGAAGCTAAGGCTCAGCTTGATGAAAACAAGGCGAAGCTTTCTCTGGTACAGACCGAGATAGACGAAAAAGCCGCAGAACTGCTGTCGGGAAGAGAACAGCTCGACGCAGCCAAGGCGCAGCTTGCGCAATCCGAAGAAGAATACAACGCGGGTGTTGCGCAGTACGAGCAGGGAATGTATCAGCTGGAGCAGGGCAAAATGCAGCTTGAAAATGCAATTGCTGTATACGGCGAGTATAATCCCGAGGTAATTCAACTTAAAGCAGAGCTTGCTGCGATGGAAGAAATGCTGAATCAGACTAAGCTGCAGCTTGACGGCGCAAAGGCTCAGCTTGATTTGGGAGCCGAAGAGCTTGCCGCGAACGAAGCGCTGCTGACAGACGGCGAAGCGCAGCTTGGCGCGGCAAAAGCGGAGATAGAAGCCGCATGGAAGCTGTATAACGACGGCGAAGCGGAGTATCTTGAGGGGCAGAAGAAATTCGAGCAGGCGCAGCTTGCGTTTTTAGAGGGATATGAAGATTACCTCAGCGGAATGAACGAGTATAGCGCAGGACTTGATAAGATAGAGCAGGCTCAGATACAGTATGACGAGGGCGCAGCGGAGATTTCCGAGAAACGCGCAGAGTACGAGGACGGCGTAAAGCAGTACGAAGCCGCAGTTCAGGAGATAGAGGATGCGAAGCTAAAGCTTTCGGACGGAAAAAAGGAATACGAGGACGGGCTTGCCGAATTTAACCGGGAGATTGCCGACGCGCAAAAGGAGCTTGATGACGCGAGAGAGAAGATAAAGGATGCAGGTCAGGCAAAATGGTATGTTTTCAGGCGCGACGATAATCCCGGCTATGCGGAGTACAGCAGCAATGCGGACAGAATAGACAAGATTGCCGCGATTTTCCCTGTGTTCTTCCTGCTGGTTGCCGGACTGGTGTGCCTTACCACCATGTCAAGAATGGTTGAAGAAAACAGAACACAGGTTGGCACGCTGAAAGCACTCGGCTACTCCAACGGCAGAATTATGCTGCACTATATGGCGTATGCTCTGATTGCTGCGGTAATCGGCAGTGTTTTTGGTGCGCTTGGAGGCATGGTGATTTTCCCGAATGTAATCATGTATGCGTATTCCATTATGTATATAATCGAAGAAGTATACTGTGAGTTTTCGCTGTTCAATATCATGCTGTCGGCAGGCTCTATGCTTGCTGCGATTGCTGTCACGGTATTTTTCAGCTGCAATAAGGTTCTTTCCGAAACGCCGGCTTCGCTTATGCGTCCCAAGGCGCCAAAGGCAGGCAAGCGTGTGCTGCTGGAGCGAATCGGCTTTATCTGGAACAGGATGGGATTTTTTGCAAAGGTCTCGGGAAGAAATCTGTTCAGATACAAGCGCAGAATGCTTATGACGGTGATAGGAATTGCAGGCTGCACTGCCCTTATGGTGACGGGCTTCGGTCTAAAGAACTCGGTATCGGACATAATTGACCTGCAGTACGGCGAGATTTATCAGTACAGCGGATATATCGCGGTGGAGGATGATATGTCCGCAGAAAAGCAGCAGGCGCTGTATGACAGCCTTTTGGAGTACGAAAGTCAGACGGTGTACACTCCTGCGCTGATAAAGCAGTATTCGGTATCGTCGGAGAAATCAAATGTACAGGCGTATGTTACAGCCGCAGAGAACAGCGCAGTGCTGGAGGGCATGATAGACCTGCATGAGAGAACCACGGGCAAAAAGCTGTCTATAAGCGATGGGGCGATCATCACGGAAAAGCTTGCAAAGCTGCTTTCGGTGCGCGAGGGCGATACTATTCAGATAATGATAAACGACAGGGAAAAAAGGGATGTTACGGTAAGCGGAATTACCGAGCATTATGCGAGCCATTACGTTTATCTGACGGAGGAGCTTTACTCTGCTGTCTTCGGGTATGCGCCGGATTATAACATAGTGTATTTCACTAACGGTATGAGTAATGACGACGCGACCGCCGAGGAGTTTTCCACAATGATGATGAGCTGCGACGGGGTACTCAGCGTGATACTCAACTCCGCGTCGTCGAACGCTTTCAGTGATATGCTGGGCATGATAGACTTGGTTATCATCGTGCTTATCATTTCGGCAGGAGCGCTGGCATTTGTCGTTCTGTATAATCTCACCAATGTAAATATAACAGAGCGTATACGAGAGATTGCCACGCTGAAAGTGCTGGGCTTTTACGACAGCGAGGTTGCGGCGTATGTATTCCGCGAGAACATTATTCTATCGGTGCTTGGCGGACTGGCAGGCTTGCTGCTTGGCGTGTTCCTATGCGGTTTTGTGGTGCAGACTGCGGAGATAGACGAGGTTATGTTCGGACGAACAATTCACGCTACGTCTTTTGTTTTCTCTTTTGTAATCACTATTGCCTTTTCTCTGGCGGTCAACTTGATAATGACTGCTACTCTTAAGAAAATCAGCATGGTGGAATCGCTTAAATCCATAGAATAATTACAAATATATTGAGGCAACACCGCACAATTAACGGCTACCGCCTTTTCCGCACGCTTGCTTGCATCTTTTCCGTCATCTTACACAAATTTCGCTTGACAGGCGCCAGCCTGCCTGCGCTCAATTTGTACAACCTGACGAAAAATCTGACGGCGCAATCGCACGAAAATAATTATGCGGTGTTGCCTTAAAAAATTCGGACAGCACTTGACGAAACTATTTGTTTATGTTATCATTAAAATATAGTTGTAACTACAAAAAAGGTGTGTTTTATAACAGCAGGGTTGAAAGGCGGTCAGACTATGAAAGATAAAATTCTTGAATCGGGAGAAGATTACCTGGAAACTATTCTTATACTTCATAACAGAAACGGCGAGGTCCGTTCGATAGATATAGCGGCGGAGCTAAGATACTCAAAGCCCAGCGTAAGCGTTGCGATGAAAAATCTGCGCGAGAGAGAATGCATCACAGTGGATAAAAACGGTTTCATCACGCTTACGGAAAAGGGCAGGGTTATCGCGGAGAGAGTTTATGAACGTCATGTGCTGTTTACAAACTGGCTGATTTCTATGGGAGTGCCCGAGGATATCGCAGCCGAGGACGCCTGCCGTATTGAGCACTGCGTCAGCACGGAGAGCTTTGAGGCTATCAAAAGGCACGTTATGGAAAGTGCAGAATAATCACACGAGGTGCCGTGCTGCGATTTGCGGCGCGGCATTTTGCAATCCGGCAGGGAGTTGAGGAATTTGAAGATAATATGTATGATAGAGAATACCGCTGTAAACGATAAGCTCTTCACAGAGAACGGTATGTCGCTGTTTGTCGAATACTGCGGAAAAAACTATCTCATTGATACGGGGCTTACGGGAAAGGCGGTAGAAAACGCACGGCGTATGCGGCTGCCGATAGACGAGCTTGACGCGGTGGTGATAACACATAATCATCATGCGCATATCGGCGGTATAGACGCGGTTATGCGGCTTAATCCCGAAGCGAAAATATATCTGCGCGCAGGGGCAAAAGCAGAGGTGTTCAGAAGAAACGGGCTGTTCAGGGCTGCCGCAGGCGCAGGCGCAGGCTTCTTCAGAAGGTACGAGGAAAATCTTGTTTTGTTCAACAGCTTTTCGGAGGTCGCAGAGGGCTTTTATCTTGCCTCCTGCGAGACGCATAACGAAAAAGACATAAATCCCGATAACGGTTATAAATTGATAGAAAACAGGAAAAAAGTAGTTTTTGACCATTCGGATGAGAGCTTTGCGGTGATTTTTCCTCACAAGAAAAAGTCGGACGGGCTTGTGCTTATCGGAGGCTGTTTTCACTGCGGCGCGGTGAATATGATGGATACCGTGCAGCAGCGCTGGCATGATATTCCGGTGCTTGCGGTGATAGGGGGATTTCACTTTTCGGCAGGCAATCCCAAGCTGCTTAACTGTCCCGTGGAATATGTTACGGCGCAGGCGAGGGGACTTAAGCTCAGCGGAGCGGAAAAAATATACGCGTGCCACTGTACGGGCTTCCGCGGCTTTGACCTGATGGACGAGATACTCGGCGACAGGCTTATGTACCTCGGCGGCGGCGAACAGATTGACTTTTAAGGCGGTTTTCCATATTCCGGCTGCAACCTCGGCGTTTTTTTGACGTTTTATTAATTAAGGTGTAACGTTTTGGCGTTATATTTAGTTTTGTTAATAAGGAGTGTTTTTACTTCTTTAAATAATTCGGCGTCGTAACGTGCAATATCAATAAAAAGCGATGCTGTAAAAACATCAGGGGAGGACATAATATGAACAGAGTAAAAAGAGCACTGTGTGCTGCTGTTGCTGCTGTGCAGGCGGTGAGCCTTATTTCATTCACCGCAGCGGCACAATCCGGCGAGCTGCGCACAGATACAATAGCGGCAGGCGACAGCCACAGCCTTGTAATAAAATCGGATCTGTCGCTCTGGGCGGCAGGAAGCAACGAGCACGGACAGCTTGGCGCAGGTGCGGATATCAATTTCACGGACGGCGTAAAGGTCATGGATCATATTGTATACGTTGATGCGTATGGTGAGTCCAGCTTTGCGATAGACGCGGACGGTACGCTGTATGGCTGGGGCGACAATACAAGCGGACAGATCGATCCGGCAAAAATAGGGCAATACATCTATACTCCAACTAAGCTTATGGAGAATGTTGCGGCGGTAAGCGCAGGCGACAGCCATACTGTTGCGGTAACGACTGACGGAGTTGCCTACGGCTGGGGAAGCAACGCCGCCGGTGAGCTTGGCTTTACGGCAAACGCTTCAAAAAACTCCGCAGTAAAGCTTATGGAAAACGTAAAGGATATCGCTGCAGGCGATGATTTTACTCTGCTTGTGACGGGCGACGGAAAGCTGTACGCAAGCGGCGACAACGGCGATGGACAGTTCGGCTTGGGAAACTATCGTACATATACCACGTTTACCGCTGTACCAATGACCGACGTTTGCTCGGTTGACGCAGGAAGCAGGCATACTGTTGTGCTGAAAGACGACGGCACGGTTTATGCAGCGGGTCTGAATGACGATAATCAGGTGTGCCCTGACACCAAAACCAGAGTAAACAGCTTTGTTAAGCTTAGCATAAGCGGAGCAGAGGCGGTATTTGCAGGTGCGGATTCTTCGGCGGCTGTTAACGCAAGCAACGCGCTTTATGTCTGGGGCGATAATGACTGCGGTCAGCTTCAGAATGGCTGCACCGATGACGGTTCAAGTCCCAAAAAGGCGGCTTCCGGCGTTATTTCGGCGGCTTTTGGCAGAAGTCATTCTCTGGTGCTTTATTCAAGTGGAGAGGTCAAGACTGCCGGAGAAGGCGTTCACGGCGAGCTGTTCTGTTTTTCGGAAAGCCATGTGCTTAAGCCGGTGCAGATTATGAAGAATGTAGCAAAGTATTCTGCCGGCACAGACCATGCGGCGGCTATTTCTGACGGAAGGCTTTATACATGGGGCAACAACGACCGTGGTCAGCTTGGATTTGGCGATATTGTATCGAGAGGCAAGCCTGAAAGGGTAGAGCTGCCTGCAAAACCGATTGATGTCTGGTGTGGTGCGAAATGTACTTTTGTACTGACAGACGATCGCAGGGTATTTGTTTTTGGCGACAACACTAATAGTATGCTGGGTCTTGGCGATAAGGTAGACAAAATTCTGACGCCTACTTCAAATGTGATGCTTGCAGGCTACAATGAAGTGCAGATCTCCTGCGGAAAGGAATTCTGCATAGCTCTGCTTGACGGAGATGTGTATGGCTGGGGCAGTAATAAATCGGGCACACTGTGCGATTTAGGAAAGCTGATAGACACACCCACATTTTTATCAGACTCGCTTACCGATATTGCTGCTGTTGCAGCCGGAGATAACCACGTGCTTGCGCTGGACAAGGGCGGCACTGTATGGGGTTGGGGCGCTAACGGAAGCAAGCAGATAGGCAACAGAGTGGACAAGGTATACACTCAGGTTCCCGAAATCATTGAAATAAAGGATAAAAGAGATTCTTCCGGTGTTAGTATGCTTAAGATAGACGCGGCAGGAAATCATTCGGTCGGCATATCCGATGACGGAAAGGTCTGGGTATGGGGAGCAAATTCCTATGGTCAGCTTGGAACCGGCGATACTTATGTCGTTGCGGAGGCTACATACGTCGGCTACAGAGGAAAAGCAGTTGCTGCAGGCAGATATGCGACCGCAATTATTGATGAAGCAGAAAAGCTTATGCTTTGCGGCTGCAACAAGTTCGGCGCGCTGGGCGACGGCACAGAGAAGGACAGATATCTGTTTGGCGAGGGCACTTCGAGCTCTGCTGAAAGCGTTGATATCGGCAGCTATTTCGGCGGATATGTGCGCGCTGACGGAACGCTGTTCTGCTGGGGCGACAACTCTGTTGGTCAGGTCGGAAACGGCGAGGGCGGCATCAGCCTTACTCCCAGGACGGCGATGACCGATGCGCTTTGCTCTTCGCTTGTTGTGGCGCAGGCAGTTACTCTCAACAAGACAGAGCTTGTCCTTAAGCCCAATTCGACCTATAAGCTTACGGCTGCTGTTACTCCCTCAAACGCGGATATCAAGGCTGTAACATGGAGCAGCTCGAATTCAAAGGTTGCTTCCGTATCATCCGACGGCACGGTTAAGGCTGTATCGAAGGGTCAGGCGGTAATAACAGCGACGGCTGTAAACGGAGTTAAGGCATCCTGCACGGTTACGGTTTCTATTCCGGTATCAAGCTTTTCGGTAACTCCGTCGAAATCAAAGACGCTGAGCGTTGGAGGCAGCTTTACTTTTACTGCTAAGATATATCCGACAAACGCCGTTGACAAAACTCTGATATATAAAAGCTCCAACACAAGTGTTGCGACGGTAAGCTCATCCGGCAAGGTGAAGGCTGTATCGCCGGGATATGCGACGATAACAATAACGGCAAAGAGCAATCCGGATAAGGTAAGAACCGTCAAGGTTTATGTAAGACCTGCCAAGACCAAAATCACCACAAGAAAGGCTACCGAGGACGGCATACTGCTTAAGTGGAGCAGCGTAAAGGGTGCGGACGGCTACACTGTATACCGCCGCACATCCGCAAACGGAACGGGCAAGGCACTGGCGGTTATAAGCGCAGGCGAAGCAACCACCTATCTTGACGCAAGCGCAGAGTCCGGAAAGACATACTACTATTATGTCAAGCCTTTCATCAAGGTAAACGGTCAGAAGATATACTCGGTATCTACGACAGTTTATAAAGTTACCGCAAAGTAATTTTGCCGGCTGTCGATACCGCCTTGAGCATAGATCGGTTTTGGCGACTCAATATACAAAAAGGGTACCCGACTTTACGGTCGGGTACCCTTTTTGTGTATTATCAATCCTCGCCGAGCTTAAGCGCCTTGTTGATGTTGATGCGCCTGATTATTCCGCCAAGAATTGCAAAGCCGCCAAGCAGCATTATTGCGATAAGTATATACATTTTGATGTAGTCGCCGCCCTCTCCGCGCACAATAAACGGAGGAATCTGATTGTTCGCGTCATACATTGTGCGGAACAGCGGAATGAAGATATCGCTTGCTACACCGCCGAGGACAAATCCTGCTGCGATAGAAGCCACGCTGACAAGCAGCTGCTCATACCCGAGGGTGGCGATTATCTCCTTGAACGTTACGCCCATGGCGCGCAGCACGCCAAACTGAAGTGTGCGCGAGCGGATGGATATTATCCAGTAGATGAGGAAGCCTATGACCGTCATAAGCATGATGACTACAAAGCCGAGCGTCAATGCGCCGTTCATTCCCTGAAGCTCGGGGTCGGTTTTCTCCTCGATAAGCAGCTGCGAGCTGTCAATTATGCGCTGCAGCTTGATGTTCTTTGCCTCAATATCGGCATACAGCTGTTCGCTTGTGGCGTCGTCGGCGAGCTTTATCCATATCTGATACGGCTGGAATTCCGTGAGCTTGCGGATGTAATTATAGTTGCACACGAGGAAATCCTTGACAGCGGTCTCCTGAGTGCGCTCGTTTATGATTGTGGTTTCTTCCGGGTTTATTCCCGGCCAGTAATCCACAAAGGCGAGCACGGTCAGCTTTATCGACTCGTTTTTGCCCCATTTTACCGTGATGGTATCTCCCGGCTGCACTCCTTTTTCTTCCCACGAGCGCGAAGCGAGGACGCCTGTTTTGCACTCTGCCAGTGCGGAGCAGTAGTTCCACCAGTGAACGGGCAGCAGGTCATTTCTGAACCATGCGGTTCGGGAGAACTTGCCCGGCTCTATACACATCAGGGTGCTTTCACCGCTGCCTTTTACATTGCCCAATGCTGTGGAAACATCCGTCCTCAGCACCTTTGTTGCGGATTCAACGCCGCTTAGGTTTTCGTACAGTGAGAAATCCGGCTCGGCGTAGCTTGTTTCGTCGTCTACCGACTCCAGCCGCCAGAATGCGTCAAGTATCACATCTGTTCCCGTGGAGTAATATATGCGGTCCGAACGGCTGTTGTTTATCGCTCTGGCTGTATTTGCGGAGAATATGCCAAGTCCGAACGTGATGACAAGAAACAGCATAAGAAAGCGTTCTCTTCCGCCCTGCGAGCGCGCAACGGTGGTTATAGCGACGTACTGGGAAACGCTCCAGAAACGGTTTCCTATGTGATAAATAAGCTTAAGCACATGGGGATATACGCGGATAAACAGCATACCGCCGCCCATTATGAACATTGTCGAGAACACAAAATACAGCGGATTAATGCTTCCGTCGGAAACGAACGTGCCGTCCTCAAAGGCGGCTGTTATCTTCTTCGCCGCGAAATAGTACCAGCTGAGGGAGCCTGCCAGAAGCAGAATGTCGATGCAAAGCTTTTCCCAAAGCGCCATTTTCACGACCTTTGCCTTGCTCTGCTTATACTTAACGATGGAGAGCTTAGAGGCAGGGATTATCGGCAGCATGGTGGTAACGAAGAAAATGACAATCGCGATAAGCGCGTACACAACTGCGTCAAGGCTGAGCTTTGCGGCAAGGCCGGTGCGGTTGACGAACTCCAGAAAGCCGTTGGACACGCCGAGGAAGCTGCACAGAACAAGTCCGATGAACGGCGCGAGTATCAGCGTTGCAAGACCCAGCACGCCTGCCTCCATGGCATATATGCCGAATATCTGCAAGGAGGACGCGCCGCGGCTTTTGAATACGGCGATCTCGTTTTTCTCCTGCTCGACATTAAGCTGTGACACCATGAACAGATAGAATGCAAGCATTACTATCGTCGGTATCTGCAATACCCACAGCATGGATTTAAGGTTTTCTGCGCGGACTGCGTACTCGATAAGTATATCGTAGATGCCCATTGAGAACTTGTAGCCGTATGACGGATAAAGCACAAAATCCTCTGCTATGCGCTCTGTAATCCTGTTGAGGGAATTGAGATCCATCGTCTGGTAGTCGAACGAATAGCGCGCGGTGACATCGGACAGCATTGTTACGCCTGTTGTCATGTAATCATCGATAAAGGTGTCGTAATCAAGCACCAGTGCGTTGAGGTACTCGTCCATTGTCTCGGA
The DNA here is from genome assembly GCA_051882595.1 of Oscillospiraceae bacterium. GTDB lineage: Bacteria > Bacillota > Clostridia > Oscillospirales > Ruminococcaceae > CAG-115. The sequence goes on along the minus strand of JBJESD010000139.1, from coordinate 3,510 downwards.
CCAGTAGCTGTCGTTTTCATCCGCCTGCTCGAACACGCCGACTATTGTAACTTTCAGCGGCTCGGTCTTGCTGTAAAAGTTGTTTTGTACGCTGTATGTTTCGCCGCATACTATATCGAGTATTTTAAGGCACTCTGCGTTACAGATTACCTCATAGCTGCCGTCGGCGGTGCGTCCCGGTTGGAACATCCTGCCCTCTATGATGCGGATGTGGTCGGAAATGTTGCTCATGGTCATCATTTTTATGCGAGTATATGAATTTCCGAGGATATATACATACTCGTCCATCAACCGTATTTTGCTGTTGGAACGGGGGAGATCTATCTTGGATGTCCGCTCGTCAACGAGTGCGGTGAACTCGGAAACGGCGCTTTTGCGCTCGTCTATGCTTGCTTTCATGGGCAGTGAGCAGGATACGACATACTCGCCGGGGTAAAGCCCTGTTTCGTTCTGATACGCCTGCATATCCTTTATCAGTATACGCTGAAGCGAAGCGTCCATATATATCGGCACGGTGCTCATCATTCCGGCTGCCAGAAGAAATCCTATAAATAAGCACAGCACCATCCAGCGCGTGTTGCGCATTTTTCTGAAAAGAAGTGTTAACAAACTGTACCTCCGGTATTATTCTGTTTTGCGGCGCACTCAGCGTACTACTACGCGGTCGCCTGCTTTTAAGCCGCTTGTTATTTCTGCCTCGGTGGCGTTGGTTATTCCCACGGTGACGTCAACCTCTTTCTTTGTGTCGGTTTCGTCCAGTATTGTAACATAGGTTCGGTCGCCGTCGTTTTTGATAAGGTTTTTGGAGATGACCACAGCATTCTCGTGCACCTCGTACACGGCGGAAATGTCAGCCAGCTGACCTACCGTAAGAAAGCCCGGCAGCTCGTCCTTGAATTCACAGTAGATTGAGCTTGTGTCGGCGGATATCTCCTCGTTGCCGTCGTATATTCCGTCAAGCATATCGTTGGGCGTTTTGGATACATAGCCGGCATAGTCGGTGCCGCCCACGGTTATGGTAACATCAGCGCCGAGAGGGAATGCTCTTAGTGTATTGGAGGTGTACTGTACGCACAGCGACTGGGGGTCGATTATCTTGATTATCGTCTTATACGCGGTAACGGTATCGCCCGGGCGCAGGTTCTGGATAAAGCATATCTGTCCGCTCATTCCTGCGTACAGGTGAGATACCGACATAAGGCGCTCGTATTCGGTGAGGGTGTTCTGCTCCATCTCGTAATCCAGCTTATCGGTGGAGCTTCCCGAATTGAGATAGGTGATCCGCGCCTTTTCGACGATTAGCTTCTGCTGTTCGTACAGATATTCCAGATTGCCCGTGTCAAGCTCGGCTATAAGGTCGCCTTTCTCGACGTAATCGCCCACGTTGACGTGTATCTTTTTCAGCGTGCCACCGCTTTCGGTAAAGCCGCAGTTGAAGTCGTTCTTTGCAATGACATATCCCGAAGCCACGGTGCGGCTGGCGATGTCCTTTACCTTTGCCGTATAGGTGGAGTAGGCTATCTCCTCAATCGCTACGGTGGGCGGCTCGAGCAGATCCTCCTCGGCAGGGAAGAAATAACAGCCCGAGAGCATCATCAGCGCAGCGGCAGCGGCAATTATTCTGATTGGTTTTATTCTCATATCAACACCTCTTGAAATGGATTACATACTTATACAATTATAATAATATCACGAAGTTAGGGAAAACACCAGTATTTCTCTGCAAAATCGTTACAAATAAATAAAAACGCACAGTAAGTTTGTGCGTTTTTACCAGTTATGCCGCGTTGTATGACAGTTCTGCTCAGTCGGGGAGAATGCAGAGCATCTTTTTATAGGTCCTAATCATTATTATCACAGAGAGAACACAGGCGACAAATTCCGCGATAGGGTAGCTGTACCATACAGCGTCTGCTCCTGCTATTTTCAACAGCGCGATAAGCACGGGCAGAAGCACCAGAGCTTGACGTATCGCAGAGATAACAAGGCTTGAAAAGCCTTTTCCCAACGCCTGAAACACGCCGCTGCACACGATTGATACTCCCGAAAAAACAAAGCTGACAGAAATAATGCGGAAAGCCGTACATGCCGCCGAGGCTGTAGCAGGCTCAGGATTGAACATCGCAAGAAGCTGCTCGGGAAATACCCAGAGGGCAACCGTTCCCAGAGCCATTATAGTCAGCGCAACGAACAAGGACAGCTTAAGCGTGCCGGTGATACGACTTTTGCGCTGTGCTCCGTAATTATAAGCAACGATAGGGATAACGCCGCTGTTTAAGCCGAAAATCGGCATAAACACAAAGCTTTGAATCTTGAAATAGACGCCGAGAATCCAGACGGCGGTCTCGGATACGGGCATGAGTATTGCGTTTATTGCCATTATAATAAAGGAATTGAGCGCCTGCATTATTATAGAGGGGAAGCCGACCTTATATATAGTAGCGATCATAGCCGGCTGGGGGAGCATTTCCCTGATAGAGATGCGGACATCCTTTGTGCGCTTGATAACGAGGACGACTGCGATAGTTCCTGCGGTAAGCTGACCTATGACGGTCGCAGCTGCTGCACCGGATACACCCAGAGCAGGCAGACCGAAATAACCGAATATCAGTATAGGATCAAGAATCAGATTGATAGCCGCACCGATAAGCTGCACCATCATGCTCATGAGAGCGCTGCCGGTGCCCTGCATTATGCGTTCGCAGTTTATCTGAATAAACACTCCGACAGAAAATATACAGCATATTCTCAAGTATGGTATGCCGGCGCTGAGTATTTCGGCGTTGTCGGTATTGGCGCGGAAAAACATCCCTGCAAAGAAAATCCCGAAGATAACAAACAGCAGAGAGCTTATAATTGCAAGGAAAAAGCCTTGATTTGCAGCGACCGAGGCATCCTTGAAGTTCTTCTCGCCCAGCTTGCGCGACATCAGGCTGCTCATACCTATTCCGGTGCCGACCGCAACAGCGATTATCAGCATCTGTACGGGGAAAGCAAGTGAAACGGCTTTTGTGGCATTTTCGTTTATCTGAGCGACAAATATGCTGTCTACTATATTATAGAGCGCCTGAACAAGGTTTGATATGATCAGCGGCAGCGCCATTGAGCCAAGCAGTTTTGGAATCGGCAGAGTGCCGAGCTTGTTTTCATTGGTGGTATTGTTCAAAATAATCACTTCCTGTAGATTTATAACCGATATAAGTACAGTGTAGCACATTGATGACTTCGTGTCAATTGAAGTGACGCAGAAATGCGCGCGCATTGTGCAAGGTGAATATGAACAGAGCCATATAAACAGGGTGGGTTGATAATTTTGCACAGAGTTGTAAAAAAAGCTCGAAAAAAGCTTGACAAAAAAGAATAAGAGTGTTATAATACAAAAGCTGTCCGAAAGCGAAAGCCGAAAGGCGGCGCACATCGAGGCTGAAAAGAAGCGGAAAAGAATTTGAAAAAATTTTTTGAAACCACTTGACAAGCCGAAAAAGATGTGATATAATAGATAAGCTTCTT
>JBJESD010000138.1:0-6457 GCA_051882595.1 Oscillospiraceae bacterium | reverse complement strand
CGCAGATATCCTTAACAGCCTTGATAACGTCCATCTTCTTCTCACCGAAGGAAGCGAGTACAACATCGAACTCTGTCTTCTCCTCAGCAGCTGCAGCAGCGCCTGCGCCTGCAGCGGGAGCAGCTGCAACAGCAGCAGCGGATACACCGAACTCTTCCTCAAGAGCCTTTACCAGTTCGTTAAGCTCCAGTACAGAAAGAGCCTTAACTTCTTCAATCATAGCTAAAATCTTCTCAGAAGCCATTTTAATTTCCTCCTAAATATGTTGTTGTAGTAATGTTCTGCGTTAAGCCGCAGTATCAAAGTATTCCACGCAGTCAAGCCGCGCGGAGAAATGTCCGGCAATTATGCGGACTGCTCTTCGTTCTTCTTTGCAATCTCGTTGATAGCGATAGCAACACGCTGGATGGGAGACTGAAGCATGAACACGAGCTGGGACAGAAGAGTTTCCTTGGAAGGAAGCTTTGCGTACTTTTCAACCTCTTCCTTAGAGATAACCTTGCCGTCGATGAAGCCGAGCTTGATAGCAAATTTGCCATCGGAAGCCTCTGCCTTCTTGTTGAGAACCTTGGGGGCAACGATGATGTCTTCGTTGTGAAGCGCAAGAGCTGTTGTGCCGGAAAGCGCGGGATCAAGACCCTCTATTCCTGCGATTTCAGCAGCGCGCTTAAGAAGTGTGTTCTTAACAACGAAGTAATCAACGCCGGACTCACGAAGTTCCTTACGGAGCTTGGTGTCATCCTCTACGGAGATACCCTTGTAATCAACGAGAACGCCGCCTGCTGCAGCCTTAAGCTTTTCAGCCAGCTCTGCAACGTAAGCCTGCTTCTGTTCAAGTATGCTCTGACTAGGCATTAAATTCACTCCTTCATAATAAATTTATGCTGTTTCAAAGCACGGAAATAAAAAATTCCTCTCTGAATAAAGACAGAAAGGAACGCAGAAATCATAATCATTCCCATTCCTCGGCAGGCGGCAGAACCATTATAGCCATACGGCAACCTGCTGTCTTTAGAACAGCATGATTATTATAACACACAAAATTATTTTTGTCAAGTATTTTTACAAATTTTTTTCAAAATGCTTTTTCTCAGCGCTCAAACGGCTTGTCGAACGAGCCGATTTCGATAAGATTTCCCTCGGGGTCTGCGATATAGCAGGTTCGCTGTCCCCACGGTTCGGTGGTCGGAGGCATTATCGGCGCTGCGCCCTTTGCAATCGCTGTATTGTATTCCTCGTCCACTTCCTTAAAGGTATCGACATACAATGCGATTTCAAAATGCCCGTTGACGCCCTTGAGATATTCATATTTCCTGCTTGTCATCTCTTCAAAGTCTTTTCTTCTGTAAAGCATGAATAATGTACCGTCTTTTATCAGGTATACATTGGCTGCGTTCTCATCCTCTTTGATCTCAAACCCCAGCACATCCCGATAAAAGCGTATCATCACGCCCATATCGTTTACCAGTAATCCTATTCCATCCAATCGCATACAGTACCTCCGGCTATCTGTATTTTACACACTCACGGGCTAAGCACATTGCATCAAGGCGATTACAAAATGCCCAATGTCATCATGGAAGCAACGGTTTCTGCCGCGGTCTGTTCATCGTCCTGCTTGTTTTTGCAGATGGGCACCCATATTCCGCATTCGTAATCGGGGCTTTGCATATCACCTGCCGAATAGACCTCCAGCATGGCGTTTCCGTTGCCCTTGTATTGTTTTCCCTCGTTCGGATACCACTCCTGCCATACCTGAGTGTTTAAGTCCTGAAGTGATTTCGGCAAAGCGCCTTTTGCGGAAAACATCGCCCAATCGCTCTCGGGAAAGGTATACAGGCACATTCCCTGCGGAACCTCGCCGCCCTTGTAAACACCGGCGATCCAGTATTCAAACACACCTTCCTTTTCGTCACAGATGGCGAACATTCCGATTTGGTTGTCTAAGATAGCTTTTTCTATCGGTGTTTCGGGCTTCATCGTCTGCCATAGCTTGGCGTATTTTCTGCTGTATTCCTTTTCCCAGAACTCGGGGCACCTGACATAGCCCTCCTCCGGGCGGATGAATGTCGAAAAGCCTATAAATGTCATAGCCGGCTTGTGTTCATATTTTACTTTCATACTAATCCTCCTTCGCTTTATGGTGATAATTCTCCCTGCGAACGGCTACCGTTCGTTCTCTTTATATTATAGCGCAATATCGCGGCTATGTCAAGAGCAAAATTGAAAATTGCCGAAAAGCTATACGTTTCTTCGTATTCTTGACAAGCGAGCAGGTCTGTGGTATAGTAACTATACAGCTTCCGATAGCCTATCGGTCTGTCGGCAGCAAGAAATCGGAAGCTTAATTCGGGAGGGAAAGAATGAATAAAATATATACTGCAAAGCCGGATGACAAGCAAGAAATCCTTGCATTGTACAAAACCATGCTTTATGGTCCGGCTGACTGGAATGAGTACTACCCTAATGAAGACACAATAGATTTTGACTTATCCAGAAATGCACTGTTCGTGATGAAGAACAGCGAAGGACAGATTATTGCGGCGCTATCCATTGACGAGGACGAAGAAATTGACAAGCTCCCCTGCTGGAGCAGAGAGCTTTTCCCCGGTTCGGAGCTTGCAAGGCTGTGTGTGCGAAAGGATATGCAAAATCAAGGCATAGCAAAACAGATGATGCAGTATGTGTTTGAAGTCCTCAGAGCACAAGGCAAAAGGAGCGTTCACATTCTGGTGAAAACCGGTCACGCGGCGGCGCTGTCCTCATACTCTGCAATAGGCTTCCAAGCTGTCGGTGAGTGCAATCTTTTCGACAAGGATTTTGTCTGCATGGAGATAAGGCTGTAATCCTCCGCCGAAGACGGGAGTGGATTTTTTGATATGCTGAATTGATCTGCAAAAGGTTAATTAATGAGGTGCTGTATGGTAAGAGAAGCGTATGAAAACGAACTGCGCGACCTGCTTGAATTGTATTTACACCTGCACGAAGCATCTGTGCCGGAAATCTCAGAGCACATTGCAAGTACATGGAATACAATGATCGGGGACAAAAATCATCACATAATTGTTAAGGTGGCAGACGGGAGAATTGCAGCCTCCTGCATATGTGTGATTATACCTAATCTGACAAGGAGTGCAAGACCATATGCATTTATAGAGAATGTCGTCACCCACGCCGATTACCGCGGAAAGGGCTATGCGACTCAATGCCTGAACTACGCCAAGGAGATAGCAGAAAAAGAGAATTGCTATAAAATGATGCTGCTTACCGGTTCGAAAGAGAAATCAACTCTTGATTTTTACCGCAATGCCGGTTATAACTCCACGGACAAAACCGCATTTATCCGGTGGCTGGAATAATCCTCACATTTTTGTAACAACAAAACGGGCGTATGCATAAGCACACGCCCGTTTTCGTTCATTGGTCATACTCTGACATTAAGCAGATTTCCCTTTCCATCGGGAGAGGGCATAGCGTCGAGCATATCTGTGATAGCGTCCATAGAAGCCTGCGTAGCCTCCAGAGTTTTCTTCATCATACCGACGGAAACGGCATTCTGAACATTAGTCATAGCCATGTTCATCGATAAAGCAGCAATTGAAGATTCCATACACATACCTCCTGACAGATTTATTATCTTTATTCTAGCATATTTTTTCCTGCTTGTCAAGTACTTTTAGCCACGCCTAAGCCTTTTGTGCAATTAATCCCGATAAAAGCCGCGTTGCCTCTGTCGGTCACCCCAGCCAATAATAAGAACACCCCCGAGAAAACCTCGGGGGTGCAATTAGTGTTTAACTATCTCGTTGAACGTCCAATTACTTTCTCTTGCGAGAGATTACGATTGCTGCGCCTGCAAGTGCTGCAAGACTTGCTGCAACTGCGATACCCTCAACGCCAGTGTCGGGAGAACCGCCCTTGTTGTCCTCTGTGGGAGCGTCTGTGTCAACAACAGAACCGCCATTGTCAGCGATGTCAACATCATATGTGATCTCGCCGATTACGTTGCCGTCAGCGTCGTAAGCAGTGATAGCTGCGAGCTGAGCGCCTGCCTCAACACCGTTCCACCAGTTCTGAACGAAGATCTTACCGAAAGCTGTTTCGCCGGTCTTCTCATCAACAGAAGCAACTTCTTCCATGGGGTTGCCTGTGATATCGATGATTGTCTGTGTAGCTGTACCGTCGGGCTCAACTGCTGCGTTGCCGTTAGCTGCGCCGTACTCAGGACCGGAGATCCATGTAGAGCCGTCAGCCATTACTGCGCCGCCGCCGATTCCGCCGCCGCCGCACCAGCCGCCAAGACCGGGTGTCCAAACGAATGTACCCTCAACCTTAGCGAGGTCGGACCAGTTGTCGCCAACCAGAGCGTAGATATCGATTGTCTCGTTTACGCCGAGTACGAAGTCAGCGTTAGCAGCTGCCATTGCATCTGCATCGTAAGCATCCCAGTCAACTTCGGCTGCGATCTCAACTTCCTCAGACTCGGTAGGATCGGTTACTTCTGTTGTATCCTCAGCCTCTGCGGTATCCTCTGCTTCTGCAGTCTCAACGGGATCAACGGGATCTGCGGGAGTGTCAACCTCAGCTGCGTTAACATCGTTGCCGTCAGCGTCAAGCAGAACTACGTCAGATACTACGAACTCGTAAGCATCCTTCATTGTGGAGTAATCCTGGATCCAAAGGAAAGCGTACTTTTCGGAAGCTGTGAAGATAGGAGCCTTGCTCTGGTATGTAACGGTCCAAACGCCCTTGCCAACTTCTTCCCAGATTACTTCCTCTTCGCCGCCCTCGTGGCCCCAAGTAGCGAGCTGCTTCCAGCCTGTGGAGGTAGAGTTAGCGCCGATAGCGCCGCCGAACCAAGCGCCGTCCTTCTTATCCTCTTTGTAGGTCTTGTAGTTGTCGATGGATACTGTCATCTTGAAACCTGTAACAGTTGCAAGATCAGCAGCATTGTTCAGCATAACGGGATGCCAGTCGTTGGAAGCGAGGCATGCAAACTGCTGGTTATCAGAACCGTCTGCATACATATTAGCAAAATTTGCGGATGCGGTAGCTGCAAGTGCGGAAGCAGCAACTGCTACAGCTGCGGTTGCAGCTAAAATTCTTCTTAACTTCATAAGAAATAATCCTCCTGAAAAATTATAATGTGGGATAGTAAACACATAATCCTCAGTGTTAATTATACACCATATATATAATTTTTTCAACTGTCATTTTACACACAAATTCTGATTTTTTTTAGTGATTTCCAATAACAAACAGTTATAAAAAATCAAAGCGTTCCTGTATATTAAGCAGAAACGCTTTAATTACTTAATTTACTTTAATCATCACGTCTGATTGTCAGTGCAACACCTGCACCGCCAACCGCAAGCGCAGCGACCGCGCCATAGATGAAAGGAATTCCCGTTGCAGGGTTATCGGGTCTGTTGTTTATCGTTACATCATCTGCTCTGTCGGGAGCCGCAGTGCCGTTATTCGGAGCGGTTGTGGTATTGCCGGGTGCTGCTGTCGTGCCGTTTGCGTTATTGGCGTTGTTTGTGTTATTGGCATTTGTGTTATTACCGTTTGTGCCGTTGGCATTGTTGCCGGTAACAGCGCCCGTAACATCGTTGACTACGTTTTCGCCTGCGCGCACAACATCATTAACAACATTCTCGCCGGCATTCACTACATTGCCTACCACTCCACCGGTAGCAGCAGATGCAGAGCATGCAGCAATCGCTGCGGCAAATACTGCCGCAAACAGCGAAGTTAATCTCTTAAGCATATTTTACTCCTTTTTTACTTTGATATGCGTGTTTTTTAACGCAGATGCTTGTCGAATAGCTCCGCATTATGTCGGATTGTCGGCAGTCGTCTGCGCGTTTTTCACGCAGATTTATTATCTGCTCATTAATTTTTAATATGCTTTTTGAGTTGTGGAACTTTTTCACAATTATTGACGCACAGCACAAAACAGGCTTTTGGAAAAAACTTACGGAAAAATACGGCATTGCCCAAAGACAATGCCGTCAAATACTGTCGATAAATCCTCATTTGCGCTGCAGCGCTTCCTAGTATCCGAGGGCTTCTCGTCACCCTGCAAAAACCAACTCTTTCGAATTACTGTTCAGCCGCAAACTATAAAGCCTATTTGATTTTGTATTTTCCGTCGTTTTGCAGCACATAGGTCTGTCCCTGCTCAAGGAAAGGAACGGTCAGCGACTGGATTATGCTGCCATCCTTATCCGCAAGCACCAATGTTTCTCTTGCTTTTAGGCTGAAGTTTACCTGAAGCTGCATAAGCGCTTCCTGGCTCTTGTTGTTCTTCATCACAATAAGCAGCTCACCGTGGGCAGGTATCGTTACGGAGGGTACGCTCCATTCTGTCGGAGTAGCCGCGTCATCCGACATATGCAGTCCGCTTATCTTAACATCCTCGTCATTGGGATTGTAAAGCTTGACCCAGCCTGCA
>JBJESD010000137.1:0-27287 GCA_051882595.1 Oscillospiraceae bacterium | reverse complement strand
TCCGTACAGTAACCTGCAAGCGCCTCGTCGATAGAGTTATCCACAATCTCATATACCAGATGATGCAGACCGCCCTCACCCGATGAGCCGACATACATACCGGGACGTTTTCTTACAGCCTCAAGCCCTTTTAATACTTGAATATCATCCGCGCCATAGTTGACATCCAGAGCGTTTTCATTTTCTGCCATATTACCCTCCGCGAATAAAACAGGCAAGGATGAACAAGCCACCCTTGCCATTCACATTTCATTATTGCCTATATTATATATAGTATATCACAAATCGCAGAGAATTGCAAGCGAAAATGCCATTTTTTCTTGATTGAATGTCTATTTTTTATTATTTGAAGCATATAAAGCAATCATTTCTAGTCATAAATTATCAGATTATTCATTAGAATATAATTGATATCCTAAAAAGCTTGATTTATTGATATTCACAGGAAAAAAGTGCAACTTTTTTTAGCGTTTATCGGTATTATAAACAAGGGACGCAATAAAGCTCCCGGATAATAAACGGAGGTATTGTTATGAAAAAAATTGTATCATTGACTATGGCAGCTGTAACTGCACTATCATGCAGCCCTATTGCCATGGCAGACGATTATATAGCAGCAGAATCTCCTGCTGTTATATCAAGTCAGAATCAGCAGAATACCACAGAGCTTGAAAATGCTCTCAGAACAGTAAAGAAAAGGATATCCATTCCGGCAGAGCTTTCCGAGTTCACTTATTACACCGGCACGAACAACGGCAAGACAACCTATTCCTTTGAATGGAGCACTCCCTATACCGAAAAGGTATATAAATCCATCAGCTGTTCTGTAATTAACACCATTATTACAAGATACAGCGTTTATGACAGCAGCAAATACAATTATGAAACAAAGCTTGCGGATCTCACATCCCAGCAGCTTTACAGCTATGCCGAAAAGGCAGTAAAGAAACTCAATCCCACAGTATATAAGGATATCAGCATTGATAAGGACAGCCTTAATATTTCGCTTAGTTCGGACCGTGCAGTATTTTCAATCTGCCGCACCAAGAACGGCGTTCCGGTAAAGAACAACAGCGGCAGAATTGTAATCAATAAAAACACAGGCGAGCTTGTTTCGTTCAATATTAACTGGAGCACAAGCGCAGGCTTCAAAAAGCCAAACTCGGTTATTTCAGAAGAAAAGGCAATGAAAGCTTATAATGAGATGATAGACATCTATCCCGTATATCAGCTTACCTACGACAGAGAAAAAGACGACTTTATCTCTGAGATCATCTATACCCAGAAAAACTACGGTGAAATAAACGCATTTACCGGAAAAAAGAGCGACTTTATCGCAGACGGCTATTTCGGAGACGATGAAACCTGTGAAGAGGCAGAGGATGACTGCGGTGCAGAAGGCGGTGTTGATAAAAATTTTGCTTTCACCGAAAAGGAGCTTGAGGAGATAAATAAGGTTCTTCCCTATGCCAACGAAGATAAAATCAGAGATCTTCTCGAAAGCAGCGAATATCTGACGATAAACGACAGCATGGAGCTTTATAATTCTCATATTTACAAGGATACAGAGGGTAAAAACGACAAATATATTTTCAGCGCTTCCTTCTCATCCGCTGACTATGATGATGACGACTACTGGAAAAAGTCATTTGAGAATTGTAATATAGTAGTAAATGCCGAAACAGGCGAGATTATTTCCTACGATTACTACAATAACAATTCAAAGAATTACACAAATAAGTATGACGAAGCCGAGGCTGCCAAGATTGCAGATGAAATAGCAAAGGAATTCGCCGGCGAAAAGTATCAGGAATATGGCGAGCTTATTGCATCACCAAATTATTATTCTCCTGCTAACAGCTCTATCATCAATTATTATGGCACATACTTCTATTCCGGCAGATATGTAAATGATATTGTTGTAGAGTCCAATAATATCAGTATCGAGCTTGACTGCAACAACAAGCTTACAAACTATTCTATCAGATACACCGATGCCGACTTTATCTCTCCAGAAAATATGCTTAAGCCCGATGAGATAATGGACATCTTCTGGCAGAATAATGACATTGATCTTTATTATCTTGCAAGAATTATTGATAAGAAAACAAAGACTGTTCTGGTATACGGTACTGATGAAAACGTATATTGCGACGCATTTACAGGCGAGCAGAAATACTCCTATGTAAACAGCAGCGACCTCAGCGGCATAAGCTCTTCTTCTATCAAGAAGATGGCAAAGGTTCTTAACGAGCACGGCTTTATTCTTTCCGATGGCAAATTCTCCGAAAAGGACGCCGTAAAGGAATGTGACTTTGCAAATGCGCTGAATATGTTCACAGAAGTAAGACTGTACGGTATGCACGACACGCTTAAGCTGACAGACGGTGTATACGATAACTCCGATAAGCTGCTTACAGTGGGCGACGCTATGATAATGCTTACTGCTGCGGAGTGCGGAACAAAGGTTCCCGAGCTTAGCAAAATATTCAAGTCGCCATATACCGACATCTCTGATACAGATGAATTTGTAGGCTACTACGCAATTGCCCATGCCCTTACGAATTCCACCGCAACAAAGCTGAATGCTGACGCTGCATTCACATACGGAGATATGATAAAGCTTATCTACAATTATCTTGCATAAAAATATAGTCCTCTCCAATCAGACTGCATCATATGATTTCATCAGATGATGCAGCCTGCCCCAAATATTATTTTGACCTGAGAAAAATTTCTCAGGTCATTTTTTTTGCTAATAAAAAGCCGAATATCAGCCAAATAGCTGTTATGCGGTTAAGTTATTTTTTCTTGCTGCCTCTTAAATTGATAGTTGAATTGGATACATTTGAAATATATGTCTTATCTGCGCACACTACAAAGGATTTCGGCATATCCTGCGAAACATAGACTATCTTTTTTTTCTTCTGACACGAGTTAAGATAATCGGCTGTTATTCTGCTTACCGAGCATTCTTCAATGTCAAAAATGCCTATCACATCTTTTTCGTTAACAGTAACCTCTCCGCCCAGAAAAAGGAACATATCAAACCTCCGAAAAGCTTCCGTTTTCAGCTATCCATGTCTTTCCATTTTTTAATGAAGAAAGATCATCATTATTACAGCAAGTAATAAATACCTGTGATTTTTCAATATTGTTGATTACAAAACCTCTGCGAACATAATCAAGCTCGCTGAGAATATCGTCCAGAATGACCACAGGACGCGTTTTATTCTTTCTGCGGATAATTTCCGCTTCGGACAGTTTAAGTGCCAATGCAGCGCTTCTGAGCTGTCCCTGTGACGCATAATCCCTTGCCGCCATACCGTTTATATAAAAATTGACATCATCGCGATGTATACCGACTGTCGTATAGCGAAGCTTCATCTCTGTTTCGAGATTATTCTCAAGCTGCCGGATATATTTTTTAAACAATATGTTTACATCACTAAAATCTATACAATCAGTATTAAAAACAGAGCTGCAATAATCCATACTTAGCTGCTCTGTTCCCTCTGTAAGCTGCGAATACATCTCTGCGGCATATTCCTTTAAGAACGAAAAATATTTCAGTCTGCCATAAGTTACGTTTATGCCCTCACCTGCAAGAATATCGTTCCAACCTGCAAGCTGCGCAGAAAGCTCGTCGGCAGAAACATTAGGCTTAATAAAAGATAGTATATTATTACGTTGTTTCAACCCTCTGTTATATCTCGACAGCTTTTTCAAATGAGTTTTTGTCTGCATCACCGCAACATCATCAAGATAATTTCTGCGGAGTTCCGGACTTCCCTTTATCAGATTTAAGTGTTCCGGTATAAAAACAACATATTTTAACACTCCGTATAATTCCGCAGCGTCATTCATTTTCAATCCGTTATACTTTACCGATTGCTTTCCATCCGAAACCGAATATTCGACTTCATTCAATCGCACTTCATCATCATCGGTGAAGAAAAGACGGATAAATACCTCTGCATCCTTCTGATTTGCCGGTATATACTGCGAAAAACGCACACGGCGGAAGCTGCCGCCCAAACAGACGGAAATTGCTTCCATAAGATTAGTCTTACCCTGTGCGTTTTTTCCTACGAAGATATTAAGATTATTATCAAAGCTTATCTCAGCTTCTTTTATATTCCGAAAATTACGGACATATATTTTTTTAATTATCATCTATTATTGAGCAGACTGCTTTTCAGCTGTTTCATCAACTACAACCTTAAATTTTTTATTTTTAAAGTCGATAACATCGCCGGGCTTTATTTTCTTTCCCCTTTTTGTACAAAGCTCTCCGTTTACATTAAACTCGCCGAGCTCAATAAGAATTTTAGCCTTTGCTCCTGTTTCGGCAAGACCTGCAAATTTAACAAGCTGATCCAGCTTGATAAAAGGTGTATTTATTATTATTTCTTCCATTGTTAGTACCTTCCTTTTTCATTTTGGGATATCATTCTTATTTTACAGATTCTTTCCCACTTTTCTATTCATTTCAAGCGCATCGGCAGTACGAGGAATGTAAACTCGCTTCCGCTGAGGGGCTTTATTATTATCGGGGCAACAGAACTGCTCATGATAAGCTTTACAGAATCGCTGTCGCAGGCTTTGAATGCGTCCAGCATATATTTAGCATTAAAGCCTATAATAATTGGCTGACCGCTGTATTTTACTGCAATCTTATCATTTATTTTTCCAAGACCTGTTGTGCAGCTCATAGACAGCGTATCACCGTTAAGCTCGCAGCGGATGGGATTTTTATTCTTCTCATTGATAATAAGCATCGAGCGCTCGAGCATATTTATCATCTCGCGGCAGTTTACCTCTGCAAAAACTTCATCATTGCAGCTTAAGTGATTTCTGTACTGGATAAACTCTCCGTCTATCAATCTTGAAATCATTATATAATTGCCCGTGCTGAAAGAAATCTGATTTTTATCTATACAAAATGTAATATTCTTATCATTATCATCTTCAAGTATATGAACAAGCTCATCCAGAGTCTTTGCAGGAACAATAAATTCTATATTATCATACACAACAGGCTCTTGTCTTAATGCAATTCTAACGCCATCAACCGCAACAACACTAAGAATGTTATCCGTTATCTCAAACTTGCAGCCCATAAGAGCA
Source organism: Oscillospiraceae bacterium (assembly GCA_051882595.1). GTDB lineage: Bacteria > Bacillota > Clostridia > Oscillospirales > Ruminococcaceae > CAG-115. The sequence continues at coordinate 22,157 of JBJESD010000137.1, read as the reverse complement.
GGCTTTGTATCGGTAACAGCAACAGCGAACTTCGTCTGGTTTATCATGCTCTTGATTATTTTCTGCGGAACAGAGAAGCTGGTTTCGGGATTTACCTGCGGTACAACAGGATAATCATCCGCGCTCATGCACATAACAGAGAACTCCGTATCCCTGCTGACGATGACTGCCATATTATTGCTGTCGCAGGAAAATGTTATTTCATCCGATGGCATTTTTCTGATAATATCGCCTGCCATTCTGGCATTGATTACGATATTACCGCTTTCAATTCCGTTTACCTGTATTTCGGTTTTTATACCAATATCCAGATTATAACCCGTTACAGTCAGGTTATTACCCTCAAGCTCAAGCAGGATTCCCTCGAGCGCCGGAATACTGGATTTTCCGGCAGCAGCTTTTGCTGTGGTCTGAACTGCATTAAGTAATATATCTTTCTGGCAAATAAATTTCATACAAAACTCCTTTCCGGATAAAAGACTGAATAAAGCAAAATTAAACAGATGAGGCTTAGCGGCATCCGAAAAATATTTTTTGAATATATATAATCAATAATAATATTATTAATCATAATAATAAGGGCGGTTAAAACTGTTTAAAATTCAGAAATCCTTATTATACAGCCAAATAAACGCAATATTTTTTCAACACTCATTTATTGAAAAAAACATAAAAAGTTTAAAACAATTTTTTTATCAACAACGTGTTGATTAGCGATAAAAGACTGTTGAAAAATCTGTTAAAAAAACAGTATTTCTATCCCAAAAATAAAGGCTGGTTGCTTATAACAGCAGCAGCCCTCATTTTTATTGATTTGCTTTAATATTTTTGATAAGGTCCTCAATAACAGCACGATGATTGCTGTCGCGTTCCATCTCTTTCTTTTCACTCTTTATCGAATAAACGACAGTGGAGTGGTCGCGTCCGCCGAACTCATTGCCGATCACCTCATAAGGAAGACCGGTAATATCCTGGATAACATAAATCGCAGCTTTTCTGGCAGCGGAAATATTAGCAGCACGCTTTGAAGATCTCATTTCATCTGGAAGCACATTGAAGATTTTTGCAACCTCGCAGATGATCTTATCTATTGTGATTGGAATAGGCTGATGATCTGTTACGATATCCTTGATAACATTCTGAGCGACAACAATGGTCGGCTTTATTTTGGATACCATATAAAGAGCGTTCATCTTAGTAACGACGCCCTCTATCTGACGAATATTTGATTTAAGCTTTGTAGCGATAAAATCAACAACATCGTCCGGTATTTTAAAGTTAAGGATCTCAGCCTTTCTTTGAATAATAGCAAGTCTGGTTTCATATTCCGGTGCTCTTACATCCGCAGCAAGACCGGAAGAGAACCTTGTTTTCAGTCTGTCGGAGATAGACTTTATCTCTTTTGCGGGACGGTCGGAGGTCAGAACGATAGCCTTATTAAGCTTATAGAGCTCATTGAAGATATGGAAGAATTTCTCCTCGGTCTGTTCCTTTCCTGCGATGAATTGAATATCATCAATAAGCAGAGCGTCTGCATTTCTGTATTTCTCGTCAAATTTCTCTGTGCTGTTTGATGAAATAGAGTGAAGAAATTCATTTGTAAATGTTTCTGCGGAAATATAAATGATATTGATACCGGGATAATTCTTCTGCATCTCATTTTGCACAGCCGAGAGCAGATGGGTTTTTCCAAGACCGGAATCGCCGTAGATGAAAAGCGGATTATACTTTTCATGCTGTTTCTGGGATACTGCCTTTGCAGCAGCGAAGGCAAGATTATTTGACGGACCTACGATAAAATTATCAAAAGTATAGGTGATCTTATTATCATTCACCATATTTTCAATACGGTTTGACAGATCCTCATTATTTCTGATATTATCGAATTTTGATTCGGTCGTTGGATTATCGCTTTTTACGATGATATCCACACTTATAGGAAAACCTATTATTTCTGTAAACTGTGCTTCAAGCTTCGGAAGATACAGATCATTAAGGGTATCGCGTTTAAAATCTTTATCCGTTGCAAGCGTAACTCTGTTATTTTTTATCTCGACAGGCTCAAGCGGATCCAGCCACAGCTCGCGGGCTGAATTTGATAAACCGTATTCTTTCACACAGTTTTCTACAACGATATTATAAATATCAGAGAGAGAAGATAGATCCATTGTATTCACCATTCCATAAATTTACTTGTGAAAACCGCACCTTTTGAGATAATTATATATATAAACTATCAAATAAGGGCATATTAACGAATTTTAATAGTACATATTAATGATACCATAAAAGCAGAAATTTTTCAAGCACAAATCCTAATAAATATTAAAGACTAATCTGTGAATATTAAACAAATCAGGCTGGCTGTAAAATTTCATCTGAGTTGTCAGCAAATTAACGGCAGCCACAAAAATCGGATGTTCCTTTTTTCTAACATCCGGTACTTTCTCACCTTATTTTTCAACTAAAGAAAATCATTATTTATTAATTTATACACAGTATTAACAAATTTTCAATAATAAAGTGTTAAGACAGTAAAAACTTTGCGTATAAACCTTGAAAACTCATTATTATTGTTGAAAACCCAGTTGAAAATGTTAATTATTCGCATTTTAATCAACATTTTTGTGATAAGTATTTCAACATAATAGAATAAACGGCGGTTTAATCCTTTGTTAATTAGCTGTTGATTACTATTTTTATACTATTTGTAAATAATTATATATTACACAGGAAACTTATATATTGCAGATTTTAATAATTATTACTGTTTTAATGTTGAATTTATTATCAACAATACATTTTTAACAGCTTTTCCAACATATTATTCAACGTTAACAACCAAAAACGGCTCACTTTTGTTGAAAACTCGGTTGAAAATGTTAAAATATCGTTATTTAACAATGAAAATCAGAGATGTTAAAAAAGTAAAAAATCTGTTGAAAACTTGTTGATATATTATTGAATAAAAAATAATCAACAACTTGTAGTTGAATGTTGAAAGAAAAACAATGGCAAAACCTCATAATTATTATAATGCAATTGCGCAGTAATGTTATGCCGGAGATATGACCGGCTCATGAAAAAATAGGTTACAAAGAGGACGGAACATCTGGCAAGGGAACGGTGCTTTAGGATAACGGATGTACATTATCCGGCTTCTATATCTGAAAATGGAAAGTGTTTCATAAACGACTTGATTTTTTAACAATATTTTATTATAATGTAAGTAATTAAGCTTAGTAAAAAGGAGATGGTGATATGAAAAGGATATTTCTTGCAGCAGCTGTTCTGATCGTATTCTGCGGATGTAATATCGAGTACGATGAAAAGATGGCAGAGGAGTTCTCAAGAAATACTGCATATTCAGCTCAGACGACAGAATCGCCGGGCGATTCCATCTCCGAGGATACAGAGCAGACGGTTACTGCAGTAACTACGCAGCATATTGCAATAGATGAAGTTATACCGGAGGCAGTGCAGACGCCCAAGGTTGACGGCAGCAGGCTGTTATATACTATTATAAATGTATATTCGCAAGGAGAGTACTACACGATAGAGGTTTCGGGCATAAAGCTTGATGGGGCGCAGCATGATATTGAAACAACATACATCAAGGGTGAGCTTTACGGAGATTTCAGGCTGGAGCTGATAAAAAACGGAAAAGTGCTGGACTCCTACAAAATAAACGTGCCGCGAGATGACAGGTTTCTTATACTGGAAAGTGTAGTGGACGGACTGACTTACGGATGTGAGCTTCTGTCAAATAAGCGGCAGTACAATTCGGATATATTCCCCGACCTTATACAGCTTGATTTTTATATAATCAACGAGGTTGAAACTCCTCAGTATGCAAGATATTTTGCTATATACGACGAGAAGATAAACGAGATACCCGTGTACCAGAACGGGGTGGAAATAGCTCCCCATGGAACGCACATCGTACCCGAATCCGAGGGAGTTATGGTTCAGCACGTTGTGGAGTCCGATGCGGCAGGCAATTATTATGTCCAGATGTATCGCTTTACATTTGATAATGACAACAGATGCCTTAACAGAAAAAGGGTATATTATTAAGAGGTGTGATATGACAGACAAGGAAAAATTCATCCGCATATATAATGAGAATATAAAGCGTGAGGGCGCGGACAGGCTGCTTGATTTTCTGGAAAACAAAAGTGATTTTTTCACTGCGCCGGCAAGCACGCGTTATCATAATGCGTTTGAGGGAGGTCTGCTGCGGCATTCGCTCAATGTGTACGAATGCTTATGCGCCTATATGAACACTCCGCGCGTTAAGGAGCAGTACAAGGTCGAAGCGAGCGAGGAAACAAAGGCGATAGTTGCACTTTTGCACGATATCTGCAAGGTGAATTTTTACCGCACAAGCTTCCGCAATGCCAAAAACGAAAAAACCGGTCAGTGGGAAAAGGTTCCTTTCTATGAAATAAACGATACTCTTCCATATGGACATGGAGAAAAATCGGTTTATATGGTAAGTGGATTTATGCGTCTGTCTCGTGAGGAAGCAATGGCTATCCGCTGGCATATGGGCTTTTCGGGGATAGAGGACAAAAATTCCATAGGAAAGGCTTTTGAGATGTATCCGCTTGCGTTTGCATTATCCGTAGCCGATATGGAGGCTTCGTATTTTCTCGAGGGCTCGGCAAAGTGAACGTGATTTCGATATCTCCGCGGCTTTTCGCGGACTTCTGCTGTATCGCGGAAAAATGCCCGTCAAACTGCTGTGCCGCCGGCTGGAACATCACATGGACCGAGGAGGAATTTGCCCGTTTACGCTCGGCGGAATGCGGCAAGCTTTGCTCCGATGTTGTAAGCTGCTTCACCGGCAGCGGATATAAGACGATAAAGCTGAATGAAAGAGGAGAATGTCCGTTTTTGTCGGAGGACGGTCTTTGCAGAATACAACGGGATTTGGGAGTAGATTATTTATCCTATACCTGCCGAAAATATCCGAGAATATCACGTCTTTGCGGAGAGGTGCTGCTGTCCTCCTGCAAGCCTACCTGCTATGCGGTGCTTGACAGGCTGCTGTATGACAGCGAATGTATGCAGACCGGTACATCGCATGAATATGACGAAGAGGCAATCATAACTCACCCGGAAGAGGCATCCTGCCGAATGGAGTTTTACGGGCTGCTTAAAGACGTACTTTATAATAATGATATTGACGCAGCGTTAAGCATTGCGGCAGAATCAAACGGTATAAAGCTGCCGCAGGACATCAACGGATTTTTCAGGTCTGTTACGGGCTTTGAGATATTATCGCCGGATAATGAAGTATATCTGTCACAATTGCCGGACTATGCCGGAAAAAATCTGATATACGCAGTATTTCTGGAGTGGACTATAGTCAATTATCGCTGTACTCACACGCTGCGCGAAAATATAGCGGTATTCATATTCTGCTCAAAAGCAATATTGGCAGCACTTGACGGAATAAAAAAACTAACTGCCGACAAGGCGGAGCTGTTGTGCAGTCTTGGCGATTTCATTGCCGCAGTTACTTCCGATAATGCAGTAATTGACGGAATTTTGTCGTATAGTCAAGATACATCATTAGTGATAAGTAATATTCTTCACAAAATTGAAAATATTTTTTAAAAATTTTTTCATAAAATGCTAAAGTTTCGGAAAAATCATCCGATATAATATACGTGATAGCTGAAAAGCTAAAATCCACGAAGCCAGAGTGTACATAATGGCGGACGGAAAAAACTCTATTACTTTCACCACCGCCTCACAGGAATGATTCCGATAAGAGGCGCGAATATCAAGGAGGATATATTATGGGAATGATCGTACAGCATAACATGAACGCGCTCAACGCGTACAACAAGCTCAACACTAACGTTGCAGGTCTTAAGAAGTCTTCTGAAAAGCTTTCTTCCGGTTACAGAATCAACCGCGCAGGCGACGACGCTGCCGGCCTCGCAATTTCTGAGAAGATGAGATCTCAGATCCGTGGTCTTAACCAGGCAAAGAGAAACGCTCAGGATGGTATCTCCATGATCCAGACCTATGAGGGTGCTGCTCAGGAAACACACAACATTCTTCAGAGAATGAAGGAGCTCGCTGCTGAGTCCGCTAACGGTACATACGACAACACTACTGACCGTGACGCTATCCAGCTCGAATTCGATCAGCTTAACGACGAGCTGAACCAGATCGCTGATACAGACTTCAACGGCAGAGTTGCTCTTAACGGTGGTACAATGGCTGACGGTACTGTTGTTAACAACAGCGCCCAGGTAGCTGTTCACCCCACATTCACAATTTCTCAGAACTCTTCTCCTGCCGGCACAATGACATACAGCGGCAAGGTAAAGGGTGCTATCGACGCTGCAGGTAACGGTACTCTTAATGTTGACGGCGTAAGCATCAAGGTTAAGGCAGGCGCTACTGAGGCTGATGTTGTTCTCGGCGATACTACTTACAAGGTAGCGGATCTGGCAGTTGACCAGGGTATTGTTAACGCTGGTAAGATCACTGCTACAACCACATACAAGATCAACGAGGATACAACAAGCATCACTATCAACGGCACAAACTACACCGTTGCTAAGGATAAGCTCCTCGATTCTAACGGCGATGAGGTTTCTGAGATTGACGGCGCTACTGTTACTGTAACAGAGGGCGACAACATCAAAATCGAGCAGGAGTACGAAGTACAGGCTGACGGTACTGTTCAGAACAAGGCTGGCGACACTGTAGGCGAGATCGACTACGACCAGGGTGTTTCCAAGTCCAATGCTTATGAGCACGGTACAGCTAACCTGACCTACGCTGACAGCATCACACTGCAGGTAGGCGCTCGTTCCAAGGACGCTGTTGACTTCAACTTCTCTTATGTTACATCCGGTATCGGCGACCTGAAGGCTGACCTCGATATCTCCGCTCGCGGTCTTGGTACAGATCAGCTCTCTCTCGCTACACAGGAAGACGCTAACGCTGCTATCGACAGAATCGATAACGCTATCAACAAGACTTCCATGGTACGTGCTACATTCGGTGCTATGCAGAACCGTTTGGAACACAAGATTGAGAACCTGACAACAACATCTGAGAACCTGACAGAGGCTGAGGCTGGTATCCGTGATACTGATATGGCTTCTGAGATGATGAGCTACACCAAGTACAACATCCTGCAGCAGGCAGCTCAGTCCATGCTGGCTCAGGCAAATCAGCAGCCGCAGTCCATTCTCCAGCTCCTCGGCTAATTTCCGAACGGTCTGTGAATGCAGTTCCGATAAGGTTATTAAAACCGAAAGTTGCTTAATGGCGGCATAATTCCCAATCAAATGGCGCCCCTGAGCATTCAGGGGCGCTTATTTGATATTTATTGGCATAGTAATGGCTTGTAGCGCAGCTAGTGCAGCTAATGCAGCTATTTGCTATAACTATACCCGTAAATCATCGGTGGGTATAACACTCTGCTTTCCAACAGAGAAATAAAGAAAATTGGAGGTATTTATTATGGCAGCCAGACTGAAAAAAGCATTATCAGTTCTAATCGCCGCTTGTCTTGTGGTGGCAGTACTGCCGGTAACCGCATTTGCTGCGGCTATGGTTGATCCGTCAATATCATCGGCGGCAAATAAAATTAAAGTTAATGAAACGGTCGAAATGACCATTTCTCTTGAAGGTATCCCATATACAGGAAGAGTTATTCCTAACGATGTAGTCCTTGTAGTGGACAGGTCGGGAAGTATGTCGGGCAAGGACTCCGCAATGAAAGACGCAGCCAAGACTTTCATCAACGACCTTGACCTTAAGACGCATACCATTGGTGTGGTATCTTATGCAAGCGATGTTGACAGCATAGCTCTTTCGACAGATAAGACTGCGCTTACAGATTACATAGATAACATTGCTTCTCCAAATGGAACAACAGCAATGGATCTTGGTATCAAAGAGGCTATGAAAGTACTCGAAAACAAACGCTCAAACACTTCCGGTGCAATTGTGCTTATGACAGACGGCGAGCCTAACAGCGCTGACAGTGCAAAGGCTGCGGCAACCGAAGCAAAGGCGCAGGGCTATGTATTCTACACAGTTGCGCTGACAACAGGCGAGGAGTCCAACGCTAATAAGTTCCTTAAAGAGCTTGCGACATCCGAAACAGACCACTATTCTGTTTTCTCCACAAGCCAGCTGAACAGTGTGTATAAGTCAGTCGCTTCCAAAATAGGCGCTTGCAACGCAAAGGATGTTATTGTCGAGCAGACAATCTCTTCTCAGTTTGAGTATGTGGCAGGCTCGGGCGACAACAGCATCCCCAAGCCTACCGTTTCCGGAAACAAGCTGACATGGGAGTTCCCTCAGCTCAGCAAGGGTATCTCAACGGTTTCCTTTAAGCTCAGGGCAAAGGACGTTGCTCCCGGCAGCTATAAGCCATGTTTTGGTAATGTTACATATACCGACTACAATAATGCAGCACAGGTAATATCTCTGCACGCTTCTAATGTCAATATCATCGGCGTGCCTAAGGTAACAGGCGTGACCGCCACACCCGGCGACAGACAGGTTACCGTTGCATGGAACGCAGTTTCCGGCGCAGAAAAATACAGAATTTGTGTGTTCCAGGACGGAACAATAAAGAAATACGTCAATGTTGACGGCAGCGAGACATCCGGTGTTGTTACCGGTCTGCTCAACAATGTTGAGTATGGTTTCTGGGTTCAGGCATATATAAATGCAGGTTATGACGCAGAGCCGGATACGAAAAATCTCGTGTACGCTACTCCCAAGGGCGCTCCCAAGGTGCTGCCGGAAACTCCCACGGGACTTACGGCAGTTCCCGGCAACAGAAGCGTTACCCTGACATGGGATCCCGTTGACGGTGCAACACAGTACAGAATCTGCGTATACAAGGGCACCACTATCCAAAAGTACGTTACAGTAAAGGGTGCGACTACTCAGACAGTAACCTCTCTGACTAACGGCGTAAAGTATGGCTTCTGGGTACAGTCCTACACCGATAGATACAGCGAAAACCCCGATAAGACAAATCTGGTTTATGCCACACCTAAGGCAGCAGACACCAGACCTGCAACCCCTGCAAACATTAAGGCTGTTCCCGGCAACAAATCTGTAACTGTAACATGGGATCCTGTTGCAGGTGCTACAAAGTACAGGGTATGCATATTCAAGAACGGCTCCATTATGCGTTATGTAAATGTCGATGCTGGTACAACAACTGCTACTGTTTCAAATCTTGCAAACGGCACTAAGTACGGCTTCTGGGTACAGACCTACACAAATAAATACAGCGCTGATCCGGATAAGGCAAACCTCATCATGGCTACACCTAAGGCTGTTGATGACAGACCCGCGACTCCGACCGGACTTACTGTTGTTGCAGGTGACAAATCTGCTGTTGTAAAGTGGGATGCTGTTGCAGGTGCAGAGAAATACAGAATTAATATCATCAAGGACGGCGTAGTTCAGAAATATGTAAACGTGACCGGCGCTACTTCCGGAACAGTTACAGGACTTCTTAACGGCACAAAATACGGTTTCTGGGTACAGTCCTATACAACGAAGTACAGCGTTGATCCTGACATGAACGCGCTCGTATATGCTACTCCCAAGAGTACAAACACAGGCAAGCCGGCAACTCCGACTATAACCGGTGTTGTACCGGGAAGCAAGTCGGTAACAGTTACATGGGACAGCGTTCCCGGTGCAACTAAATACAGAATTTGCATTATTCTGAACGGAAAGGTGCAGAGATATGTAAATGTTGAAGCAACCGAGAACTCTAAGGTTGTTACCAATCTTCTTGCAAATCAGGAATACGGCATCTGGGTACAGGCATATGGTACGCAGTACAGCGACGACCCTGACGTAAATACTGCTCCGAAATTCGTTGCACTCGCATGATTAGTAATTGAATAAAGCAAGCCGCTCTTTCAGACAAATGCTGAAAGAGCGGCATTTTTTGTTGCTGCAATTATCATTTCAAAAGTATCGCCAGAAATGCAGGAGAAGCGCAGCCGCTTTCCTTAAGCATATTCAGTGCAATACGGCTGCGATTGATGTTGTGATACATTCCTCTGATATAATAGCACATTATTGAGAACATTTGTTCGGTGACTGCCTTGTGGTCGTATGCCGCTGCCGCCGCAACAAATTTCGCTGCGCAGACGGTTGCCGTAAAATAGCTGTAATTCATGAATATCGACTCCTCGGGCATCATGAACGGCATTCCGCCGGTAAGGAACATATTGAGGGCGATATTCCGCAGAATATGCGGTTTTTCCGCAAAATACTCATCGGCTATCCTGCGTCCCTCAGCATAGCGTGAAAGCCTTAAGATATCCCCGTCAAGCAGTGAATTCATCAGGCTGGTATTAGCGAATTTGTTGACCACCTTTGCTATCAGCGCAGGATTAAGCTCCGGATCAGCCACAGCAGTGTCGAAAGCCGGAATGCTGTCGCAATTCAGCTGTGGGCGCAGTGTCTTTATTATCTCGGGTATCCTGTCGTGCTGACCTTTGTCAACGAATTGAGTCAGCTTCTGCGCAGCCAGCGCTCCCAGCAGTATAGATACCTCCAGCTTGCGCTTTTTGTTTGAGATAATCTCAAAGAAGAAATCAACCAGCTGGTCGCGGTATTGCATTGCAGGGTATTTCTCCAGCAGCTCGGGAGTATTGCCGGTTCCGGACAGCGTTACGCCTCCGTTCTTTATCGGAGCGCTCACCATGCGCATGGCGTTCTCGTCGCTGCGCAGAATGTTCATCACCGCCGGGCAGGAGGTGCAGCAGGTGCGCATTACCGAGTCATTGCTTACTACGAATGTTCTCGGGTAGATCTTGCAGACGTAGGAGAGATAGTCCTCGCCAAGCTCTTTCTGTATACGACAGAGGTGCTTCTCGTCAAGAAAAGGGCACTGCATATTATCCTCGGCACTGAGGGATACTTTCATAGTATCAGGTTTGTTCTTATCCTCGACAAAGCAGCTGTCAATAAGGCTTCGCAGCTCCGGCGAGCAGTCAGCCTGCTTCAGACGGTCCACTTCCTCGGGCGTCCAGTTTATCACCCACAAAGCGCAGCAGGTGCTGGGGCAGGAACCTCCCATACAGCGGAAATTGTGATAGAACTCAGGTTGTCTGTAATATGACATTTTGAGCCTCCTGTAAAATTAATCATTAAAACCATTATATCATAGACAGCGTGAAAAATCAATATTACAGACTAAATTCGTATAAGCATATATCCGGCAAGGCAGCGCAGGACTATTGATTTTCGGCAGAAAATAATGTATAATGAACTCAGTGATATAGTCTGACGGTTGTGGAGGGATGTTATGCTGCTTTCTATCGGTATGATAGTGAAGAACGAGGAGAAATATCTGGACAGATGCTTATCCGCACTTCTTCCTCTGATCGAAAAAATTGATTGCGAGCTTATTATTGCTGATACGGGGTCTACGGACAATACGGTGCATATAGCAAAGAAATACACTGACAAGGTTTACTCGTTCAAATGGGTGGACGATTTCTCCGCGGCGAGGAATTATACTCTTGAAAAAGCAAGCGGAAAATGGTTCATGTTTATCGACGCGGATGAAGTCATTTCAGATATTGATGAACTGGTGGATTTTTTCCGGCTTGGAGAGTGCGAGAGGTACAATTCCGCGGTATATAAGCAGAGAAACTATTCGGACCTAACGCTAAAAGATTATTCCGATTACGAGGTACAGAGAATCGTGCGGGTCACAGAAAAAACCCGGTTTGAAAAACCTATCCACGAGGTGCTCCAGCCCTTTTCCCCACCGACCAAGCGGCTGGAAACAGTAGCGCATCATTATGGATACATCTATACCAGCGAGAAGCAGAAAACAGACAAATTCCGTCGGAATACGTCGCTTCTGCTAAAACGGCTCGAGAGCGAGGAAAACCCCGATTCGCTGATATATCTTCAGCTTAGCCAGAGCTTTTCTCTTTACGACAAGGAAAAGGCACTGGAGTATCTCGATATTGGCGTCAAAAAGAGCATGGAGGAAAAAAGCCCGGTTTTCTTCCCTCTTTTTGCAGAAAAGGCTGCCTTGTATTACAAAGAGCGTGATTGGGAAAAGACTGCGCAGGTATGCCGAGATTATTTTTCTGCAAGAAAAGGACTTTCTCCGCTAAGGGCTGCCACAGACGCGGAGATGCACGGCTTCTGTGCCCTGTCGCTGCAATACCTCGGCAGGTTTGACGAAGCGTATGAAGAGCATTTGCGTTATCGTGAGATATATCGTGAAATATCAGACGGAACGCTTTATACTGCCGACATGACGCTGTCCTGCTTTTATATTGCAAACCCGTCCAACCTTTTGGCGATGACGGCAAGCTTTGTTGATGTATGCATCGCATTGAACCGTTTTGAAACAGCGGCAGAACAGCTTGAAAACATAAGCTGCAAATCGGATATGGAGCAGTGCAGAGTACTTATCACCGTGCTTGGAGCCGGATTGGATCTGTCAGAATATATGCAGTGTTTTGGGAATATCCGAAGCGTTGCAGGTATGTGCTGTAAAATCTATCCGCAGATGAGCGCTGTGTGCGAGCGGTATCCTGTATCGGCGTTTTCTCAGCCGCAGGCTGCACGCCTTATGACGACGGTATATGAAGTGGTAATGTATTATGCTTTATCCTGCGGCGGCAGTATTGAGCAGCTTTTTTCCAAATGGGGCAAGGCAGGCGCTATGTCGGATATATGTGATAACAAGCAGGACAACAGCGAGGTAACAGCGGCGCGCTGCGCAGAGCACATAGACAGCCTTAGGAAAGCAGGAAGATACAAGGAGTGCTATTCCGAAATGCTCAGTCTGGTAAAGGTATATCCTGCCGCGAAGCCTATTGTTCTTGCAATACGCGACTTAACGGAAAAACAGCGTACTTCGCATACTCCGGAAATGGAGCGGCTTTCTGCGGAGGTAAAGGCAAGCATAAGGGCACTTGCAGGCTCGGGGGAGTATATCAGCGCAGCAGAGCTTCTCAGCGAGCTTGAGCGCATTGTTCCGGATGATGAGGACATCCCCGAATTGCGGCGCATAGTATCGGCAGAGCACAAGTGATTAGTCAAAAAAGGACTGAACCGGTGACGGTTCAGTCCTTAAATTATACAGTTTTCTTACGCTCAGCAGAGAAAATCAATCCTCGGGCTCTGCTACGGCAGCGTCGGGAGCGTTCTTTACTACGCTTGCGATACCGTTCTCGCAGCTTGCCTTAGCCTTATAGCCCTCGCTTGCGAGGATAGGCTCGCCGTTTCTTGCCTTAAGGCGGAAGCGGAACTCGCCTGCTTTGTCCTTGTAGATCTCGAACTTAGGGTGCTTCTGCTCTGCGAAGCCCTCAACGGTCTGATCCTCGATATTTGCGATGGGGGCATTCTTTTTGATGCTCTCAATGCTGTTTTTTGCGCTTTCAAGGGTGTTGAAAACCTCGCCGCCAATGCCGATTACTTCGCCGTTGCCAGCCTTAAGGCTGATGGTGAAACCTGTGTTTGTCTGCTTGATAACGAACTTGCCCATTGTTTTTATACCATCCTTTCAGTATCACGAAGCCTGTGCTGCTTCAAATACGTTTTTTGTAACTTAATTATACCAATAACGACAGCAATTGTCAACCCTAAATCAAGTGAAGCACGGATTAAATCGCGCCTGACAGCTTGGCACGCACCTTACTTGCACATTTTCCGACATCTTGCGCAAAAACTCCTTGAAAGGCGGCAGTCATACAGCGCCATTTTTATACAATCTGACGAATAATTGCGGCGCAATCTGCGCAACGGATTTAATCAGTGCTTCCCAAGAATGAAAAACAGTTGCAATTTTTCTCGTAATGAGGTATAATATATTAGGATGAGTTTTTTTGTGATTTATCCCGAATGGAGGCGTAATTATATGAAGCTTGTATATGCTATTGTAAACAACGATGACAGCCATGCGGTATCCTCCGCCCTGACAAAGGGCGGCTTTCAGGCAACTAAAATCGCTTCGACAGGCGGCTTTCTGATGGCTGGCAACACCACCTTTATGATATGCTCCGAGGATGACAAGACAGAGCTTGTTATAGATATCATCAAGGAGCACAGCCACAGGCGAAAGCAGTTTGTGCCAAATTCCGCAAGCTATGGCATGGGCAGCTATACAAGCTTCCCTGTCGAGGTTTCGGTCGGCGGTGCAACCATCTTTGTAACTAACATAGAAAGATTTGAGAAGGTATAATGCGCCTTTACGGAAAAAAAGCGATCAAGGATCGCCTTGATTTTATCGCGTCGCGGCGACATATGCCCCATGCTGTTCTTCTTCACGGAGAGCGCGGCAGCGGCAGAAAGGTCATGGCGGCATACATTGCCAAGCTGTTTTTGTGCGGCGCTCCGCCGTGTGAGAGCTGTAATGTCTGTGCTAAGATAGATGCCTGCGCGCACCCGGATGTTATCTACGTCAAGAGAGAGTGCGGCGGAAAATACAACCTTGACGAAACAGGCAAAAACGGACTGACCTCCATGCGCCGCGTTATGGAAAGCGTTGTTGTAAAGCCTAACGACGGCGATATAAAGGTATATGTCTTTGAGGATGCGGACGAAATGTCCGTGCAGATACAGAACACCCTGCTAAAGACCATAGAGGAGCCTGCACCGTTTCTTCGGTTTGTATTCACCTGTGAGAACACCGACTCGATTATTGAAACCATCCGCTCGCGCGTTACCTCGTTTGAGGTGCCCTGCCCCACCGAGAATGACTGCGTACAATGCCTTTGCGACAGCGGCACAGACCCCGAGCTTGCTAGGCGGCTTGCAGGGGCGCTTTCGGGCAACATCGGCAAATGCTTTGATATCCTGTCCGGCGGCGGAGATACTCCATATATGGAGACCGCGAAAAGGGCGGCTGCGGCGATAGCGCAAAAGAACAGGTATGCTCTTGCTGCGGCGCTTTCGGAGCAGAGCGGAAGAACGGAGTTTGCCGCGGTGCTTGACTATCTAATCTGCATACTGCGCGACGCGCTTGCGGCAAGATGCGGCGGAGAGCTCTCCTCCTGCGGAAAGGACGAAGCTAGGCAAGCCGCACAAGTGTGGGACGAGGAAAGACTGCTTGCAATGCTGGAGGAGCTTTTCAGCGCTGCCGCGGATTGCGGTCTTAACCTGAATTTGTCGCTTACCGCGTCATATCTTACAACAAAACTGATATAGGTCCGGATTTACGGGCAAAGGAGAAAAATGGATAATTACTTTACTGAAAAAATAGCCCCCAAGAACAAGCCTGCCGAAAACAACGGCGAAAAGCAGGATAAGCAGGAAAAGCCGCGTGAAAACCGTGACAGACCACGCCGCGAGCGCAACGACAAACCCAGAGCCGACCGCCGCGAAGCGCGTACCGCAAACGAAGAGTCCGCAAAGACCGCCGGCGATGCAAAGGTTGAGATTATTGGTATACGTTTCAAGGATGTTGGAAAGGTATATTATTTTTCGCCGAACAATATCGCATTCAAGCAGGGCGAAATGGCTGTGGTGGAGACCGCGCGCGGAGTAGAGTGCGGTGAGATAGTGCTCTCCAACCGTATGGTGTCCGAGAGTGGAATAGTATCACCGCTTAAAAGCATCATCCGTAAGGCAACAAAGGCAGATGAACAGCAGCTTATTGAAAACCGCAAAAAGGAAAAGGAGATCATGCAGGTATTCGCCGAGAAGATTGCCCTGCACGGTCTTGACATGAAGCCGATAGACATCGACTGCACCTTTGACGGAAGCAAGATTTTGTTCTATTTCACATCCGACGGGCGCGTTGACTTCCGCGAGCTTGTAAAGGACCTTGCTGCAATCTACCGCACCAGAATAGAGCTTAGGCAGATAGGCGTGCGCGACGAGGCAAAGATGCTGGGCGGACTGGGAATATGCGGCAGACCGTTCTGCTGCTCCAGCTTCCTCGGCGAGTTCCAGCCGGTTTCCATCAAAATGGCTAAGGAGCAGTCGCTGTCGCTCAACCCGACCAAGATATCGGGAACCTGCGGCAGGCTTATGTGCTGCTTAAAGTACGAGCAGAACTGCTACGAGGACTTCCTGCGCACCACTCCCAAGGTCGGCGCGTATGTGGAAACAGAGGAAGGCAGAGGCCATGTCGAGGAGGTCAATCTGCTGACCGGAATATTGAAGATAAAGCTTGATAAAAAGCCCGATGTTCCGCTTGTTGTGAAAAAGGATGAAGTTAAGCTCATCAAGGACGGACAGGTGAGAATAAGCAAGGATGAAATCAAGGCGCTTAAAAACCTTGAGGATAACTGATAAAGGCGCAAACCGCACTCCGGTATAACCGGGGCAGATTGACTTTTATTTGTGCAATTTGTATTTGTTTGTATTTCACATAAATAAATCTGTAATTTGTAAAAATAGTCACTTGATTTTTTCAAAAAATATGATACAATATATAAAAGGGAGATAACTGCTCCCCTGACTAATTAAGGAGGTAATCTACAATGGCTTATGTAATTAACGATGAGTGCATCGCTTGCGGCGCTTGCGCAGGCGACTGCCCTGTTGGCGCTATCTCTGAGGGCGACGGCAAGTACGTTATCGATGCTGACGCTTGCATCGACTGCGGCGCATGCGCAGGTACCTGCCCTGTTGGCGCTCCTAATGAGGGCTGATACTTATAGCTTCGGCTACATAAAGCGGCGGTTTTCGCCGCTTTTTTGTTTTGCACAAACAAGGGGATTTGTCGAGCATAAAAAAATCCGCAAAGCGTAGGCTCTGCGGATTTTTTTATTAATTATTCAGCCTTGGGTGCGTCATTCTTAGGCTGCTTGTCGAGGTTTTCCATAACCAGCAGGTTCATCTCAAACGGGGTGAACATCTTCGCACAGTCCGGAGAGCCGGGATTAAGCAGCGCGATCTTGCCCTTGATAGCCTGGAAAAGCTTGACGGTGTTCATCTTCATGCAGTTGATCTGCTTTCTTTCGGGAGTAGCCAGAACGGACATCTTCTGCGGAGAGGTGAAGAACGGCACAGCCTGCTGTCCCTCCTTGTTTGTCATGGTGAGCAGATTAAGCAGCTTGTTGCCCTTGTCGTCTACTCTGTCGGAAATCTGAGCAACAACGAAAACGTCTGCTGCCATAAGGTCGGGAAGAACATCCTTCCACTTGCTCTGGTCTGCGACTGCTGCGGTAATTCTTTCCTCGAGAGGCTTGTTGAAGTTTTTCAATTCATTCGTTGTGAACTGGTTAGCCATATGATATCACCTTTCTATCAATAGTGTTTACTTTGTCTTTTCGGCATTCTCTCTTATTATTTTTGCAATGACATCATCCAGCGGAGAAACGCCGAGATCTCCATCCCTGCGCGAACGCAGTGCTACGGTGTTTGCTTCGACCTCGTTATCACCTACGATAAAGAAGTAGGGGATCTTTTCGATCTGTGCCTGACGTATCTTCCAGCCGATCTTCTCGTTTCTGTTATCAACGGATGTGCGTATGCCTATTGCTTCAAGCCTGTCGGAAATGCCCTGTGCGTACTCTTTAGCGCGGTCTGTGATAGGAAGAATGCGTATCTGCTCGGGCGACATCCACAGCGGAAGCGCTCCGGCGTACTTTTCAAGCAGATAAGCGAGGGTTCTTTCGTAGCAGCCGAGGCTTGTACGGTGGATAATATAGGGGTGCTTTCTTGTGCCGTCAACGTCAACATATTCCATGCCGAAGCGCTCTGCCAGCAGCATATCTATCTGGATAGTTACAATCGTATCTTCCTTGCCGAACACGTTCTTGTACTGGATGTCCAGCTTGGGACCGTAGAATGCAGCCTCGTCGATGCCGATTGTGTAGTTTACGCCGAGGTCGTCAAGGATTGTTTTCATTGTAGCCTGCGCGGTCTCCCACTGCTCGGGAGTACCCTCGTACTTGTTCTTGGGGTTTGCGGGATCCCACTGGGAGAAGCGGAAGGTGCAGTCCTCCAGCATACCTACGGTATCAAGGCAGTACTTTGCAAGCTCCAGACAGCCCTTGAACTCTTCCTCAAGCTGTTCGGGACGGAGAATAAGGTGTCCCTCGGAGATGGTGAACTGGCGCACTCTGATAAGTCCGTGCATTTCGCCGCTGTCCTCGTTGCGGAACAGTGTGGAGGTTTCGCCCAGTCTCATGGGAAGATCGCGGTAGCTGCGCTGTCTGTTAAGGAATACCTGATACTGGAACGGGCAGGTCATCGGGCGCAGTGCGAAGCACTCCTTGGTTTCGTCGTTGGGGTCGCCCAGCACGAACATTCCGTCAAGGTAGTGATCCCAGTGACCGGAGATTTTGTAAAGCTCGCGCTTTGCCATATAAGGAGTTTTGGTCATCACATAGCCGCGCTTGTACTCCTCGTCCTCTACCCAGCGCTGAAGTATCTGAATAACCTTTGCGCCCTTGGGGAGAAGTATCGGCAGACCCTGACCGATGTAGTCAACGGTGGTGAAGTACTCCAGTTCTCTGCCTATCTTGTTGTGGTCGCGCTTTTTTGCCTCCTCCACAGCGGTGAGGTACTCGTTGAGGGCGTCCTTGCTGGGGAAAGCCGTACCATAAATTCTGGTAAGCATCTTGTTCTTTTCGCTGCCGCGCCAGTAAGCGCCTGTTGCAGAGGTAAGCTTGTATGCCTTTATGGGGGAGGTGGACATCATGTGAGGACCTGCGCACAGATCGGTGAAGTCGCCCTGCCTGAAGAAGCTGATGGGCTCGCCCTTGCATGCGTGCTCTCTGCACAGCTCTGCCTTATATATCTCGCCCTGATCCTCAAAATACTTTATTGCCTCGTCGGGAGCCATCGTATACTTTTCAAGGCGGATAGCCTCCTTGACGATTTTCTTCATCTCTGCTTCGATTTTTGTAAGCGCGTCTGATGTTATTGGCTCTTCAAAATCGAAATCATAGTAAAATCCGTTTTCGATTGCGGGACCGATAGCAAGCTTTGTATTGGGATAAAGTCTTTTTACAGCCTGCGCCAGAATATGCGAGGCGGTATGGTTAAAGCAGCGTCTGCCCTGCTCGTCCTCGAATGTGAGGAACTTTATGGTGCAGTCCTTGTCGATAACTGTTCTCAGGTCGCAGACATTTCCGTCGATCTCAGCAAGGCACGCGGTTTTCGCATCGCCGGTTTCTCTTGCCACATCGAACGCCATAAGACCTGCTTCAAATTCTTTTACTTCGTTGTTTGCCAGTGTTACTTTTATCATTGTGAACATCCTTTCCTAACAGGGCTGTACAAATGCCCCGCCGTTCAAAAAATATTTACCGCGTACAGTAATGGTTTGTTCACAGCAGTCCGCACACATACCGGTGTGCCGCAGCCGCTGCGTCCTCGCCGCCGTTTTTGCGGTATCACTTAATATTGTACTACTATTCAATATAAATGTCAAGCGAAAAAAGCGATAACATGGCGATTTCGGCTTTTCCGGCAAAAAACGGTGCTGCTGTTTTCGCCGACTTGTGCGGAACTTTACTTATTTTTATATTTTTTGCGTTTGGTATTGACTATTTTGATAAAATATATTATAATTAATAATTGGTATAGACTGAGGTTCTGTCCGCTTTTTTCGGACAAGCCCTGTTCAATATTATAAATGGCGGAAAACCGCCGAGAATACTGAAACGGAGTGAAACAATTGAAGTTAAGAATCACAAAACCCGTATTCTTTATTGTTTTTATCCTGATAGTTGCTTTTACGCTGACCAGTACAATGGGCATCAGCACACGCTATGGCGATACCGAAAAGCATCTTGTGTGGGGTATCAACGATATCAGATGGGGAATCGATATCCGCGGCGGCGTTAACGTATCCTTCGGCGCCCCCGAGGATTACACGGAGGCAATAACCGACTCGGATCTTGCTGCGGCAAAGTCCATCATAGAAACGCGTCTTGTAGACAAGAGCATCAACGACTATGAGGTTTATGTGGACAACACCACGCAGACCATTATCGTGCGTTTCCCGTGGCAGGCAGACGACGCGTCGTTCGATCCGGAGGCTGCCGTAAAGGAGATCGGCGAAACCGCCATGCTCACCTTCCGCGAGAGCCACGAGGTAGATGAAAACGGACTTCCCACCGGACAGACCGAAAACATCATCCTTCAGGGCACCGATGTTGACGAGGCATATGTCGGATACGACCCCGACACGGTTTCCTACTATGTAGGACTCAAGCTTACATCCAACGGCGCTGCCGCATTCACCGAGGCTACGGGCAGACTTGTCGGAGATACCATATCCATCTGGATGGACGACATCTGCATATCCTACCCCAAGGTTAACCAGCAGATAACAGGCGATACCGCGCAGATCACCTCTCCCGAGTACTCTTCGAGAGAGCCTGCCGAGGAGCTTGCAAACAAGATAAACGGCGGCTCGCTGCCTTTCAAGCTGGAGGTCAAGAACCTTTCCACTATCTCGCCTGTTCTTGGTATGGGCGCGCGTGACGCAATGGCGGTTGCCGGCGTCATCTCATTTGCATTGATTGCAATCTTCATGATTATTTATTACCGTCTGCCCGGCTTTGTTGCGGTAATCGCGCTTATCGGTCAGATCGCCGGTATGTTTGCTGCCATCACGGGCTATTTCGGATTCAATGATTCCGCTTCTCTTACACTGCCCGGTATTGCAGGTATCATCCTTTCTATCGGTATGGGCGTTGACGCAAACGTTGTATCGAACGAGCGTATCCGTGAGGAGCTTAAGGCAGGAAGAACCATCGACGGCGCAATAAAGAACGGTTTCGAGCGCGGCTTTACGGCTATTCTCGACTCCAACCTCACCGTCATCATCGTAGCGGTTATTCTTATGGCGGTATTCGGAACCCTGTTCGGAGTAACCACCGACGGTACTATCTACTCATTTGGCTACACCCTGCTTGCCGGCGTTATCATGAACTTTATCATGGCTTGCTGGGCAACCAGACTTATGATAACGGCGCTTTCAAAGTTCAGAATATTCAGAAAGCCGTGGCTGTACGGCGGCTCCAACAGCGCCGCTGCGGCAGTATCCGCCGAGGAGGGCAAGGATACTGTTGAAGCCATTGATGTAAAGGTAAGAACAAACTTCAACTTTGTTAAGAAAACAAAGATTTTTGTTGCAATTTCTGCTGCTGTTATCGCCCTGACAGCGATATTCTCGTTCATCCTCGTTCCGGAGGTTGATATCAGATTCAAGGGCGGTACGATGGTAACCTACACCTACTCCGGAGAGGTTAATACCAATGAAATTGCAAACACTGTAAAGGAGCTTGGAACTCCCACTCCTATCGTTACCACAGGAACAAGCCTTACCGGCGAGCTTAACACGATCGTAATTTCCTTTGCTGCCGACGAGAAGATGGATGACGATATGCTTGCAAGCATCACAAACACGCTTGTTGCGGCATATCCCCAGAACAACCTGCAGAACATTGATACAACCAACGTAAGTGCTTCTTCGGGATATCTGTTCTTCATCAACTGCCTTATCGCTGTAATTATTGCGTTTGTTCTGCTGGTTATCTATATCGCGTTCCGATTCAAGAAAATCGGCGGATGGTCTGCCGGCATTATTGCGATATTCTGCTTGCTGCATGACGTTATCTTCACCTATGCGGTATATGTTTTCTGCGGAATGCCCCTTGACTCCAACTTTATGGCGGTTATCCTTACGCTGCTGGGTTACTCTATCAATAACACCATCATCATCTACGACCGTCTGCGTGAAAACCGTGCAAGACACGGCAGCAAGCTTTCGGATGCAGAGCTTGTTAACCTCAGTATCAACCAGACCCTTACACGTTCTATCATCACGACTGCAACCACATTTACAGCTATGATCGCTGTGGCTGTTGTGTGCGCTCTGATGGGTGTAACCTCTATCCTGACATTTGCTGTTCCGCTTTCTGTCGGTATGCTGGTTGGTTTCTACTCTTCCGTTTGCCTTGCAGGTCCGATTTGGATCTGGTGGCAGGAGCATAAGAAAAAGGGCGCCAAGAAAGCGCGCGCCTGATTATGCTATTTAGTATAATTTAATAATTCGCTCCGCCTTTGATAAGCTCAAGGGCGGAGCTTTTGTTATTCTCGTCCTGCATATTTGATAATTTATTAATGATAGAAAGCGCTAATGTTATGATACAATAGATAGGTGACAATAAAAATTGAAGAACAACTCCAAAAAT
>JBJESD010000136.1:0-27756 GCA_051882595.1 Oscillospiraceae bacterium | reverse complement strand
TAGCACCTGACTGTTAATCAGGGTGTCACTGGTTCAAGTCCAGTCGGGGGAGCCATAACAGCAAACCGCAGTGTAAGCGCAAAACGCTTGCAAGGCGGTTTGCGTTGTTTTAGGGCTAAAAAATCAGGGTGTCTACAGAACGTCAAAATCTAGTTTATCAAGATGACTGTTATGCCGTGATCGCGCAAGCTTCAGGTTGAAAGCAAGATGCAGATATGTTTGAGTGGTCTGTATATCACCGTGTCCCAGAATCAATCGCAGCGTTTCCAGATCTCCACCATCAGCAAGGTAATATGTTGCAAATGTATGGCGCAGAAGATGTGGATGCAGACGTTCGATTCCTGAAAGCTTCTTGAGATCCTGAAATACTTGTTTCATCAGATTATCACTGCACCTATTGCCATTCACATCCAAAAAGAACGGTGATGATGAACTGACATACTGCTTTGATTGACGTTCGTCATAATACTTCTGCAGAAGTGTGCAACTCATAGCTCCTAGCGGAACTACACGCTGCTTACATCCTTTGCCCTTTACGAGTAAGATTTTGTTTTTGAAATCGACATCCGAAATATCAAGTTTTGGTACTTCTCCACGGCGTAGACCACTGTCTAGCATAAGCGTAACAAAACACTTGTTTCTTAGACACATATTCTGCTGTTCCATACAACTTAGTAGTTTTTTGATCTCGTCATCATCAAGTATCATTTTTTCTTTGGAATGAGCTTTAGGCAATCTGAGTTTTTTCGAGAAGTCCGGAAGATGATCTTCTTCAATACAGAAATTATAAAACGCCTTCACCGCTCTTAATGCGCATTGTACAGATGTACTGGAGAGTTGTGCGCCGTTTCGCTTGAATACTTCTGTTCTTAAATGAACGCCATAAAGCTTAAAATTTTCAAGAGTGAGTTCTGATATATCATCAGAATCTAACCATGTAAAGAAGTTGAATAGATTTTCGTTGTACCAATTTATTGTTTTAGATGTATTGTTTCTGTACTGTTGCTCCAACAGAAACATATCATACAATTGTTTTATAGTCATATAAACCTCGTGAGACCATGGGGCGCCCCCGCTCGCACGCTCGCGTACCCCATGGTCTTATCGTATTGCATTCGCCCAACGGAGAATAGTCTGATAAATATAATAAGTAGCTATGCAGCCGACCCATGACACAGCTATTGCAACCATAGCATTGACAGGGACAAAGTAATTCACATAGCCCAGCAGCTCTTTGACCTCGGGCGGAAGTTCGTAGGTAGAAAAAGGGGATGTAGGGAGTAATAGAATGATTGCGTTGACGACATCATCAACTATATCACAGATACTATTCCATATTTCAGACATCAGATCGCCCCCTTAATGATTAATTAGCTTAGTCGTGATCATAATCAGCATAAAAATAAAACCGACTATGAAAACTGTATAGCAAATAGGTTGAACAAACGGTATTCCAGTAAAATCAATGACAATCTCCTCTTCGATCTCAAACATAGGATCAAAAGTTTCAGACACTGAATCACCGAAAGTCTCATTGCCCTCGAATTGGGTCATATCGTAGCTTGTTGATATCGGAATACGAATGACAGGCGGCTCAGGCTCTGCGACGAAGATCGTAAGCAACTTATACAAATCGAACGGCAGGCAGAACGGGAACTTTGTTATGATCGTATTTGGTACATCTATATCAAGCCTGGGTGGAACATCATCCATATAATCGGTAAGTGGCATATCATCGACCGCAGGGATATCAGTTACAATAACAGCATCAGACGGGATAACAATATCAGGATCGGTATCAACAACAAGTCCGGGATTTGGATTAAGTACAAGCACATCATCCAAAACACCAGAAAGGTCATTAACTGATGATTCAGTTTCATAGCATGTAATATCACCGAAGAAAATATCAGGTGTACCGTCTATAATCATATATCCTTGTCTGTATGGTGTAAGGTCAACGGCAGTGATATCATCAACCATAACAAGACTATTACCATCGAAAACAAACCAACCGTCTATATTGTATGCTACTGCAGATGAGTTTTTATACTGCGCAAAGTAAATAGACGAATTAGAATAGAAAAAATATGGAAGACTATAACCTAATGCAGTAGCATCTGAATAGATAGATCCAGTACCGAATTTAATAGTAACAGTTGAAACAATAGGATTATATGACTGTATAACATAATTTAAAGGATAAAATCCTGAAGAATTTTGATAGTATCTGGTATAAAAACTATCCCGGCAAAAATAAATCTTATCAGTACCATAATAAACAGGTACGTATGAGTTACCGAGCTCAGTCCAGAATGTATCAAGCTTTGCGACATCGTTTATGCTAACAGCAGTTCCGAAAGAACTACTGATAACAACGTATTGATATGCAGTTCCTAGATTTACTGCAACATTACAAGTTTTAGCTAATTCTGCAGCAAGAAGCTGATATTGGTAATAGGAAAGGCTTACAAGACCTTGATCATTAACGGTGATCTGATCTGAAGCGTACAGGTCGAAAAGATCAGACGCGACAGAAACAACATCAGCACAGAACTCAAGACCTGAACAGCAATTTGTAAGTCCTGCAAGAGCATCATCTACATTATCATAAGATTCTGCGATCCACTCGCCGATTTCGTCCTGATAGTTAACACCAAGCATGATCGAAGTCAGAGTGATAGCAGCTGCACCGATACAGGCTATTGCGCTTGCAGTAAGAGCAAAAGCGCGTACACGAAAGGAATCTGTAACAACGCAGAACATCATAACGGACGACATAACTGCAGCAGCTATACGCTTTTTCAAATCAGATCACTCACTTTCTTATTGAACTCAGCTATTTTACGCTTACGTTCTTCGTCATCGGTACGCTGATCGGCGCCGATGATATCGGGTTTATCATTCTCGAACTTCTTGAAAGTATCATACAGGCGGCAGACACGCTTTTTCAGTCCGAAAAACTCACTGCCGATCTTCTCCTGTATCGGGTACCAGTAAGACACTTGTACAAATCGCTTGTGGAATATCATCATCATGTATAAACCCTTTACACCGTAATTTATAAGATCACGATGTTTGCGCTCCACTTCAATAAGCGAACGTATCTGACGATCTATCATACGGTCATGTTGTGAGATCAGAATTACGTCCCAGAAGTAGTGACGATGCTTTGAAAAGAAGTTAATCCAAGCCATACGGGAATTATCACCTTTACCGCCGAAGCCTGTACGGGGATTGAATGGTATCTGAGCTTCGTCAATAAAGATCAAACCCTGATTCTGACCCTTTTTCGGGTCGAAATGCTTTTGCGAATAGTCCATAAGAAATTCGGGCGTGAGCTGCAGCGTATCAACAAAAACGAACTCGCCCTTGTGCTTTTTGGGATTGACATTGATCTCAAAATTTGCAATAACGGGCATACCGCGACGAAGTGCGCGGTCTATACGGTCAGCTGCAGTATAGGATTTTCCGCTGCCCGGTGTACCTGTATATAGAGTTAACATTCTTCTTTTTCCTCCTGATCATTAAGCAATCGAAGATACTGCCGAATAGCTTTTCGGATGAACTCTGAACGGCTCAGCCAGTTATACTCACAGATCTCATCTATTTCTTTTAGCAAAACAGGAGGTAAAGAAACATTAACACGTTCATAAGATGCTTTGTTTTTCATATTCACCTCGAGGCAACACACTAATTCACACTGAATCTATGTAAAATACAAGCGACCCAAAGGAGCCGCCTGTATATAGGTCTTGGGAGACGGGATTAGCCTGCAACCTTGCCGAAGATCTTCTTAGCAAGCTTGACAAGTGCGATAATACCAAATACAACGAGACCAGCAGACATGATACCCATAATAACAGGTATCATAGTTGCAATAAGACCCTCGAAAGTATCTACGAGAGTATCACCTGCAACCTTAAGAAGGTCAGTGCTAGCCTCACCTGTTTCAGCAGAAGCGCAAACAGAGCAGACAGCTGTTGTAACTGCTACAGCTGCAGCAGCAATCAGAGCCTTTGCCTTCTTCATCAGGGACTTGAACTTCTTCATGTTGTTTTACCTCCTTTTTAATTATTATGCTTAACAATGGCACTATAACATGCAGTCGTTATTAGTCCTAAAAGCCAACACACGCCAGACAATAAGAAGCCCATCATAATGCCAAAAAAGCCTAATTGAAGCAGCACCATTTTATCACTTCCTTAAATGGCGGAAGATCATCGCGCCTGCGATCACTCCCAGCAGAATGATAATAATGATCAGAGCGATGAAGATATCGTCAAGGGTCGTACCCGTGACGATAAAATCACCGTCGATAAAGTCAATGTAGTTTGTCATGCTTCTGAAATGCCTACAACCTTGCCTTTGAGATTGACCTGAATATCAATATCATTATCTATTAACGACAGCAGCGTGTCGATAGTGATGCCCTTGTTCTTGCACAGAATATCCGAAAGAAACTTAGTATCAGCTTTTTTGCCGTATACGTTCTCGTCATCATAATTGATATGAAGATTGATACCCTTGATCTGCTCGCCGTCTTTATTCGGGAAGTCAAGGAGCTGAAGTCCTACAAGATGTACTTTTGCCATATTTATACCTACTTTCTGCCCTCAATCTGGGCGCATTATTATACGGCGTTATTGCCGTTGGCAGCAGTCTTGCCCCGACTGCCAAAGGGTCTGGTTTATATAGGAGTTCTTAATGAACGGAGTCTGGAATCTTGCATAAGAGGAACTGAATAAACTCTGTTTCGATCTGATCATCGGTAAGTCCGACAAGATCATGCTCGCCAAGCTCATTGACTACAGCCTCACCGCAGATGAAGATGTTACCGAAAAACATTGTGTTACCGATGCAGCAGTTAAACGGTGAATCATTCAGCAGAAACTCGTCATTACATACGATTCGGTAATCATGAAATCTTACGATCTCTATGCAGCCATTAAAAAA
This sequence comes from Oscillospiraceae bacterium, assembly GCA_051882595.1. GTDB lineage: Bacteria > Bacillota > Clostridia > Oscillospirales > Ruminococcaceae > CAG-115. The sequence goes on along the minus strand of JBJESD010000136.1, from coordinate 22,800 downwards.
ATCGTGCATTTCTTCGTAGCCGTTGATCTCTCCCAGTTCACCGAGCTGACCAGGACGTTTTAGTAGGACTTTCATGCTGCTACCTCCACGATCAGATCATTATCACGGAGATATTCAAACGACAATTCTTTATTAAACTCATGCATGGCAGTTTCATCACGGTAATCGTAATATTGAAAATCAAGAAAAACGCTGCCACAACACGGAAAGAGATTAACAGTGCCTGACTGATCGCCGAAGAATGCCAGTTCATATGAATATGAGCAAGGCTTGAAGTGTCGGTAGCAGCGTCTCTTAAATTCAATTGACGATTTTTCTACGCTGCCATCAATGAAATGAAATTCGGTCATTGATTTCTTGTTAAGATCTGAGCAGTGGTCAAAGACGATGCGTAGAATCTGCGTCTTGTTGAGTTTCTTCAATACATAGTATTTCTTCATTTCTTTTTCTCCTCTTTATTACCCTGTTCTGGGTGCGCTATAACCATTTGGTTATCAATACTATTATATAACCATTCGGTTATAAAGTCAAGAGGTTAGAATAAAAAATTAATAAAAAAGGAGGATTTTTATGCATCACTACGAAAGAATCAAAGAATTGCGAGTGAAAAATAACATTTCACAAGCACAGATATCGGAGATATTAGAGATTAAGCAGCCTCAATATCACCGATATGAATCAGGGCAACGCGAAATCCCGTTACACCTGCTGATCAAGCTTGCAGATTTCTACAACGTGAGCTTAGATTATATCGCTGGGCGTTCCGATGAAGAACCCAGTGCAAGCAAGCAGATAGGTTAAAGCGCAGCTCAGGCTGTTTTGTTTCAATGTTCAGGAGGTTATTAAAATGAACAATATAATAAATTGGTTATTGAGTATTTTCGGAGTAGCACTATTAGTAATATTGATGGTATTTGGAGTATTATTGATAATCAAATACTGCGCAAAAGAATTGAAGCAGCCCGATAAGGCTGAATCCGCGGAAACTACCGAGTCTGTTCCGCAGGAAGAGAAATTCCCCTATGTGCTGAACAATCCGATCATGTCACCTAAAGAAAAGTCTTTCTACAGAGCCGTTAAGCCGATAGCCAATGAATTAGGTCTGACAGTCTTTTGCAAGATCAGACTTGCCGATCTGCTGAATGTTCCCAAGAATATATCGAAGTGGCAGACATGGTTTAACTACATAAAGGCGAAACACGTTGATTTTGTACTTGTAGACAACGATATGAATATCAAAGTCATAATCGAGGTCGATGACAAAACACACAGCCGTGATGATCGGAAGCAGCGTGATGAATTTTTAGACAAGGCATTCAAGCAGCTCGCTCTTGAAGTACTGCATATTTATAGCTGGGGAACCAATTACGGCGGCGTAGATCTGAAAGCTACAATAATGAACGCTCTAAAGCCTGCAGATCAGAGCGAGCCTGTGAGCTGATCATCCCCATGGATGCTTATTCCAATATTCTTTCAGCTTGTCCTCGTTGATGTGTTTATACTCGTCAATGAGCGCAAGCTGATTTGCATTCAGGAATGAATCACGATGCTTTAGCATCTCCTTGAATTTCAGTTCACCCACACATTGAATGTATGTATCAATTGAGTTGCCGCAGTTGGTGAACAGAAAACGCTCGAGTTTCGTAAGATTGTAATCAACGCCTTTTGCGGTGTACAACTGTATCTTACCGACGTACTGCAGGAACTTATCCCACCAAGCAGGTGACGGAGCTCTGCGGCGGTTGCTGTCGGTCTTACTGGGAACGATGAAACGAAGATAATTATTGAGTACTCCGAAGAACCGTTCGCCCCAGGTCTCCTTTAATTTCAGAAATGCAAGAGCGCGATCGCGGCGGAGCTGCAGCTCACAGCGTACCCAGTGATAATCCAGACCGCCACGTTCCTGGGACTTATCATAGAATCTGATACGCAGCTCAGACTGCGGACTTCCGAAATAACAGGAGTGCGCCCTTGTCACCTTGCCCTCTGTGTCAGGCTCGCAGTCAACCTCAGGATGCGACTTGCTGAATTTACTTATGTACTTGCCCATATAGGCGCTTTTGCAGATCTTCACGATATCCAGCAGTCCGTCCCCCTCTTTATCGACATCATCATAGGCAACGTCAAGACGTGTAACATGGAACTGCTTTTCATCGCCGCATATCTCCTCGAATAGCTGCGCAAATGATTTGCAGCTTGATGTTTCAAACTGTCGGCAGCCTTGACCGCTCATCTCCACACAGATACCCATATCATCACGGTACCCGTCCCACATTACCCAGATACCACCGCAAAAATGCGCTTGCTTATAACCATAATGTCCTGACCTTTCGATCCAGCTGCATCCCGACAGTCCCAGAAACTCCTTGACCCTCTCGGTGCTGAAATCGTTGTGCAGCGTAAAGGAAAACCAGTCCACAAGTATGATATTCTCCATTTTTCAAAGCTCCTAACTGGAAAATTTAAGACAAAACACGCATAAGCGCGGCGAAACCTTTGCGTGAGCGGCTTTGCGAGTGCTTAGATTGTACACAGTACCCCCCTGTTAGCTAGGGGGGTACACGCGGAAATTTTCCAGTTTCCGAAAATTTGAAAACAGGAAGATCTCCGCAGCAGTGATATTGCTATCCGAAAGTTAGCGGACACTAGTAATGTCCAACAGTTGAAAGCTGACAGACCGCTCGCAAGCTCGTGTCTGACACCTTTCAACCATTGAAAATTAATAGAACAGCGTAACGTTCAGAGTAGACGAGCGTTTCACTCTCGAGCTCTGGACCAGGCGACCTCCTGGACCCGCCCTTTCGCTAAGGCGAAAGGGTCACTTACTCATAAAAAAGAAAAAGCTGTCTTTTATGAAAGAGGTTTACATTGAAAACTGTTAATCAGGGTGTCACTGGTTCAAGTCCAGTCGGGGGAGCCACACTGGAAAAAGGCGAACCATAGCGGTTCGCCTTTGTTGTGTTTCCGGTGTGGTTTTTTGAATTTATTCTTCTGTAAATGGAAATGTGTCAGTATTTGTTGTTCTTAAATGCATGAGGTGTTGACAAACATTATTATGTTGTATATAATAATTTCGTGTGTGATTAATTGTAGTGCATAATTAGGGAAAGTTGTCGAAGTAACATATTATGGTTATGTCGTTTTTTCGTTACCTTTTCTTGTCAGATGCACAAGTAAATTCAGTCCTGATTTGCAGAGGGGCTGCATGGGAATTACTCTCTCAAAAGGTTATACACATTCTTTCACAACCCCAAATCCGGTTTCTCCGTGCATATCAGAAATTAAGAATAAATCTTTTTAATCGATTGGATAAAAATACTCAGAACATCAAAATAGGAGTTATTATATGAAAAATAAAGCTGTTTTCCGTGTGGCAATTTTTGTATTTATATGCTTTGTGGTTAATTATGCAGGCAAGCTGTCGGCTGACTTGCTGTCCTTTCCTATATGGCTTGATTCGATTGGAACTGTTTTCGGTGCTTATTATCTTGGACCCGTCTGCGGTGCAATAATCGGTGCAACAACAAATATAATGTATAGCTTTTATTCACCGATTGCATTATGTTATGTACTGACCAACATTTCGGTCGGATTTGTTGTGGGAATATCTGCCAAAAAAGGGTTCCTTAAAGATATGTTCGGAGTTCTGTCCACAGCCTTTGTTGTGACGCTTGTTTCGGTTAGTATATCCACTCCGCTGAATATCATTACTATGGGCGGAAAAACCGGAAATATGTGGGGCGATGGAGTAATCGAATTATTTCAAAAGCTGGGAATGAACAAAGTGCTTAGCAGTATAGCAGGTGAATATTACATAGATTTTCTTGATAAAACGCTGTCCTTGCTGCTGTTATACGCCATACTTAGGATAAAACAAGCCAAGCCCTTTAGGCGCATTTCAAAGGAGAAAAAGAATCACAGCAGCGGCTCAAAAGTGCTGCCGATGGTTTTGGTATGTCTGTTTACCGTCTCTTCATTATCATTCTGCAATACAGCCTATGCAGCAGAAAGCGGAATTTCGCACGATGATTACAGCTTTAAGAGCTATATTCACACTATATATAACGGAGAAAACGGTCTTGCCGGCGGAAGGGCGAATGATATCGTCCAGACAAAGGACGGAGTAATTTGGATAGCGACATATGGTGGTCTGTACCGTTACTGCGGCAACGAAATGAAATGGATGAACGAGCTTGAGTCCGTCAAGACGGTAAATTGCTTATACACCGACGAAGCAGGCAGAATGTGGATAGGCACGAACGACAACGGACTATCCATTTACATGAATGACCGGATAACGAATGTGCTTAACAAAAATGATGGATTTCCGTCCAACTCGGTACGCTGTATCACAGAAAGCTCCAAAGGCTTATACTATGCCGGAACAACCGACAGCCTTGTTGTGCTTACGCTGTCAGGCGGACTTAAGGTATATGATATCATCCCCGAAATAGTATATGCAAAAAGTATATCTGCCGATGCTGCGGGAAATGTTGCGGTGGTATCCGATGACGGGGTATTATATCTCGTGCGCGGCGTCGAAATTGTCTCAAAGCTTGATAAGAACAATAACGGTGAAAGGTTTACTTGCTGCTCTTTTAATGACGAGGGAGTGTTGTATGCAGGCTCGTCGGGAAACACAGTAACTGCTTTTGAGGTTTCCGACAACGGTTTTACGGAAACATTCTCGTTGGAGTGCGGAGAGCTTTCGGCTCTCAGCTCGCTTGATCTGACCGATGACGGAACGCTGTTTGTGTGTGCGGACAACGGCGCAGGCTACATTACAACCGATAATCGCTTTGGCAGAATTGAAATGAACAGCTTCAACAGCTCTATTGAGCATATGCTCAAGGACTATCAGGGAAATTATTGGTTTGCTTCGTCAAGACTTGGTTTGATGTGCTTTTGCAAGACTGTATTTACGGAAATCGGACAGTATGACGGTTTGTCCGGAAATGTAGTCAACACTGTAACTATATGGCAGGATGTTCTATATGCAGGTACAGACAACGGCCTTGACGCGATTGGCGAAAACGAGACCGGCAGAAAGCTTGCTAAAGAGCTTGAGGGTGTGAGAATACGCTGTTTCACAGAGGATTCCTATGGAAATCTGTGGATCTGCACCTCAGGCAAGGGTATATGGCGTGTTTCACCTGACGGAACGATTACCGAGTTCAACAGTTCTGTGGGAACCGCAGGCGACAAATTCCGTTCGGCTATTGAAACTGATGATGGTATCATCGTGGCAGCCGGAGATTATGGCATTACCTATATAAAGGACGGCAGTGTTATAAGAACGATCACCTCTGCCGATGGACTTTCAAATCCCAAGGTTCTTTCCCTCGTCGAGCGTGAAGACGGTGTGATTCTTGCCGGAACAGACGGAAACGGAATTGCCGTTATAAAGGACGGAGCGATCACGGGAACAATAAAGCAGGAGGACGGCTTAAGCTCGGAAACCATTCTGCGAATTGTGAACAACTCCGAAGAAAACGGCTGCTTTGTGGTAACAGGAAATGGCATCAGCTATATAGATAGCGAAAACAAGGTCCGTGTGCTTAACAATTTCCCGTATTACAACAACTTTGATATAGTTGAGGGGACAAACGGAGAGCTGTTTGTGCTTAGCTCGGCAGGAATATTTGTGGTTGACAAGACCGAGCTGCTTAACGGCGGAGCGGTCAAGCATCTGCTCCTCAATTCCAAGAATGGACTACAGTCTGCGCTTACTCCAAATTCGTGGAACTACATAGACGAAAACGACAACCTTTACCTTTCGACAGACACGGGAATAGTGTTTTTCAATATGAACCGCTATGACATTCCGATGAGGTCGTGCCGTATGCTGCTTAAGGAAATTCAGGCAGACGGTGAGATAATTACAATAGAGAAAGGCATTGAAACAGTTATTCCGGCAGGAACAAACGAAATTGTTTTTACTCCCGAAATCGTCAACTTTTCTGTAAACGATCCTGACATCAGCGTTTATATGGAAGGGCTGGATATGTCGCCGAAAATAATGTCGCAGAGTGAAATAACAAGTATTGTTTATTCAAATCTGCCTTCGGGAAAATATGTATTCCACCTTGCAATACTTGACAACAGAACAGGGGATGTTCTTGCGGAGAATACATACAGGCTTTCCAAAGAACCGGATATTTTCGAGCACTGGTGGTTCCGGCTGTATATTGCAGTTGTGGCGGTAATAACCGTTGCGTATCTCACATGGCTGATTGTGAGGACACAGATTCAGAAAACCCTTCGTATGCAGAAAATGGAGCTTGACTTTGCAAAAAACCAAGTCAGAATGGGTAACGAAACGATTATCACTATCGCAAGAACCGTTGATGCAAAAGACGAGAACACCAGCCAGCACTCGGTAAGAGTAGCAGAGTATTCCGTTATGATTGCTAAAAAGCTGGGATACGCAGATGATGAATGTGAAAATCTTCGTAAAACGGCAATGCTTCATGACATCGGAAAAATAGGAATTCCCGACAGTGTGCTCAATAAGCCTGCAAGGCTTACGGATGAGGAATACGCTATTATGAAATCCCATGTTACAAGGGGCGCGGAGATACTCAAGAACTTCACAATGATAGAAAACGTTGCCGAGGGCGCCCTTTATCACCACGAAAGATATGACGGAAGAGGATATGCAAGCGGCCTTAAGGGAGAGGAAATCCCCCTTAACGCAAGAATAATCGGTATTGCAGACGCATTCGACGCAATGACAGCAAATCGTGTTTACAGAAAGAAGCTTGATCTTGAATATGTAATCAACGAACTGAAAAAGGGAAGAGGAACGCAGTTTGACCCGAAGCTTGCGGATATCATGCTGGAACTTATCGGCGACGGTACGATTGATGTTGAGCAGATTTACGGAAAAAAGTTAGGCGAGGAGTTGCCCGATGAAAAGTGATAAAATAGTAAAATATGCTGTCACATTGGTATGTTCCATTGTGGCAATAGCAGCTGCATTTCTTATTCACAGGATAGTTTTAGCCGAGCAGAACGACAGGACGATCAGGGTGGGATATTTATATGTAGGCGATCTGTGCGATACCTACACAAACAACTTTGCACTGGCTCAGCGCGAAATTGAAAAGCTATACGGTGAACACGTAATATCCGTTGTGAAATACAATGTTCCGGAAGATGCGGTGGAAACAGCGCTTATCGAGCTGATTAACGAAGATTGCGAGCTTATATTCACTACAAGCTATGGCTACGGCGAAAAGACAAAGGAAATTGCCGGACAGTACCCGGATATTCAGTTTTGCCAGGCTACCTGCAGCAATGCCAACACCGAGCCTGTAATCAGCAATTACCATACATTTATGGGCAATATCTACGAGGGCAGATATATCTGTGGAGTTGTTGCGGGAATGAAGCTCAACTCGCTTATCGAGGCAGGGGAAATTACTCCCGAGCAAGCGAAAATCGGATATATCGGTGCATTTCCCTATGCGGAGGTTATTTCGGGATATACGTCGTTTTTCCTCGGAGTAAGGTCAGTTGTACCGGAAGCGACAATGACAGTTAAGTACACAAATTCGTGGAGCAACTACCATCTTGAAAAGACAATTGCAGAGGAACTTATCAGAGAAGACTGCGTAATAATTTCACAGCACTCCGATACAGCAGGACCTGCGTCAGCCTGCGAGGAAACCGAAAGGTCAAAGTCTGTTTATTATGTAAGCTATAATGAAAGCATGAGAGATATTGCTCCTACAACCTATCTTACAGGCTCAAGAATCAATTGGATACCTTATATGACAAAGGCGGTAGAAGCGGTACTTAACGACAAGAAAATCGAAAGCTGTGTTTCGGGCAATATAAATGGCAATGATGCAGGCTCCGGATTTGAAAACGATTGGATTAAGATGCTCGAGATAAACGATTTTGTTGTTGCTGCCGGAACACAAGAGAGGGTTAATTCCCTGATTGACGATTTCAGGAACAAGAGGATTACGGTTTTCAAGGGCGACTATACAGGAGTAGACCCCTATGACCCAAGCGATACTATTGACCTTAGTGAGGGCTATAACGAAAACGAAAAAAGCTCCGCGCCCTCGTTTCATTATATCCTGAATGATGTTATTACGATCGAAGATTAAGCGGTTTCGAGCTGCAATCGGTTCGTTTCCGTGCAAAGGCAAAAAAGTGAGGCTCCGAAAGCTATGCAATAGCCCTCGGAGCTTCGTTTTATATCCGAGGGCTTATGCTATATCGCAATGAAGCACACTCGGTTTTTCCGAGCCGAACGAACTTTAATCAGTTTCTGCTGTTCGGAAATAAAGATTATCCTCTGAGCGCAGGTTTTGGTGATAGCTTTGTTTCGGTGAATTTTTGTCTGTCTCTCTGCTTTTGCACTAATCATTATCTGTGAAGTACTTAATTCTTGACAAGTTTATTAGGCTGTGATATAATGATAGCAGAAAACGGTCGTTAGCTGTGCTGCGGCTCGGCAAAGCGGTTGAATTAGTGCGCATGAAAACTGCAATAGAAATCGGAGAATACGGAGGATTTATGAGACTTTTATTTGAAATAGATAAAAAAGATTATGAGCACTGCACACATACGTTTGTTCGAAATTCTGCCAGAAGCATTATCATAAACGATCATAAAATCGCCATGATTCACAGCTTGAAATATGATTACTACAAATTCCCCGGGGGAGGAATTGAAGACGGCGAAAGCCCTGTTGACGCCATGATCAGAGAGACCCGTGAGGAATCGGGGCTGATAGTTGCTCCCGACACGGTAAGAGAATATGGCTACGTCCACCGCATTCAAAGGAGTGATAACGATCATACAGAGTGCTTTATTCAGGATAATTTCTATTATCTCTGTCGGGTAAACGGGGAAACAGTACCCCAGAATCTTGATGATTATGAATCCGATGAATCCTTCACTCCGGAATACATCGACCCCATGATCGCTATAAACAAGAATAAAAGCGAAAACCATAGTCCGGATAATAGGGTGATGCTTGCGCGAGAGGCGAGAGTTCTTGAGCTACTCTTGTCCGAGGGATATTTCGGCTGACAAATTCCCGTTTGCACAACCGCCCGAAAGAGCGTGCTTTTCTTATCGGAGCAGAATTACGGGAGGCAATCAAATGAGCAAATACGAGCCTTTATGGAGCTACATAAAAGAAAGCGGCATGGACAGCCTTAAGCTGACCTTTGCCGAGATAGAGAGCATTTGCGGCTGTCCGATAGACCATTCTTTCCTGAATTTCAAGAAAGAACTGCTTTGCTTTGGGTATAGGACGGGCAAAATCTCAATGAAAGAGCAGACCGTCATGTTTGAAAGGACAGATGAACAATGATAACCAAGGAGCAACTCAGAGTGGGCGGCATTCCTGCAATTCTCTGGGGAAAGCCGTCGCGTAAAATATTCATCCACGTCCACGGTAAAATGAGCCGCAAGGAGTATGCCGAGGCTTTTGCGGAGACTGCGGAAACAAAGGGTTGGCAGACGCTAAGCTTCGACCTGCCCGAGCATGGGGAGCGTACAGATACAGCTTACCGATGCGACGTGTGGAACGGAATACATGACTTGAACGTGATCGCAGAATATGCCTTTTCGGGCTGGGAGACCGTATCCCTTTTCGCCTGTAGTCTAGGCGCATATTTTTCTCTTAACGCATATACGGACAGGGCATTCGTGAAATGCCTGTTTCAGTCGCCTATCGTGGATATGGAGTGGCTTGTCCGACATATGATGCAGTGGTCGGGGGTCAGCGAAAAGCAGCTTGAAGAAAAGCAGGAGATAATGACCGAAATTGATGTCCTCAGGTGGGACTATTATCGGTATATCCTGTCGCACCCTGTCAGCCGATGGGATTTCCCCACAGCTATTCTTTATGGGGCAAAGGATAATTTGCAGCCTATCGAATCCATTCGTTCCTTTGCAGGCAAATTTGGCGCGAGTGTGACCGTATCCGAACAAAGCGAGCATCCGTTTATGGCAGCCGAAGACTTCGCAGTCGTTGCAAAGTGGCTGCAAGAGAACATATGACCGGATAAGCCTTTCCCACTTTCCGGGATAAAAAGCAGCAATAACGATAATAAACATATCGATTGAATTAATAGAGAAGACGGTATAAGAAAATGAAAAAACACATAACCAAGAGGAAGCTAATAATGATTATTGCGATAATACTTATTGCAGTTGCTGCTGTTATTATTTCGTTCGCTGCTTATGGAAAATACAGAATGAGCCTTATCCCAAAAATGTCCTCGCAGGAGATATTGCAGTATTCCCTTAAGGACAGCGACAGGGGAGTTATCACGGTAGGCATAATAAGGGAGGGCAGCTCGTCCTACACGGTATACGGCAGGGACGGAAAGCCGCTTGACAAGGCGCTTCACACCTATGAGATAGGCTCTCTTACAAAAACGGTGACCGCCTCGCTTGTCAACAAGGCGGTCATGGAGGGCAAAATCGACCTTGACGGCTCGGTGGATGAATACATAGACCTGCCCGAAAAGGAGCGCTATCCCACAATAAGGGAGCTGCTGACGCATACATCCGGCTGCAAGCCTTATTACATCGACGGTCCGATGATAAAATACCATTTCAGCAAAAAGAACGATTTTTACGGCGTCGGCGACAGCGACATCATCAAAAGGCTTGCAAAGGAAAACATCGCCGAAAAGGATTATGAGTACAAATACTCAAACTTCGGATATGCCGTTCTGGGTCTTGTGCTCGAAAAGGTATATGCTACGGAATACACTACCCTTGTCAACAATTATCTGCACAATGAGCTGGGAATGAAAAACACAAAAATCTCCGAAGCGGACGGCGACCTTGGAAGCTACTGGGAGTGGCAGCCGGGAGACACCTATCTCTCCGCAGGCGGTCTGACCTCCAATATCGAGGATATGCTGACATATGCCGCGCTCCAGCTTGAGGAAGACGAAATACGGAAGAATTCCCATACTCCGCTTAAGCTTTTCGACGCGAACAGTGAAGCCTATAAAGCGCTTGGCATAAGGATAGACGGAACAGCCTACGGCTGGATATGCGATACCGAAAGCAAAATCTTGTGGCACAACGGCGGCACCTCGGACTATAACGCATATCTTGGCTTTTCTGCTGCTGATGATACGGCGGTGGTGGTGCTTTCAAATCTTTCGCCAAGCTATCGCATACCTGCGACCGTTCTCGGCAGGAAAATAATGCAGGAGCTTACGGGAAAGTGATGCGGCGATAGTGGGCTTACGACAGTACATAATAACACGGGCGCAGATTCTGCCGAACGGCAGACCATGCGCCCTTTTTATGCAGTTATTTCAGGATGACCTCGAACTCTATCATATCCTCGGTGGGACACGCCGCGCGAATTGAGCCGGAGTGCGCCTCTGCGATGCTGCGCGCCACGGAAAGCCCGATACCGAAGCCGCCTGTGCCGGTGTTGCGCGATTTGTCGGCGCGGTAAAAGCGGTCGAACAGCTTATCAAGGTCGTTGGGATTTATAGGCTCACACTTGTTTGAGGTGCGGATTGATACTCCCTTTTTCAGCTTTTCAAGACAAAAGTCAATCGGCGAGTTTTCGGCGGCGTATTTTACCGCATTATCCAGCAGGATAGAAACAAGCTGCCGCACAGCGTATTCATCGCCGCAATAGCTGATATCGGGGGCAACCGAGATATTAAGCTCATGCCCCATTGATTGGGCGAAATCAACAAAGGATTCGGCGGTTTCGCTGATGGTGTCGCTTATGGAGAATTGTTCAAATTTCAGGGGAGATTCCTCCTCGTCCATTCGGGACAGCGTAACTAGGGAGTTGACAAGCTCTTTGAGCCTTTCGGTCTGGGACATCGCCTTGTCTATCCATTTCTGCTTTCCTGTTTCCATTTCCAGTACTTTCAGGCTGGTGGCGATAACGGTGATGGGAGTTTTTAATTCATGCCCTGCGTCGGTGATGAACTGTTTTTGCTGCTTTACACTTTTTACAACGGGGTCTATTGCTTTTTGTGAGAAGAAAAAAACCAGAATGTATACAAGGGCAATACAGACAGCGATAGCGGCAAGAAAACAGACGGCAACTATCTTCACTGCGCGCAGCTCCTGATAGCAGTCGAGAAACACCACCATAAATCGATTCTCTCCGTGCTGTATTACGCGGTATTTATAGTTGGAGTAATAACCGTAGCCTGTGCCGTGCTTTAGTGCCACAGCCAGAAATTCGCTGACATCGTCCTCGGTGATTGCGGCGATATGGTTGAGGTCGGCGTGGATAAGGCTTCCGTTTTCATCATAGCGCAGGCAGAAATATCTGGTGGAATAGGGCGCTTCCCGATCAAACGGCGCCCGATGATTATCCCATTTTTGGTTTGGTGCAGAACCGATGTCGTCTGCATTTTCGTTTTTGTCTGCGTCGAAATAATCGCGTAAAGGAAACGTACCCTGGTTTTCACAAAGCATATCCAGCGTTTTTGTCAGATCGGAGTCGGTTGAAATATAGTTTGCGATGTTTACGATAAGCGCGAGAAGAAGCATCACCACTGTGACGGATAACATTGCGATACGAATGAACCGTTTCCTTAACCGCTTGATCATTTTTTATCCTCCAGAACATAGCCAAGTCCGCGGTTTGCATAAATCGACACCTCTGCGCCTATCGCTTTCAGCTTTTTTCTAAGATTGGAAATATGCACCCACACAACATTTATCTCGGATTCGCTGTCCCAGCCCCATATCTTTTCCATGATACGTTCGGCGGAAAAGATAATTCGCGGGGATCTCATGAACATTTCCATCAGCTGGAATTCCTTTCCGCTAAGCCTGATGGTTTTGTCGGCGCACTTCAATATACCGCTGCTGGTGTCTAAAGCAACATCGCCGAAGGATAGCACAGTAGGTTTATATTCCTCGCTGCGCCGCAGCATTGCGCGCACGCGGCAGATAAGCTCATCCGGCTCAAACGGCTTTGGGAGATAGTCGTCCGCACCTGCGTTGAAGCCGATTATGCGGTCGTCCTTCTGACCCTTTGCAGTAAGCATCATAATGGGCGTTTTAACGCCCTCGCCGCGAAGCTTCTGCAGCACCTCGATACCGTTCATCTTCGGCATCATGATATCCAGAATAATGGCGTCATATTCTCCGGAAACTCCGTATTCATATGCGGAAAAGCCGTCGTTCACGGCGTCCACCGAAAAATGGTTTTTTTCAAAGAATACAGTAAGCGCTTCTGCCAGATCAAGCTCGTCCTCTGCAATCAATAAACGCATATTCTCCACCTGCTTTCCTGAATGTTCGGCAATTTACTGTACTATATCATTATAGCACCTGTATGCAGAAAAATCAACTTTGGGTTTACAGCATATCCTTGTCCGTGTTCTTGCAGCACACGATGTTAAGGTTGCCGTTGCGGCAGCGTATCTCGTCAAGGAACTCCTTTGGCACGCCGCTGCCTTTCAGCGTGATAAGGTATTGCAGCTCGTACAGGGTTCCCATATTTGTCGTTTTGATTTTTTCAAGGGAAAAGCTCTTTACATAGATTTTGAACAGATCGTCAAAAAGCCCGTCATAGTCAAGGTTTTCGGGAATGGTTATCTTAAGCACACGCTCCGCCTCGCCGCTCTGACCGAATTTGACAGCCGTAAGTAAAAGCATTACCGCCGCTATCACAACAAAGAAAATCACAGCCAGAACCACATATCCCATTCCGGTGGCAAGACCTATCGCCATGGCGAGGAAAATCGAGCCGATTTCCTTTGCCGTTCCGGGGACGGAGCGAAATCTCACAAGACTGAATGCGCCTGCAATGGCGACTCCTGCTCCGATATTTCCGTTGACAAGCATGATGACGATTTGCACCACGGCAGGCATGATGGCAAGGGTGATTGCAAAGCTTTGTGAGCACTTGGTTCTGAACATTCCGATAAATGCGGTGCATATTCCCAGCACCAGAGAAACGGCGGTACATATCAGAAATGCGGACAGAGTGATCTCCGTCCCGATTATGGAATTAAGCACAGTAAACATGGGCGTCAGCCTCCTTTTGGGTTTTGAGTTCCTTTGGTAAAATATGATCCCGGTAGCAAGTGCCGTATTTGGAAAAAGATACGGGGAAAATTCCTGTTTGTGAAAGCAGACGGCTTAGCCATAACGGGCATGAGCCGGGTATTTTTATCTCCATAAGTATGCGGTCGTCGGACAGAATCGGCTGTCCGTGATCCCCAAGCCGCAGATCCGTATCAGTATCGCGCCATCGCATATTGGTATCAAAGGTTATACGAAGTCCCGTATCATCTGTTCCGGCAAAGGCTGTACGGTCGTAGGCTATGAAAACCTTTGGAATTGTTTGGTGGAATTTCTGAAACCATGTAATTTCCCGTCCGATCTGACCGCAGAGCTGTTCGGGCTCAAGCCCGTACAACAAGGACTCCGCCAAATATGCTTTGGTGGTGATTCTCCGCTTGTATACTACACCGTTGCATTTCTTTTTTAGCTCTACGAATACTGTCCCGTCATCCGCCGGGACGCCGTAGCTGCGCACGCGCAGCTTTTCCTTGTAGACGGGTTTTTCGATAGATTCGCGGATAAGCCGCCAATCGTTGGTATCATAATATACATTGCAAATCGTGTATTCACCGTAATCATCAGCCGTTATGTATGGCTGCATTCTGCTCAGCAGATATTCCTGCTGAACGGGAGTAAGAAAGTATTTCTTTTCATACCGTTCAAAGCTGCATTGAATTTTATTAGCCACAGTCAGCGACCTCCTTTGTCAGTAATGGTATACTATTGACCTAAAGATTACCTAAAGGGAATTTTGATTTTACCTTTAGGTAGATTTTAAGATATGATTGTAGTATATAGCCATGACAGAAAGGAGGATATTTGAATGAAAAATTCAAATCGGCTCACAACCATATTATTATGCAGCTTAATTTCTGCGGTCGCACTCAGTGCCTGCACGAATGATTTCGCCCGGAGCGGAGAACCTGCGGCGGAGGAAAGCCTGACGTCGCAGCAGCAATCGGAGAACAGCTCCGCTGCTTCCGATACCGCAAGCAGTGCGGCGGACGACAGCGCCAATACCGTTTCAGGCGAAGCGGCTGCGGCGGATAATGACCTGTTGCAAAAGGCAATGGAGGAAAGCGCAGAAATCCCGGACACTTCAAACGCAACGAAAATTACATTTTCGGGCAGCTCGGCAGCAGTATCGGGAAAGGGCGCGGCAGTCGAAAACTCCACGGTGACAATAACGGACGGCGGCGTCTACACGGTCACAGGCAAGTCGGAGGACGGCAGGATAATCGTCAACGCCAAGGATAAAGAGGTCACAATCGTGCCGGAAAATGCCGACATAAGCTGTCGGACGGGCAGTCCCATATACATTTATAAATCAGAGCTAACGACAATATATCTTTCGGAGGGCACAACAAATACTCTGACAGACGCAAGCGAATACACATACAGCGACAGCTTTTCCTCCGCTGCGGACGAAGAACCGAATGCGTGCCTTTATTCAAAATCCGACCTTGTTATCGCAGGAAGCGGCAAGCTGACGGTAAACGCGAATTATAACAACGGCATCACAAGCAAGGATACATTAAGGATAGAGTCGGGCTGTGTCACCGTAACGGCTAAAAACAATGGTATCAACGGAAAGGACAGCTGTGTTATCGTAAACGCCGAGGTGACTGTCACAAGCGGAGGGGACGCGATACGCTCCACCAACGACAGCGACGAAACGCTGGGCTATGTAGTGATTGCAGATTCTTCCATTGAGCTTACAGCCGGAGAGGACGGCATACAGGCGGAAACCGCTCTTACGATAAGCGGCGGAAGCTGTAACATTGTTTCCGGCGGCGGCAGCAGCGGAAAGACTTCCGCCGATACAAGCGCAAAGGGACTAAAGGGCGTGACGGGAGTCACCCTGTATGGCGGCAGCTATACCCTCGACTGCTGCGATGACGCAATTCACTCAAACGGAAATGTGCTTATTTCGGGGGGAACGTATGAGATCTCCTCGGGGGATGACGGTATTCACGCAGACAAGAATACCTCGATAACGGGCGGAACAATCAACATAAGCAAGAGCTATGAGGGAATCGAGGGAGCGAGTATTGATATTTCCGGCGGAACGCTCAATGTTGTGGCAAGCGATGACGGTATCAATGCGGCAGGGGGCGCAGACGGCAGCGGAGAGGGCTTCCGCAGGGACAGCTTTGCTGCTTCGTCGGAGTACTATATCAATATTTCGGGCGGAATTATTACAGTGGACGCTTCCGGCGACGGCATCGACGCAAACGGAAATTTATCCGTTTGCGGCGGCGAAATATATGTCAGCGGACCCACAAACAACGGAAACGGCGCATTAGACTATGACGGTACGGCGACAATTACCGGAGGAATTGTTGTTGCGGCAGGCTCAAGCGGTATGGCGCAGAACTTCGGAGAAGCCTCGACGCAGGGAAGCATTCTGCTGACCTATCAGGCTCCCTCGGCTGAAACCATTACACTAAAGGACGAAGCAGGGAATACGCTGGTAAGCTATTCCCCCACAAAGAGCTACAACTGTGTTGTGATAAGCTGCCCGTCCGTTACGGCAGGCAATACCTATACTGTGGAGGCAGGCGGACAGACGACCTCCGTCACCATGAGCGGACTGATATACGGCAGCTCGGGCGGCAGAGGCGGCGGACCGTTCGGCGACAAGCCGTTCGGAGATGACTTCGGAGAGCCGTTCGGCGACAGACCCGGAAAACGCCCGGGCGACCGCGGTGCAGCCGGTGATCACAATGACCCGGGTGATTGGGGAGATATGCAGATGTAGTCAACCTATATAAATTAACGACCAAAGAAATCATCTTTCTTTGGTCGTTTGTTCTGTAAGTAATCTGCCAAACTTATGGATATTTGTCTTTACATTTTACTGAAGCAGCGGCGTACCACATTCGCGGCAGAACTTATCGCCCCTTATCAATTTCTTACCGCATTCGGTGCAGAAGTTCTGCACTTTCTGCTCCTGTGGTTTCGATTCATCTACTATGATAAATTCATAGTTAATTGAGCAAGGCGAATCGTAAACTTGCTGTTTTGCGTATACGGAGAATTCCTCGCCGTATTTTACCGTTACGAGATGTTCAGTCTCTTTTGTCATCAGTGTTTCCGCACTTTCATAGTTTGTTTCCTGATTCAGTATGGCAACCACTGCCGAATCTTCGCCAAGTTCTTTTATTCGTAAAAGTCTTTCCGATTGTTTGAACGGAGTATTGGAAATCTTTTTTCGGGTGATTGGTTTTGTAAAATCCATTGCGGCAGGCAGCACTTCAAATTGGAAGCCTTTATCAAGTATTATATCTCCTTCTTTGATAACCATTTCATGGGAGCCCTTTTCCCTGTTTTCGGAACTGATATGTACTTCTTTCATAATATATGTTGGTTTCATAACTCCTCCACTTGCCAATCGTCATCTCATTTTGTCCAAAGCAATGATGAAAATATACGATGTAATAAGGATTATCCGCGGAAGTATCTTTTTTGTGTTGAACTATTCGCTTTCACAACTTCCGATTTATCGGGCAGATTATCAACCCACCTAACTCATTATATCACAACCAACCAATTATTTCAATATAAGAAAGGCTATCCAAGTATTCCGTTAATTCCGGCTTGATTGTTCTGTTGACTGATAATCATTCCCACGGCTTGTGATACTCTATGTAAGCCTCTGTCAACAAGCCGCCGCTGACGCCTGATTTCGCTGCACAATAAATTGCAGTTTCATTATTATATATAAAAATATACGCTGAAAATCGTCAATCTGCCTAAATTATTTTCAACGTTATTGACCTTTTTGTCGAAAAGTGATATAATACGTATACATTGAAGCATAAACAATCGCCTTGATGTATCATTCATTTTTTGCAAAGGAGAATCGTGTATGTCTGCCCTATCAAAAATGTCTATCAAAAAGCATATTATAGTTGTATCACTGATAATGGTGCTGCTTCCTCTGCTGATATGCGGCGGAGCGGCAATGATACTGAATTACAGCTCAGCCGTAAACTCTGCCCGCAAAGATATGGATGAGATAGCCGTTCTTGCGGCAGAAAGAATAGAATGGGAGCTTCAGGCATTTTCGACAATAGCCAAAGAAGCAGGTAGCAATTCCATGCTTGCCGACCCGAATTTATCTGTAGAGCAGAAAAAGCAGTTTCTTGATGCTAAGGTAGCGTCAAATAACTTCCTGCGCGCAAATATTATCGGCGCTGACGGCAAAAGCATTTTTGACGGGGTGGATTTTTCGGACAAGCCCTGCTTTATCGAGGCGATGAAAGGACAGGCATCCACCTCGGAGCCTACCGTATCACCCGTCACGGGTCAGCTTACCATAATTACTGCCGCACCTCTGTGGGAGAATGGAATTGAGGGAACTACGCCGATAGGCTGCGTTTACTTTGTACCCGATGAGGAGTTTCTCAACAACATAATGCGCGAAATAAACTTCAGCGAACACAGCGCAGCTTACATGATCGACAGCAGCGGCAATACTATCGCCGATGTTGATTCGCAGATAGTCAAAGATGGCGAAAATATCGAGGCGCTTGCCGCCGCCGACACCTCCGGACAGGCAGGCTATGCAACTCTTGCTGCGGCGCACGCAAAGATGAGAAACGGTGAGAACGGCTTTTGCGACTATACCCTCAAAGGCGTGAGAAAGTATATAGGATATGCGCCTATCGCTAACACAAACGGTTGGTCGGTCGCTGTATATGCTCCGGCTAACGATTTCCTTAGCGACACATACCTAACGATAACCATCACTCTGATACTTATTATTGTAGCGATCCTGATTTCTGTAAACAGCGCTTCTCTAATCGGCAAGCATATCGGCGACCCTATCAAGGCGTGCACCGAGAGGCTTGTAAAGCTTGCAGAGGGCGACCTTTCCGGTGATGTACCCACAGTAAAGGCTGAGGATGAAACGGGAGTGCTTGCCGATACTATCGGTACGCTAGTGAACAACTTCAACAGCATTATCGGCAATATGGACAATGCTCTGACCAATATTGCAAACGGAAATTTTGATGTAAATACGGATAATGCCGATGACATCTACGTTGGAGACTTCAAAAAGCTGTCGGAGTCGGTTGTGATGATTACGGCAAAGTTAAGCGATACATTAAGACAGATCAATGTCGCGGCAGGTCAGGTATCTGTCGGCGCAGAACAGGTTTCGGGCGGTGCACAGGCGCTTTCACAGGGAGCGACCGAGCAGGCGGCTTCCGTAGAGGAGCTTGCCGCAACGATAGCGTCTATCTCGGAGATGATTAACCTGAATGCAAAGGACGCCGAGAATGCTCATCTTCTGACAAATGAGGCAGGCGGAAAGATGCAGGAGGCAAATCATAAGATGGAGGGACTGGTTACAGCCATGAACGAAATCAGCGATTCCTCCGCAGAAATCAAGAAGATAATCAAGACGATCGAGGATATTGCGTTCCAGACGAACATTCTTGCACTTAATGCAGCTATCGAGGCGGCAAGGGCAGGCAATGCCGGCAAGGGCTTTGCGGTTGTTGCGGACGAGGTAAGAAATCTCGCCGCAAAATCTGCCGAAGCAGCGCAGAACACCACAATGCTTATTGAGGATACGGTTAGGGCTATCAATAATGGCAGCGATCTGGTAAACGAGGTTGCGGACATGATGAATGGTGTTTCGGTTGCTGCCGGACAGGTTGCCGAGATAAACGACAAGATTTCCGACGCTTCAAGGACGGCTGCGGACTCCATAAAGCAGGTAACTGTCGGCGTCGAGCAGATCTCGGACGTTGTGCAGACCAACTCTGCAACGGCAGAGCAGTCTGCGGCGGCGTCGGAGCAGCTTTCCGGACAGGCTCAGATGCTGGATTCGCTGGTATCGGAATTCAAGCTCAGGGCAGAGTAAGATATCTAATGGGCGCACAGTATTGTGCGCCCATCAGGCTGTCGATAAACCGCCATCTGCGGCGTCAGCGCCACTACGACAGCCACAAAGGCTAGTCGTAGTAGCGCTTCCTAGCATATGACGATTTCTCGCCAGCCTGTTATTTGACTTTTTCGACAAACTGATGGGCGCACAGTATTGTGCGCCCATCAGTCTGTCGATAAACCCTCATCTGCGTTGTCACTGCGCCCAACGACAGGCACAAAGCCTAGTCGTTGGGCGCGTTTCCGGCGTCTGAGGGGTTCTCGCCGGTCTGTAAAACCGACTTTTCCGATATTGCTTTATCATGTCTCGCTGAAATAGATGCTGTCGCCGTCAATCGTAAAGTTAACGAAATCCGTTATCACAAAGTCACCGAAGATGTCGTCTATCGTAAATCCGTACAGATATTCACCATCGTACATCAGGTCGAAATAAATCCTCGGCTCTCCTGCGAATATGTATTCCGAACCATAATAATAGTACTCGTCGTCGCTGTCGATCGCCATTGCATAGTACAGGGGAATGATACTGTCGCCGGATTTCAGCTCGTAAACATTTCGTGCCGCCATACCGTTTTCATCAATGCCGTCCCAGACGCCGTCTATCGTGACAGAACCGGTCATGTAGTCGTGGGTGATTCTCAGGTTGGTGACTTCTCCGTTAAGCATTATCGGGGAGGTGTAGACATCGTATCCCTCGCATTCGGCAACGAGATACACGGCAAGTATCTGACCATCGGGCAGCGAGAACCAGTATCCGTCGAAATTGTCGGCGAATATACCGTTTTCCCAGTCATACTGAATATCGGCGCTTATTCCAAGCTCGATGATATCCTGCATATCCTCGGAAAGCATATACACGTTCGCCTGAACGCTTGCCGTATATGCAAGCGACTCATCGGTGAGAGAAAAAGCGTAGGTTCCGTCCGTGAGAAGCTGCGGCTCGTCATAGAACACGATAAGCGAGCTTTGTCCGGTTGCCTCGCAGGCTCCGTAGCTGTCCCAGTAGCCGTCGTCGGTATCGCTTTCGCTCCAGATGTCAAGGATAGAGGAGTTGCTGTAAGAGGAGGTATCGCCGTCGTATGTGTTGCCGTAGATCGTTCTGTCCACGAAGGAGAGGTAATAGGGGCTTACTGCGATGCTGCTGAATATTTTCAGCTCCTGAGTGCCCTGAAGCTCCAGCGGATAGTAGGTCGCAAGACCGCAGGCGTCTTTGTGCTCATAGCCGTTTACTTTATACACTACTGCTTTGCCGAGAGCCGACAGCACCCTGTCCGCGCCCTGTGCATATCGATTTCCGGAGATGATCAGCCCTGCGAGGTCAACCATGTTTGTATAGCCCTCAGCCTTGTTGTTGCCGCCGAAATTGTCTGCATACTTTACGTTTCTTACGACCTCCGAAAGCACGGCGTTGTTTGCGGATATTTCGTACAGCGCCTTTGCGTAGTCGTTGAAGCTGATGATTACCTCGTCGATTGCGGAAAGGTCGATAACGGAGAGGGTGGCTGCGGATTCTGCGTTGATTTGCGCGCAGCCGTCATAGAAGCTGTCGCAGATAACTTTTCCCAGCATTGCTCCGTCTGCGGCAGGGTTTGATCCGAGATAGCTGCCGATCGCGGTATAGTCCCAGCCGTAGCCGGGCTCGGTTTCTTCGGAGCCGCACATATATCTTGCGTAGGTCGCGAGGATGTTTGCGGTTTCCAGCGTGCCCATAAGGCAGGCGTCAAAGCCGATAAGCTCGAACTTGTCGGTCATGGAGGCGGCAGCCTCCGAAAGCGCCGAATTTATCTCGGTGAGGGAAAGGCTGTCGCAGCCGTTCAGCTCGTCAAAGCACACGCCTGCGATGTTTCCGCCTCCGTGGTTCCAGAACACAAGTCCCATCTTCGCGGCAGGATAGTTTGCAACGCCCCACTTAAGGAACTCCGCAAGCGTATCCCCGGAGCCCATGGAAGCGGCGCGCTGTTCATCAACAAGGTTTATTTCGCCGTCCGATATCATGTACCTGTATAATCCGTCCGAGGTTACGGCTTCATTCTGCCACTGCTGCGTTCCGCCTGTCTGCACGACGAATTTCACGTCGCTGCCGGTGGACGCATATATCATTTCCAGCATATCCATTGTGGCAAAGCCGCCGCTGCTTTCAAGGTCGGTTCCGCACAGATAAACGAAGATCGTCCATGTGCCATCCGCACCCATGGGAACATTTCCTGCGTCGCTTCTGATTATTGAAAGATTTCCGCTGTCGTCAAGCTGCATGGACAGCCCCGCTTTGCCGGTCTCGGAATAGTCATCCTTGCCGTCCGAGTCGGAGTCGTCGCGCGTATGAGAGTTCGGCTTTTCATTGCCCCTGTCGTCATCGCCGTCATTCGGGTCGCCTCCTAAAAATGAGCATCCGCTCGCTAATACCATACATAACGCGCACAGTAGTGCCAGAAATTTTTTCATTTTCATATAATACCTCTCTCAAACAAATATGAGAAATCCGTGCAGTTATCTGCCGCCGCATTTCCCGACCGTTTGCTTCTTTTCCGCTGTCAGTCAAAAAACGGAATTGGATAGTACCTTTTGCCGAATAATATCTGCTGACAATATGATTTTATCACAAAAGAACGAATATTTCAATGCTGAAGACGCCGGGATTTACATTTTTTCCGATTTTTCCTGTCCGCTGTTTTGGGTCGAAGCGTTTTTGCATATAGCTCGAAGTGCGCCGAAAACGCGTATCGGGAATATGTGCGCAAAACAAATCAGCCGCGGTTGATGATTTGCATCAACTGCGGCTGCCAGCTTGTCGAAAAACCTAGTTTATGCTCGCGCAGCGAGCATTTGTAATCTATTTTTTGCGAGGGTTTCCCT
>JBJESD010000135.1:0-28249 GCA_051882595.1 Oscillospiraceae bacterium | reverse complement strand
GCTTTGCCGGAAGCGCCGTAAGTCTTCCGTTGCTGTCCAGAAAGCTCTTAAGAGCGCCCATGCTTTCTCCGCACCTCGAAATACGGCGATACAGCTTGGCGGTATGCCCATTGTCCTCTTTTACGCTGCAGTAATGCTCAAATCCGCATTTCTCGTAGAAATCATCGTGGTTGGTGATAAGATATAGCGTATCCGTCCCAAGTCTTGATAAATCGGCACAGACATAATCCAGAAGATACTTCGCTATTCCCCTGCCGCGGTATTCCTCCTCGGTGTATACTGCGCAGATATTCGGGGCAAGATCCTTTCTGTCGTGAAAATCGTTCTCAATGACGCCCATGCCTGCTATAATCCTGTCCTCATCGGTCAGCACATACCACTGAACCTCGGCGCAGGGTTTGCCGATACATTCGTTCATACTGTCAAGGTAAGCTTCAACGGGTACTCCCCATTTTGCATTGAACCACTCCGCCGCACGCTGCGCCAGAGCCGCATTGTCCCTTATCGGATTTAATATGTAATTACTGTTCATTCGTTTATCCTTAATATGTTCAACAGGCAAAATCAGCTTGTCAGCTTTTCAAGCTCCTCTGCCATTATCTTGATATCCTTTACCATAAAGCCAAGGCTCTGTGTGCCGGCGCTGTTCTCCTCAATCGCTGCCGCAACGTGCTGTACCGCGCCGCAATTGTTCTCGATGTTTACGCTGACATTGGCAAGCTTCTCGCTTACGCTTGAGCCGTTGACTGCAACTGCACCGATAACTCCGTTCATGTCCGAAATGTGCTTTGAGATCTCGACAGTGGATGCGCTTATCTGCTCGGTGGAAGCCTTTACCTGCTCCATGCTCTCCATGCCCTCTCTGGTAAGCTGTACATTCTTCTCCATCGCAGATACGGTGTTGTTGATATTTTCGGTCACCTCGCTGATAATTCCGCCGATCTCAGTGGCAGCGTGCTTTGTCTGCTCCGAAAGCTTTTTGATCTCCGAAGCAACAACCGAGAAGCCTTTTCCCGCTTCGCCTGCCCTTGAAGCCTCGATGGAAGCATTTATTGCGAGAATATTCGTCTGCATGGAAATATCGGTGATAACCTTTGCTATCTTAACAATACGCTGAGAGCGGTCGGACAGCTGAAGTATTATCTCCTTGCTCTCGTTTGTTCCGGTAAAAATCTGCTCCATGCTCTCGGACGCCTGCGTCATCTTGTCATTGTTATCGGCAGTAATGTCGTCTGCGCGCTTTGTCAGCCGTGCAATCTCAGAGCTCATCTCCGAGAGGCGGTTAAGGCTTTCGGAAATCTGCGTCATGCTCTCCTCAACGCCCTTGATATACTCAAAGTTTGCATCACTGTCGCGCATGACACGCTCAGAGTCATCCGCAATGCTTGTATTAGCCTCTGCCGCAGCAGAAGATATCCTGTCCAGCTCTGATACGGTCGTAAGCAGCTTTTCGGAGACCTCAAGCGACTTTTCACGCATTATCCGCTGCTGCTCCGCACCCATAAGTGAGCCCAGCATAGAGGTAGTACGCTTGCAGAGCATAGTGAAGATAGCCGATATTGCGAGAAGTATCATTGCTCTCGGCAGCACGCCGAAAAGCAGCACGCGCTTAAGGTCCTCCTGGTTATCATCCGTTACATAGCGCAGATAGAATGAAGCCACCTGACCTGCCGACACGCCGATTACCGTCAATACAGTAGCAAAGCGATTAAGGCTTTTGGAAAAATACAAGCTGGCAATAGCTATTGGATACACGAAAAGCAGCACTGCATGATATGACAAAGTTGCCGCAACAAGCACGGTGAACAGAATTGCACACAGTACGATTACATACTTCACCCAAGAGCCGTCGCGCTTTGCAAAATTAACTAAGAATGTCGGCACGAACAGCAAAGCCGTACTCATCAGATATGCCGCAATCATAACACCCAGCGGCACCTTGAATATTCCGACAATATCAAGGATAAGCACCAGCGCAAACACCAAAGCAGTTATTCTCATTACTTTTGCCGACGCTTTATTAGCGCTGCGTTCGTTTTCGTTCAACAGTTCCATATTGTCCTCCAATTGTTTAGCGGTATATCTGCATTAATATTTGCGATATACATTTCTCTGATTACCGGAGATAATTTAGCGTTATTAGCTTAATTATAACATCTCAGCTATCATTTGTCAACATAATAATTGCCGCAAATCACCCACAGCAAAGCTATAATATCAGTCCTTGATTATTATAATCGGAATAGGCGGACAATTCGGGCGGTTTACAAACGGCATCTCCACTACGGTATAGCTGCCGCTGTCTATCGTGGGAAGAAACTCAAGAAGTGCGTCGCGCTCCTCAAAGCCCGTTTCCCTGCCGTAATAGATGATAAGCGACATTATTCCTCCGCTTTTAAGAAGCTTAAGTCCCTTTTGTATAGCCTCAATACTGGTTTCCTTATGCGTGAAGATGTTGTGGTCACCCTTTGGAAGCCAGCCAAAGTTGAATGTTATAAATGCTACGCTGTTTTCCCGGAACAGGCTGTCCATTTCGCTGTGGCTTTTAAGCAGGACATCTGCGCGGTGCGCAAGTCCGTTTTCCATAAGCAGCGCCCTTGTGCTGTCTACGGCATCCTGCTGGATATCAAAAGCGGTAACGTGACCGCTGTCGCCCACAAGCCTGCACAGGTGCAGGGTATCGTTTCCCCTGCCTGCCGTTGCGTCAATGCAAATATCGCCCTCTTTTACGCTTTCATCAATGACGCGCTTTATGATGTCAAGAGCGCTGAATGAGTTCATTCTTCCCATAAATTCGGTTCCTTTCGCAATAGATTCCCAATTTGCGGATGTGCGAGGATTTGAAATCATATAATTTGCCGATATGCACGAAGTTCGCCAATGGCGAACGAATGTGCAAGGCATTTTAATCGTATAATAAACACTTGTGTTTATTATAGCATAAAGACAGTACAATAGCAATATCACGCGGCTCAAATTTGCCATGTTATTTCCAATTTGCCGAACAAATCGTGCAACAAAGGAAAAAATACTTGACAAATCTGCGCTCCGGTAGTATAATATTATAGTAAAATGCCGCTGTGGTGGAATAGGCAGACACAAGGGACTTAAAATCCCTCGGACTAAACATCCGTACCGGTTCGACCCCGGTCAGCGGCACCATACTTAAAACGCCCTTAAGCAGCTATGTAATGCCGTTTAAGGGCGCTTCAGTCTGTCGAAAAAGTCCCGTTGGGACTTTCCCGACAGGTTCTCCGCAAAAGCGGAGGTCGGAATGGCTAACGCCATCCCGAGTCGTTCCTCCTGCGCGCAGAGCCGCTTCGCGACTCCACACTTGTCGGAACAGCGGTATTTTTTTCGAGGGAAACCCTCGCAAAAAATAGATTACAAATGCTCGCTACGCGAGCTTTAACTTAGTTTTCGACAAGCTGAAACCGGAAATGCAATGAGCATTCCCGGTTTTTTGTTATTTAAGCTCCACATCAAGTTCATCGCTTAGCGTCCTGCGAAGCAGCCTTGACACGCCCTTTTCCTGCATGAATACTCCGTACAGGACGTCACAGCCCTCGATGGTTCCGCGGCGGTGCGTTATCACCATAAGCTGCGTGTGATTGCTGAACTGGTTGAGATATGTAATGTACTTGTCCACATTGACATCATCAAGCGCAGCGTCCACCTCGTCCAGCATACAGAAAGGAGTTGGTCTGTGGCGAAGTATGGCAAAGTAGATAGTTATCGCCACCATTGTCTGCTCGCCGCCCGAAAGAGAGATAAGGTTCTTTATCACCTTGCCGGGAGGTGCTGCGTTTATCTCAATGCCCGAGTTAAGCACATCATCCGGGTCGGTAAGCACAAGCTCTGCGCGCGCTCCCTCGCCGAAAATGCTGACGAATATCTCGCCGAAATGCCTGTTTATCTCCTCAAAGCTGTTAAGGAACCTCGTTTTTATATCCGCTGTCAGCGTACCGATAAGGGATTCAAGCTCACGCTTTGATTTCTCGATATCCATAAGCTGGGCGGACTGAAACTCGTAGCGCTCCGAAACCGTGCGGTATTCCTCGATAGAATCCATATTGACGCTGCCAAGCGCGCTTATCCTCTTGTTAAGCTCGGCAAGGTCGTTCTCCGCTATCATCAGGTTTTCAAGCGGCTTTGCCTGCTCCACCGCCATGGAAACGGTGAGCTCGTACCGCTCGTACAGCAGCTTCACAATGCTGTCGTAGTCCTTTTGAACGCCTGCGCGGCGCTCCTCAAGTCGGGCAACCTCGCGCGTGAATTTCTCCTTGTTTGCGGTCGCCTCGCGCACGTCACGGTGCATTGTTTCGATGCGCTGTTCAAGCGCGTTTACTTCCTCGGTGCATTTGCGGATATCATCGTCGTTTTCGGTAAGGCTTTCACTGTGCTGCTGTATAGCCAGCTTTATTCGCTCGATATCAAGCCATATGCCTTTATCAGCCTCATCCAGCTTTTCAACAGCGCTCTTGTAGCTTCCGCTGTTCTCAAACAACAGCCTGCGGTTGTTCTCTATATTCCTTATCTCCGCCCTTAGTGCGTCGATGTCTTTCTGTGCGGTCAGCTGGTCTATGTTCATCTGCGAAAGCTCGTCGGAATATGCCTTTATGCTGTCGGAAGCGCTGCTGCGCTCTGTTCCGTACTGCTGAAGCTTTGTTTCAAGCTCGGATATCTTCTTTTCCAGCTCGCTGAGCGCAGCGTTATTCTCCGATACAATGCGCTGCTGCTGAGCTATCTGCGCGTCGAAGCGCTCAACAGTGAGCTTTGCAGCCTCTCCCTGCTGGGAAAGCTGCGTGATAAGGCTGTCAAGCCTCGATATCTCGGCATTTACGCGAATCTCCTCGCTGTCCAGCGCGCGAAGCTCGTCCTGCATACCCTCCATCTCGATGGTGAACTTTGCCATTTCGGCGCGGTACTGCTCATACGCTTCGCTCTTTTCGTTCTGCTCCCTGCGAAGCCGTGTGATATCGTTATAAAGGGAGTCTATCTCCTGCTTACGCGAAATGATGCCGCCTGTATTGGCGCGGCTTCCTCCCGTAAAGGAGCCTCCGGCATTTACGACCTGTCCGTCAAGGGTGACTATGCGGAATTTGTTGCCGTACTTTTTTCCGATATAAGCCGCAGTATCAATGTCATCCACAACGGCGGTGGTACCAAGCAGATATTTAACTATCTCGGTATACTCATCGTCGTGAGTAACAAGCTCGCTTGCAATGCCCTCGTAGCCCTCCTCGGACTCAAGGCGCGGTTCATTGAGCGAGCGACCCTTGATGCTTGTAAGCGGAAGCATTGTCGCACGGCCTGCGTTCGTTTCTTTCAGAAAGCGGATGCAGCGCTTTGCTGTTTCCTCGTTATCAACAATGATATGCTGCATAACCGACTGAAGCACGGTTTCGATTGCGGTGACATAGCGCTCCTCAACGCTGATGATATCTGCCACTATGCCGTGAACTCCGGTTATCCTGCCGGATCTGGAAGCTTTTATGATATCCTTTACGCTACGGAAATAGCCCTCCATGCTGTTTTCGACATCGCGCAGTACATTGTAGCGCTGCTGCTTGCTGCCAAGCTGCGCAGTCACCTCTTCCAGCGCGGTTTTTGCATCGGACATACGGCGGTGCTTTGCTTCATTAAGACGCTCATAACCGGAAAGCTTGTTTGCGGTGACACTGCGCTTTTCGGAAATTCCCGAAAGCTCAGCTTCGGCGGCGGTTTTTTCAGCGGAATACTCCGCGCGCTTTGCTTCGCTGTCGTTCAAGCCGTCAAGGAAAACCTGCTTTTGCTGAACGGCTTCCTCTGCGGCACGCTCCGCCTGAGCAGACCTGATGCTTGCCTCGCTTTTGTCGCGGCAGTGCTGCGCAAGGCTTGCTTCTACTGCGCTGTACTCCTTGTCGGCTGCCGCGCTCATGCCGGCTATCTCGTCAAGCTTTGTCTGCACCTCGCTGCGGCGCGCAGTGATATCCGCAATCTCCTTTTCCTTTGCGGATATCCTCTCCTCGACTGCCTTTATCTCCTGCTCGAAGCCTGTTGAGCTCTGCTCTGCCTGCTTTATCTGCTCGGCAAGCTCCTCGCGGCGCTTTGCGTTATGGCTGAGGTCGTTCTCAAGCACCTGTATCCTTGCGCGCTGTTCGGCGATTTCGTCGCTTACATACTGCCTGTTTCGGCGGAAGCGCTCAAGCTCTGCCTGTATCGTCATGCGCTGCTCGGAGCTTTTCTCAATGCTTTCCTCAAGCTTGCGCACATCCTGCTCGTAGTGCTCGCTCTCCGCCTGATTAAGCAAAAGCTCGTCGTCCAGCTTTTTCAAAGCCTCGCGCTGCTGCGACAGTCTTGCGGTGCTTACGGAGATTTCAAGCTCTTTTTTCTCCGCGTAAAGCTCCGCTGCCAGCGCAGCCTTTTCGGACTGCCTTTTAAGCACGGGCAGGCGCTCTTCATCGACTCTTATCAGGTCCTTTTGCCTTGTTATGTTCTCCTCTGCGTGGCTGAGCTGCTTTTCAGCCTCTGCCTTTTTGTGCAGGAAAAGAGATACGCCGGCTGCCTCCTCGAATATCTCACGGCGCTGCGCGCCGCGCGCATTTACTATCTCGGCAACCCTGCCCTGACCGACGATGGAGTATCCGTCCCTGCCAAGACCTGTTCCCATAAGCATTTCCTGAATATCCTTAAGTCTGGACTTCTGTCCATTGATGAGATATTCGCTCTCTCCCGAGCGGTAAAGCTTTCGGGATATCACTACCTCGTCCGCGTCAACGCCAAGCGCACGGTCGCAGTTGTCGATGGTAAGCGCGACCTTTGCGAAGCCCATAGGCTTACGCTCGACGGTGCCGTGGAAAATGATATCCTCCATTTTCTCGCCGCGCAGAGTTTTAGCGCCCTGCTCTCCCATTACCCAGCGCAGGGCGTCGCTTATATTGCTTTTTCCGTTGCCGTTGCTTCCGACAACGGCAGTAGTTCTTGTGTCAAAATCCAGCACCGTCTTATCCGCGAAGGACTTGAAGCCCTGAATTTCAAGCGTTTTAAAAAACATCCGTTACCTCTCCGGTTTTTCACAGATTTTTATTGTGCGGTGTTACCTTAATATATTCACCCGACAGCGGCTTTACCGTAACATCGTATCCAAGCCTTGCAAAAGCCGAAATATTGCTGCGCTTCTGCCCTACTGCGCGGCTTATGCTGCGCGGTTCGGTGTACAGGATATAGCTTCCGCTCTCTCTTTGGGACAACAGCGCTGCTGCGTCCTCGAAAAAGATCCTGCTTTCGCATATTTCCCTGAAAGCAGGGTGATACACGCCGCCGAGCATTGCCGACTCCACTTCTTTGCTTGCGTGAAGTCCCATGCGGATGACCTTGATGCCGTTATCGGAAAACTTCCTCAGCAGTAAGGCGCACAGCTGCACGGTATCCTCGAATGAAAAGCTGCGGTATACTCCGCTTTTGTACAGCTCACCAAGCGCCGTCCCCTCAAGAATGACCGTGGGGTAGACGCGCACCGTTTTCGGCGCAAGCGCGATGAACTCCTCCGCCGTGCTGATGACATCCTGCGGAGTGTCCGAATACAGTCCCGTCATCATCTGAAGCCCGAGCTCGAGACCGCTTGCCTTTATCTGCGCTGCCGCCCGTCTGACATCCTCTGCCGTATGACCGCGGCGATTTGCCCGAAGTACCCTGTCGCTCATTGACTGCGCGCCAAGCTCAACCGCCGTCATTCCGTAGCGGATAAGCTTGTCCAGTATCTCGGGCGTTATGCAGTCGGGGCGCGTTGAGCAGCGCATACCGCAATACGCCTCGGGAAAGCGGAGCATCACTTCATGCGCCGCTTCGAGCAGCTGGGTCATATAGCTGTCGGGAATAGCGGTGAAGCTTCCGCCGAAAAAAGCGATCTCCGCACGCATTCCCTTATCCGCAAGGTGCTTAGCCTGCTCTGTCAGCAGCGCCGAAACCTCGGCGGCACTCGGCGCGCTCTGCGAGCCGGAAATGCTTTTCTGGTCGCAGAAGCTGCATCTGTGCGGACAGCCTATATGCGGAATAAATATTGATAGATTAGTCTGTTTCATAACCCATAAGCTCGATTGCTTCCTTTGCGGCTGCCTGCTCCGACTCCTTTTTGCTGTGTCCGCTGCCCCTGCCTATGACCTGACCGTTGAGCATAACGCAGGCAGAGAACACCTTGTGGTTATTCTCGCCGTCCTTTTCGCTTACAGCATACGAGACGTGCTCCTCGGGATTTTGCTGGATTATCTCCTGAAGTATGGTCTTGTAGTCGCCCAGTTTCACCTTGCCGCTTTTAAGCGCTTCTATCGACGGGACAAACCCTAGGATGAAGCTGCGCGCTTCCTCCATGCCGCCATCGAGATAAATCGCAGCGATCAAAGCCTCAAAAGCGTCAGCAAGGATAGAGCGCCTGTCTCTGCCGCCGGTTAACTCCTCGCCCTTGCCAAGATAAATAAACCTGCCAAGATCGATCTTTTTCGCAAAGTTGTACAGCGAATTTTCGCACACTATCGAAGCGCGCAGCTTTGTCAGTCCGCCCTCGGGCACGGTCGTCATGCTGGTGTAAAGATACTGCGAAACAGTAAGCTGAAGCACGCTGTCGCCGAGGAACTCCAGCCGCTCGTTGCTGCCGTTGTTTTTGCCGCCGGAATAGCTCGAGTGAGTCATCGCCTGCTGCAGGTAGGAGATATCCTTGAATGTATAGCCGATAGTCAGCTGCAAATCTTTGAGGTCAGACATTTCATACCTCTTCTTCCTTTACTCCGGCAGCAGCTATTGCCGCTGTCATTTCTTCAATGGCGTTGTTTTCGACAAATTTCTTAGCCTGCTTGAACGCCCCAAGGAAGGCTGCCGCATCCGAACTGCCATGCGCCTTGAACACAGGCTTTGCCGTGCCAAGCAGCGGTGAACCGCCTATGGTTTTATAGTCCATCTGCTCCATGAAGCTCTTAAGCTGCTTTTTTACGCAAAGTGCGCCTATCTTTGTAACCGTGTTGGCGAAAAAGATGGACTTAAGCGCGTCCTTCATCAGCGCGCCCATGCCCTCGCACGCCTTTAGATACACGTTGCCCGTAAAGCCATCGGTGATAAGTACATCAACTGCGCCCAGCGGAACATCTCTTGCCTCTACATAGCCTATAAAGTTGATGGACGGGGTTTTTCTCAGCAGCGCGAGCGCTTCATGCTCAAGCTCCCTGCCCTTTTCCTCCTCGGTTCCGATGTTAAGCAGACCGACGCGCGGATTTTCTATACCCATCGTTTTCTTCATGTAAAGGCTTCCGAGAATGGCAAACTGCTGAAGCATCTCGGGACGGCACTCTATATTTGCGCCACCGTCAAGCACGCAGTAGCGCACGCCGCCCTTTGCAGGCATGGGAGGCACAAGCGCAGCGCGCTTTACACCTTTGATGCGCTTACATATCATGGTACCGCCAAGCACTATCGCAGCAGTGCTGCCTGCGCTGATAACCGCGTCCGCTTTTCCGTCTGCGACCATGCGGAACGCTGTTCCCATAGAGCAGTCAGCCTTTTCCTTAAGTATGGAACGGGGATTGTCCTCGACCTCTATCACACCGTTTGCCGCAACAAGCTCAATGCCGGTATCCGATACACCCAGCTCCGTCATACGCTTTTTCATAAGCTCCACATCGCCTGTTACAGCAACCTGTATGCCAAGCTCCTTTACAGCAAGCGCAGCACCCTTTAATACTTCGTCCGGAGCGTTGTCGCCGCCGAAACCATCAATAACTATCTTCATATCAATCTCCGTTTCTCCCAAAGGGGTCATAAACCGTCAATTGTCTTTTTCCAGCGCAGCGTCAAGATCCCTGAGTGCTCTTTTGGCGTACGCCGCATATTTTTCCTGTTTTCCCTTGATAACCGAATCCAGCGGCGGAAGTATTCCCATATTGCTGCCCATTGGCTGAAAATCCGTCACGCTCTCGTCGCTGATATACGCGCACAGCGCTCCGAGCATCGTAGTGCGCGGAAGCACGAGCGGCTTTCTGCCCTCGAGAATATCTGCAAGCGCACGTCCTGCGACAATGCCGCTCGCGGCGCTCTCGACATAGCCCTCTACACCCGTTATCTGTCCGCCGAAAAATACGTTCTGCGAGCCTTTAAGCATAAAATGCGAATCCAGCAGCCTCGGGCTGTCGATAAAGGTGTTGCGGTGCATTACTCCGTATCTTGCAAACTCTGCGTTCTCAAGACCGGGAATCATGGAGAACACACGCTTCTGCTCGCCGAATTTAAGGTTAGTCTGAAAGCCCACTATGTTGTACAGCGTGCCCTCGCAGTTCTCCTTGCGAAGCTGAACGGCAGCCCACGGACGATGACCCGTGCGCGGGTCGACAAGCCCCACCGGCTTCATACAGCCGTAGCGCACGCTTTCGATGCCGCGCTTGGCAAGCACCTCGACAGGCATACAGCCCTCGTACACCTTTAGCCCCGAGCCCTCCTCGGGACGGTCGAACTCCTTAAGCGGCGCGGATTCTGCCGAAACAAGCGCGTCATAAAAGCGCTCGTACTCTTCTTTATTCATGGGGCAATTGATGTAGTCGGCGTCGCCCTTGTCGTACCTTGTCTGGAAAAACGCCTTGCTGAAATCTATGCTTTCGGCTGTTACAATGGGCGCTGCGGCATCAAAAAAGCTGAGTCCCTCTCCGCATACTGCGCGTATCTTCTCCGCAAGCAGGTCGGAGGTAAGCGGTCCTGTGCAGATAATGCAATTCTTTTCGGGGAAGTCCGTGACCTCGCCCTCGATGACCTTTATATTCGGGAAAGCTTTTACAAGCCTTGTCACCTCGTCGGAGAACTCCGTTCTGTTGACTGCAAGCGCGCCGCCTGCCGGAACGGAGGTTTTCGCGGCTGCCTCCAGTATCACCGAGCCGAAGCGCCGCATCTCCTCCTTAAGCAGACCGCACGCGCTCTCGACGCGCGCCGCCTTAAGCGAATTTGAGCAGACAAGCTCCGCAAAGCCGCGATATTTATGGGCAGGCGAATACCTCTGCGGCTTCATCTCGCAAAGCTCCACATCAAATCCGCGCCTTGCAAGCTGCACTGCCGCCTCACAGCCGGCAAGTCCTGCTCCTATAACCCTGACTGTCATAATTACTTATCCTTTGCGTTGTCAAGCGGACGCTCGTAGCCGCAGCCATCCTTGCCGCAGTATATCTTTCCAAGCTTGCCCGTTTTCTTGAACAGTGTGCTGCCGCAGTTCGGGCACTTCTCCGAAAGAGGAAGATCCCACGTCATATAGTTGCAGCCCTGATAGTCCTCACAGCCGTAGAAAGGCTTGCCCTTTTTGGACTTCTTTGCCAGCATCTTCTTGCCGCAGTTGGGGCAGGTGCCCTGTGTTTCGGTTACGATCTTCTTTGTAAAATCGCACTCGGGGAAGCCCGAGCAGCCGAGGAATTTTCCGTAAGGACCTATCTTTATCAGCATATTCTTGCCGCATTTTTCGCAGATGATATCGGTCGGCTCGTCGGGTATCTTGACCCTTTTGCCCTCCATCTCTACCTCAGCCTTTTCAAGAGTTTTTGCGAACTGAGTGTAGAAATTGCGAAGAATCTGAACCCAGTTTGCCGTACCCTTTTCTATATTATCAAGCTCGCCCTCCATCTTAGCGGTGAACTTGACATCCACGATACTGTCGAAATGCTCCTTAAGCAGCTCTGTTATTACCTCGCCCAGAGAGGTCGGCTTAAGCTGGTTGCCGCTCTCGCGCTCTACATAGTGCCTGTCGAGAATGGTGGAGATAGTCGGCGCGTAGGTAGAAGGTCTGCCAATGCCGTTTTCTTCAAGCTCCTTGATGAGCGACGCCTCGTTAAATCTTGCAGGAGGCTGCGTAAAGTGCTGGTTTCCGAGAACCTCCTTAGCCTTGAGCGTTTCACCCTTTACGATAGCGGGAAGCGAGCCGCCCTGCTCTGCGTCGCCGTCGTGCGACTCCTCATAAAGCTTTGTAAAGCCGTCGAATTTTACGGAATAGCCGCTTGCCTTGAACAGGCAGCCTGCCGCAGTGATATCAACGGATACGGTATCCATTACCGCATTCTGCATCTGGCTTGCCATAAACCGCTCCCAGATAAGCTTATAAAGCTTGTACTGGTCGGAGGTAAGCGCAGATTTTATCTTATCCGGCGTAAGCGTTACCGTAGTCGGTCGGATAGCCTCGTGCGCGTCCTGAGCGTTGCCCTTCTGGCGGAATGTTCTCGGCTTTTCCGGAACATACTCCTCGCCGAACAGCTCTTTGATAAGGGCTGCTGCCGCTGCCTTTGCCTCGTCCGAAATACGCAGCGAGTCGGTTCTCATATAGGTGATAAGACCGACTGCGCCCATTCCCGGCACCTCGACGCCCTCGTACAGCTCCTGCGCTGCTTTCATCGTCCTGCGCGCCTGAAAGGAGAGCTTTCGCGACGCCTCCTGCTGAAGAGTGGAGGTAGTGAACGGCGGAGACGGCTGCTTTTTGCGCTGGGACTTCTTGAGATTTGAAACAACATAGTCTGCGCCCTCAAGCCGCGCGAGTATCTTGTCAGCCTGAGCCTTATCGGCGATTTCGATTTTCTCGCCGTCTATTTCGGCAAGCTTTGCCGCAAAAGCTTTCTTGGAGGAAGCCGCTACAAACTTGGCGTCAACGCTCCAGTACTCCTGAGAAACAAAGCTTCTTATCTCGTTTTCGCGGTCAACGATAAGGCGGACTGCAACGGACTGCACACGGCCTGCCGAGAGACCGCGCCTTACCTTTTTCCAAAGGAACGGGGAGAGCTTATATCCCACTATACGGTCAAGGATGCGGCGCGCCTGCTGCGCGTCAACTATATCGGAGTCGATTTTGCGCGGATTTTCCATACCTGCCTTGATGCCGCTTTTGGTTATCTCGTTGAAGGTCACGCGCACCGGTGCGTTCTGATCTATATTAAGCAGGTGCGACAGATGCCATGCTATCGCCTCGCCCTCGCGATCCGGGTCGGTCGCAAGGTATACGATATCGCTGCTTTTCGCGCGCTTTTTCAGTTCCTTTATTATCTCGGACTTATCCTTCATATTGACGTACTGCGGAGCGAAATCGTTCTCCAGATCAACTCCGAGCTTGGATTTCGGCAGGTCGATGACATGACCCGTCGAAGCCATTACATCATAGCCGTCGCCGAGATACTTCTTTACTGTTTTCGCCTTTGAGGGCGACTCTAATATTACAAGGTTTGCCACTGATTTATCCCCCATGATAAACTTATGATGATTTCTACTGCTGTCAGCATTGCAAAGCCTGAAGCCGGTTTTGCGGATTGTGGTTTTGCGATGCTTTCTGCAAGCACAGAAAGAATTATTTGGAAAGCTCCCAGAGAATTATAGAAGCCGCAGCCGCGGCGTTAAGCGACTCTGCGCCGCTTATCGGGATGTACAGACCGCCCGTGCACGCAAGCTTTACCTCCTCCGAGATACCTCTGCCCTCGCTGCCGATGACGACTGCCGACTGTGCACCAAAGCGGATATCGCCCAGCCGCTGCGCGGATTCATCCAGCATAGAGCCGTAAACGGCGTAGCCCCGGTTTTTAAGCAGAGTTATTGTCTGCGCGAGAGAACAGGTTATGCAGGGAAGCCTGAAAACACTTCCCATAGAGGCTCTGAGCGTTTTAGGCGAGTATATATCCGCACACTCCGGCGACAGCAGCACAGCGGCTATCCCGAGAGCCTCCGAGGTACGGATGATGGTACCGACGTTTCCCGGGTCCTGCACTCCGTCCAGCATAACAAGCCTGCCGTCGGGAAGCGAGGACTGTGCAGGCATATCGAGCTGTGCAAACAGACCCTGCGGCGACTTTGTATCGGATATATATTCCGAAATATCGCCGGATATTACCGAGTAGCTTTTTGCTGCCGCGATGAGCTTTTCGCAGGCAGAGGGGTATTTTTCGAGCGCTTTTTCGGTGAAAAGTGCGCAGCGCACGCTAAGTCCAGCGTCCACTGCCTCGCCGCAAAGATGATCACCCTCGACAACGAAAGACGACGACTCTTCGCGAAGCTTTTTATCGCGAGCGAGCTCTCTGAAAAGCCTAACGGCGTCGTTTTTTCTGGATGTTATCTCCACTTGGTCTATACCCCCTACATAGCGAAAAATCTCACGCCCCGATAACAAGACGTGAGATATATCACGATTAAAGTGCTGCCTTAGCCTTTTCGGTCAGTGCTGTGAAGCCTGCCGCATCGTTGATTGCGATCTCGGAAAGCATCTTTCTGTTGAGGGAGATGCCTGCCTTCTTAAGGCCGTTCATAAATGTAGAATAGTTCATGCCGTTTGCCTTGCAGCCTGCAGAAATTCTTGTTATCCAGAGTCTTCTGAAATCTCTCTTCTTAAGCTTTCTGCCTACATAAGCATACTGACCGGACTTCATTACGGCTTCCTTAGCAGTCTTGAACAGTCTGCTCTTACCGCCCCAGTAGCCCTTTGCCAGCTTTAATGTTTTATTTCTTCTCTTGCGAGTAGCGAGTGCGCCCTTAATGCGTGCCATGTTACATTACCTCCTGAATTTTTCTGCGGAAACCCTTATTCCGCGTTGTTGTTACGCGCTGATATTATTTGTACGGAATAAGGCTCTTTACTGCAGCTACATTTGTAACGTCAGCATATGCGCCTGCTCTTAATCCTCTTTTACGCTTTGTGGACTTCTTTGTAAGGATGTGACGCTTGTTGCAGTGTGCCATCTTAACCTTACCGTTCTTTGTCAGCTTAAAGCGCTTCTTTGCTCCGCTGTGTGTTTTGATCTTAGGCATTTTGGTATCCTCCTTGAGATTTTGTTTATGCTATCTTATTTCTTTGGGCTGAGAACAACTGCGTAGTTCTTGCCCTCCAGCTTTGACGGCTTTTCGGAACCGCCGTACTCCGAAACGGCATCCATGAATCTCTTCATCAATTCTTCGCTGAGGTTCATGTGAGACATTTCTCTCGCACGTCTGAAGCGGATAGTGACCTTAACCTTATCACCATTCTGAAGAAACTTGATGCAGTTCTTGACCTTGATATTGAAATCGTTTGTGTCGATGTTAAGCGACATCTTGATTTCCTTTACCTCAGCCTGCTTCTGATTCTTCTTAGCTTCCTTTTCCCTCTTTGTCTGCTCGAAACGGTATTTTCCGTAGTCCATGATACGGCATACCGGAGGTGTAGCGCCGGGAGCGATAAGCACAAGGTCAAGGTCAGCCTCGATAGCCTTTTCAAGCGCGTCAGCAGTAGCCATAATGCCAAGCTGTTCGCCGTCTGTGCCGATTACTCTTACTTCCTTTTCGCGGATCTCCTCATTGATGAGCTGTTCTTTAGTGCCGATATTGAAGCACCGCCTTTCCATATAAATCGTAAGCCCGATGAAATAAAATAAGCGCGAGTACACACTACTCACGCTTAACACAAACACCTGTCGGCATTATTAACATTAAGTGACCGAGACTGACAGAATTAACGTCGTCCGGTGAGAGTGTGGTGGCTCTGCTTTATTACTCGGTTATTATACACCATTATTTCTAATTTGTCAAGTGTTTTTCAAAAAAATATTTTATTCTTCCGCAATTCTGTATCCGACCCCGTTGACGGTATGGAAATATTTCGGTGACGCAGTATCCTCTTCGACCTTTCTTCTGATGTTGGACATATGCACTCTGAGTATCTGGTTATCTCCCACGTTGTTGGGTCCCCAGAGCCTGCGCATGATCTCCTCATAGGTGATCACCATTCCGACATTTCTTCCGAGAAGCGCCGCTATCCTGTATTCGTTAAGCGTCAGTTCTGCGTCCCTGTCGCCGACAAAAACGCGGTATTTATCATAATCAATTGTGATATTACCCACCTTGACCTGATTTTTTTCGGATGAATTTCTTTTTTCGCATTGGTCGCACCAATTGAACATTGCCCTGATGCGCACAAGCAGACCTGCCGTATCCACCGGCTTTGTTATAAAATCCAGCTTTCCGCCATATGACTCCTGATATGTAAGATATCTCTCCGCTGTGCTGCACACCAGCAGAACAGGCACATCCGACCACGACCTGAGCTGCGTCAGCAGCTCCGGAACATCGAAATCCCGGACACAGGTGTTGATAACCACAATGTCCGGGCAGTGCGACGCAGTAAGCTCCGAAGTTTCCTTAGCCGAGGATGAGACCAGCAGGTCATAGCCGTTGTCCTCCAGTACCCTGCGGTTAAGCTCGAGCATTCCGGCATCGGCTAGCAATATCTTTTTTCTTATTATCATTATCCTTTGACCTATCCTTATTGTATTTGTATGGTAATTAATATATCATAATATTTTTACTAATACAATAAATTTTTCGTTAAGAAAATAGTTTTTAGTACTATTTCGGCAAATTGTGCATAACTTAAAGCTTTCGACATTTTCTGTGCAATAATGACATAAGAATATAAAAGCCGACAAATAACTCCCCCTGCCAAGCATGGCAGAGGGAGTCCATTATACTATTCAGTTACCGCGATAGCTTATTATACGCAGCCCTGAGCCTTCATAGCCTCGGCAACCTTGATGAAGCCTGCGATATTAGCGCCGGCTACAAGGTCATCGCCCAGACCATACTCATTAGCAGCCTTTACAGAAGCATTGAAGATGTTCTTCATGATGCTCTTGAGCTTCTCGTCAACCTCTTCTGCTGTCCAGCTGTAACGCATGGAGTTCTGGCTCATCTCGAGACCGGATACAGCTACGCCGCCTGCGTTTACTGCCTTGGAGGGAGCTACGATAACGCCGTTGCTCTTGAGATATGCAATAGCCTCGTTGGTAGTAGGCATATTGGAAACCTCAACATAGTACTTAACGCCGTTAGCAACGATCTTCTCAGCCTCAGCCATGCCAACCTCGTTCTGAGTAGCGCAGGGCATGATGATGTCAGCCTTTACGCCCCAGGGCTTCTCGCCTGCGTGGAACTCAACGCCGAACTTGTCTGCATAGTCCTGAACTCTGTTGCGGCAGGAAGCACGCATTTCGAGCATATAGTCGATCTTCTCGGGTGTGCTGATGCCATCCTTATCATAAATATAGCCATCGGGACCGGAGATTGTAACAACCTTACCGCCAAGCTCTGTTACCTTGAGAGCAACGCCCCATGCAACATTACCAAATCCGGAGATAGCTACTGTCTTGCCCTTGATGCTGTCGCCGAAGTGCTCGAGCATTTCTACTGTATAATATGTTGCGCCGAAGCCTGTTGCCTCGGGACGGATAAGGGAACCGCCGTAGGGAATGCCCTTACCGGTAAGTACGCCTGTAAACTCGTTCTTGATTCTCTTATACTGACCGAACAGGTAGCCGATCTCACGAGCGCCTACGCCGATATCGCCGGCAGGAACGTCAAGGTCAGCACCGATGTGTCTGTAAAGCTCTGTCATAAAGCTCTGGCAGAAACGCATAACCTCTGCGTCAGACTTGCCCTGGGGGTCGAAGTCGGAACCGCCCTTGCCGCCGCCCATGGGGAGGGATGTAAGGGAGTTCTTGAAGGTCTGCTCAAAGCCGAGGAACTTGATTATACCGAGGTATACGTTAGGAGCGAATCTGAGACCGCCCTTGTACGGACCGATAGCAGAGTTGAACTGTACACGGAAACCACGGTTAACCTGAGTCTTGCCATTGTCATCAACCCAGGGAACACGGAACATAACCTGTCTTTCAGGCTCTACGATTCTCTCAAGAACGCCTGCCTCAACGAGGTCGGGTCTCTTCTCAACTACGGGTTCGATACTCTCGAATACTTCTGTTACAGTCTGGATAAATTCAGGCTCGCCTGCGTTTCTCTTCTGAACTCTTTCAAGCAGGTCGATAAGGTACTGATTCTTTAATGCCATTGGTGTGATCCTCCTAAATAAACATATATCACGGTATTAATATCTACCGACTAATTAATTATACATCAATCGGATGAATTTTGCAAGATTTTTTTTGCGATTTTTCATATTTTTCTGCGATTTTGTTAATTTTCGACAATATTTCTTAACTTTTTGCAATATCCAACAGCCAGTTGACGACAAAAGCGAAGAATTGTCACCCATGCACTTTCATTTTTCGGTAATTGCAGCGTTAAGCTCCGTTGTTCCGAAAGCCGCAAAACCGATGTCCTCAGACTATGGTCACTGGTCACACGGGAAATGAAGGATGCAGCAAATCCGTTGTCATGCGATATCCGCCGACTTATTGGGCGATAAGCTCCTTCAATGCTGCTATCAGCGCATCTATCTCCTCATCTGTGCCTATCGTAATGCGAAGACGATTGTCTATTCTCGGTTTATTGAAGTAACGCACATAGATATCCCTCGTTTTGAGATACTCGCAGATGTCCTTTGCCCTGAGCCGTTCGTGCTCGGCAAATACAAAGTTTGCGCTGCTGTCGGGAAGCGAAAAGCCCAGTTCCCTCAACGCTGCCGTAAGCCGTTCACGCGTTGCTATTACTCTCTTTATCGTTGCGGCGAAGTAAGCCTCATCCTCGATGGAAGCCACTCCTGCTGCGATTGCAACGCTGTCCATCGGATAGGAGTTGTAGCTGTCCTTAGCGGCATACAGCGCGGAGATTATCTCCTTGTTGCCAAAGGCGCAGCCTATCCTCATGCCTGCCATGGAGCGTGATTTTGAGAACGTCTGGGTCACCACAAGGTTCTCATACTCCGAAAGTAGCACAACAGCACTCTGTGCACCGAAATCGACATATGCCTCGTCCACGATAACAACGCTGTCGCGGTTTGCGTCCAGTATATCGCGGATGAAGTCAAGACCTCTTGCAATGCTTGTGGGGGCATTGGGATTAGCTATCACCACGCCGCCGTTGGGACGCTTATAGTCTGCTGCGTTGATGTTGAAGCTTTCATCGACCGGAATGGTTTCATAAGGAATGCCCAGCATCTCACACCACACGGGATAAAACGAATATGTAATATCGGGGTAAATTATCGGCTTGCCGGAATTGAAAAATGCGCGGAAGCAAAGCGCAAGCACATCATCCGAGCCATTGCCTACAAACACGTTATCTCCCTCAAGACCAACGCGCTTTGCGATAGCGGCAGCAAGCGGCTTTGAGTTGGCGTCGGGGTACTTTTTAAGGTTGTCCGCCCGGAAGCTGTTTATCGCCTCGATAACACCGGGCGCAGGCGGATAGGGATTTTCGTTTGCGTTAAGCTTGATAAAATCGGCTTTATCGGGCTGCTCGCCTGCGACATACGGTTCTATTTTTATAAGATTATCTCTCCAGCTCATAATGTTCTCCTTTCAATGCGCTCAAAAAAATGAGCACTGATTTTGTCTGTTTCTTTAATAAAAACAAAGCAGGCGGACGACGTAAAGTCATCCGCCTGCAGTCAGAAATTCTGATTTAATGCAAAACCGGATTATTCTGCGTCGTCATCCTCAGGCTCGAAGTCGAGATGAGCGCCGCAGTTGGGGCAATCCATACCGCCCTTTGCAGCCTGTTCGTAATCAAAACGGATAGTATTGCTGCACGCAGGGCAGGTTATTGTGTAAAGCTCGTCGAGGTCGTCGTCAAAATCGTCCTCATCGTCATACTCGTCATCATCCTCATCGTCGATATCGTATACGATATCCTCAAGGTCGGCAACGCTCTCCTCCATATCTGTCATAACGTCAGCAATGTCGTTAAGCTCGTCGTCTACCTCGCTGAGGTTTTCTGCGATGTCGGAAAGTACATCAAGCATTGCAGCAATGATCTTGCCTTCCTTTGTTGTACCGTCAAGGGACAGTCCTTCTGCAAGACCTTTAATGTAGGAAACCTTTTCGCCGATTGTCATATTGATCATCCTTTCCAAAAAATCTGATTCAGGCTTAATCCTTTACACGCTCCATATACTCGCCTGTTCTTGTGTCGATACGGATCATCTCGCCCTCGTTGATGAACAGAGGAACGCGGATCTCGGCACCGGTCTCAAGTGTAGCGGGCTTTGTAGCGTTTGTAGCAGTATTTCCTGCAAAGCCGGGGTCTGTCTGTGTGATAACCAGCTCTACAAAGTTCGGGGGCTCTACACCGAACACCTTTCCCTTGTAGGAAAGAACCTTGCACACCATGTTCTCCTTAACGAACTTGAAGTTATCGCCAAGGTCGGAAGCATTTACGGGGACATCCTCGTAAGTCTCGGGATCCATGAAGTGATAAAGCTCGCCGTCGGAATATGTGTACTCCATATCCTTTCTCTCAACGTAAGCTGTGGGGAACTTTGCGGAAGGGTTGTATGTCTTTTCAACCACAGAGCCGGTAATAACGTTTCTCACCTTTGTTCTTACGAACGCTGCACCCTTGCCGGGCTTAACGTGCTGGAACTCGATGATCTGCATTACATTGCCCTCTTCTTCAAAGGTCATGCCGTTTCTAAAATCTCCTGCTGTAACCATAGTAGGAACCTCCAAATTTTTGTAATTCTTTAATACAAACCGCGAAGCTGATCCCCGCCAGTTAATACATCCTTTATATTGTACCCTATATTGCAGAATTTTTCAAGTATTTTTTATAAAAAAACTAAAAAAACTCGATAATACTGATACCATGTCTGAATTTTTTAAATTCTGATAAGCTTTTTTGTGGTTGATGTCAAGCATTTGCAGCCATTTTCCGTAACCACGACCATATCCTCTATCCGCACACCGTACTTGCCTGAGATATACGCCCCGGGCTCTACGGTAACTACCATGCCCTCGCGCAGCATAGAGCTGCTTGTGCGCGACAAGGTGGGAGCCTCGTGTATCTCCAGACCAACTCCATGACCCAGTCCGTGCCCGAAATACTTGTCATAGCCTCCGTAGCCGTTCAGCGTTCCGCGTGCGACGCTGTCCACTACCTTTCCGCTGATGCCTGCGCGAACCGCCTTGATGCCGTCCAGATTAGCGAAAAACACGGCGTTATACAGCTCCTCCATCTCTGCGGTCGGCTGACCGACCACCAGAGTACGCGTCATGTCGGAGTGATAGCTGTCGCACACTGCGCCGAAGTCCAGCGTAAGGAAGTCGCCCTCCTCAAGCGGCTTATCGGTAGGCACTGCGTGCGGAGAGGCGGAATTGACGCCGGACGCCGCAATTGTTTCAAACGAGAGGTCGTCTGCGCCGCAGTCCATCATGTAGTAGTTAAGCAGGGCGGCGACCTGCTTTTCGGTCATGCCCTTTCTCATACGCTCCAGCAGGCGCTCGAATGCCGTTTCGGCAATGCGCTGCGCCTTGACAATAAGCTTAAGCTCCTCCGCGGATTTGATGACCCTCATCCCGGAAAGCTTTTCGGAAAGCCACTCCGAGCCGTCAAGCTCGCAGTAATACAGCTTTTCCTTGTATTGCTCAAATTCCGAGATGGTGAGGTAATTGCTCTCGACGGAAAGCCTTGTGATATTGTGCTTTATCAGCAGGTCGAGCAGCTGCCTGCGCATATCGTCCATCAGGATGACCTCGCAGTCGGTGACGCGCTGCTTTGCCTTGTCATAATAGCGCGAATCAATAATCAGATAGGACGCTTCCCTTGTTATCAGGATTACTCCTGCCGAGGACTTGAAGCCGCATAAATAGCGGCGGCTTACATCCGAAGTTATCAGCGCGCCGTGCGTATCATCCGTCAGCAGCGCCGAGAGCTTTTCAATATTACTCATCCGCGCCACCAAGCCTGTTATTCAGCGCATACAGACCGAGAATGTAGCTGTACTTTCCGAAGCCTGCAATGCTGCCCACGCAGACGGGACCTATCACGGAATTCTTGCGGAATTCATCGCGGCTGTTTATGTTGGACAGATGCACTTCCACCACGGGAATCCTTATAGCGGCTATCGCGTCACGGATAGCATAGCTGTAATGGGTATATGCGCCGGCGTTGAGAATTACTCCTGCGCAGTCAAGCCTTGCCTCGTGAAGGCGCTCGATAATGCCGCCCTCGGAATTGCTCTGAAAAAATGCCATGTCATAGCCTAGCTCTCTGCCAATCTCGTTTATCTCATCGTTGATGGATTTAAGCGTATCCTCGCCGTAGATGTTAGGCTCACGCTCGCCGAGCAGATTGAGATTAGGACCGTTAAGAACAAGAATTTTCATACACTACCTCCAA
The DNA here is from genome assembly GCA_051882595.1 of Oscillospiraceae bacterium. Classification (GTDB taxonomy): domain Bacteria; phylum Bacillota; class Clostridia; order Oscillospirales; family Ruminococcaceae; genus CAG-115. The sequence goes on along the minus strand of JBJESD010000135.1, from coordinate 6,178 downwards.
TATTTACAGGCTTTCATAATACCGCTTCATCTCTGCCGCGTCCTCCGCCTGCGTGCCGTCCGATTCGCAGATTATGGACGGGCAGAGCTGCCTGCGGTACAGCTCCTCCATAAGCGGCTGATATTCGGGGCCCCACTGCGTATCGGCAAAGGTGACATGGCGCTTTTCGCCGCCGGCGGTGTACTCGATACGGCTGAAATGTATGTGCATACGCGACAGCCTGTCATGACCAAGCTTGTGCTCGATATAATCGAGAATGTGCGCATATTCCGCTGCTCCCTTTATGCCGCCGAGAGTGCGCGCATTAAGGTGTCCGAAATCCACGCACGGCAGGAAACGCTCGTCTGCGCCGCAAAGCTCAACGACCTCCTCAAGAGTGCCGAGCTGGTTTATCTTTCCCATGGTTTCGGGGCAGATGATGATGTCCGACAAGCCTGCCTCATCCAGCGCCGCCTGAGCTCTTTTAAGCGTATCGAAAGCAAGGGCGGTCGCCTCCTCCCTGCTCATTTTCGAGCAGGAGCCGGAATGCACGACGATTTTCTGCGCGCCCACCTGCTTTGCAGCGATTGCGGACTGCATGATGTAGTCAACGCTCTTCAGCCGCGTTTCTTCCTCAACGGACGAAAGCGAAATGAAATACGGCGCATGAAGCGTGACGTATATCCCATGCTCCTTGGCAAGGGACGGCAGCAGTTCGGTCGTATTCGCGCTGAGCCTTACTCCTCTGCCGCACTCGATTTCGTAGCCGTTAAGTCCCATTGAAGCGAGATACTCGGGCAGCTGTTGGGGGAACTTTCTTTTTCCCCAGCTCAGCGAGTTGCCGCCGGGACCGAATGTTATACCCATCACTTCACCTCCAGCTTTGAATAATCACGGTGGAACACAAGGCTTTCCACCTTTCGCTTAAGGCGGAACGTCCATGTTTTCTCAAGATGGAACGGCTCTACAAGCACGGTGCGAACGCCCTTAAGGTTGCCGCCCATTACATCGGTGAATATCTGGTCACCGATGACGAGGGTCTCTTTTTTGGAAGCTCCCATAGCCTTCATCGCTCTTGTTATGCCGAATGTAAGCGGCTTTGCGCCGTTGGCGGTAAACGGAAGTCCAAGCTTCGCGGCAAGCGGAGCGACGCGCTTATTGGTGTTGTTGGATACAATGCGCATTCTTACTCCAAGCCTGCGCATCTCGTCAAGCCAGTCGGTTACGCCTGCCTCGGCGGCAGGATTTCCGTGCATGGACAGCGTATTATCCAGATCCAGCACCAATGCCTTTACGCCATTTTTGCGCAGGAACGCTTCATCAATATCCAGAACGCTTTTCAGCCAGAAAGTGGGCTTAAACAGCATAAATCCTCCATCGGGGTATACCCTGCAAACAATTCTTATGGGAATCTCTAAAATCCTGTTCGCGTCCCGGTTTTCAGAGAACCCCTTTTCTTCTTTCGGATATAGAATCCAAACAATTAAAGCGGACATAATATGCCCGCTTCAACCGTTGTTTTTAAGTAGCAAATGCTGTTCTGTTATCAGAACTTGCGCTTGCGAGCAGCTTCGGACTTCTTCTTACGTTTTACCGAAGGCTTTTCGTAATGCTCTCTTTTACGAACTTCAGCAAGAACGCCGTCCCTTGCGCATGAACGCTTGAAACGCTTGAGCGCGGTATCAAGAGATTCATTCTTACCAAGACGAATTTCTGCCATCTATATCCCTCCCTTTGCCGGATGGCATAGGTTACCTACATGAGTGTAGTTATACAAAAAGTATATGTTTAATTATACATCACATACACTATTTTGTCAAGTAGAATTTTTATTTTTTCTCAAAAAATTTCTATAAATTCATGAAAAGTCAGGAAAAACAATATACAGAATGTTATTCTGCCAGCTTGTTGAAAAAGTATCTTTCCCGGGTTGCCGAGAAAGGTGCAGATACTTGGAAGCGGCATATCAGCTAGGCTTTGTGCCATGTTGCCCTTTGTTGCCCGATGTCCTGTCGGGCTTTTGGGGCAACTGCACAGACATCCTGTCTGTGCCTGCTGATTATGTCGCTGACGACGCAGATGCGTTTTATCGGCAGACTGACAGAATGTTATTCGGCTACCCACTCGGATATATCAACCGGCGTGCCGTCCGCCCAGAGATGCTCTATCTGATAAAAGTCCCTGTCATTCTCGATGAACACGTGAACGATAACATCGATATAATCAAGGCATATCCATGTCTTACTCTGATAACCCTCGAGGCTCTTGGGCTGTATGCCCTTTTCGCTCATTCTGAACTCGACCTCGTCGGCAAGCGCCTTGACCTGAGTTGTGCTGGTTGCTGACGCAATGACGAAATAGTTGGTGAGCGTAGTAAGCTCTTCTACCTTTAATACCTTTATATCCTTTGCTTTTTTGGCGTCAAGCGCCTTTACCGCTATTTCTAATTCTTCTCTGTCTGTCATAGACTCTCCTTTATCAAATCACAGGCGAACAGGTGCGCCGTTCTTATCCTTATTATATTTCAGATAGTAATTATACGCTTCAAAGCTGTAACGAGGTATTGCGCTGCATTTTTTGCAGACGCTCTCGATGTTGTATATCAGCGCGACTGACATTGCTTTATCTATACCATCATAACAGATTCTGCGGAATTTGTCAACATCCTTATAATCCCTGTCCTCGGATATCATATCGCCGAGGTATACGATTTTTTCAAGCAGCGACATCTCCGCACAGCCAATGGTATGAAAGCGCACCGCCCTAATTATCTCCTCGTCGGCTATCTTAAGCATATCGCGGATATAGACAGCGCCGGCAACGGCGTGCCACAGCGGCGCCGCCTCGCACTCGGCAGGGTCGGGCTCAAGACCGCTTTCCACCGTCATTCGGCGCTGAACCTCCTTGTTCTCCTCTTTCATGACGTCATGAAGAAGACCGGCAAGATAGCACCGCTTTTTATCCGCTCCGTACTTTTCGGCGAGGTCATAGCAGGCGTCCGCAACATTCATGCTGTGGTTGAAGCGCTTTTTGGAAAGCAGCTGCTTCAAAAGCTCCTCATACTTATCAAATTCACGGTATACGCTCAAGTTAAGACCTCCGAATAAAGTGAATTTGCGGCAATATACTCCGCAACCGTCTGCGGAACAAGCTGCGAAACATCCTCGCCGCGCGAAACTCTCTCCCTTATCTCGGTGGAGGACACCTCGACCGCCTTTGTGGGAAGCACCTTTACCCTGCCCATTTCGTCGGCGAACTCCATCATATCAACAAGGCTGTCGTTGTCGCGCGCTATCGCGCACACCTTGGTTTCCTTAAGCAGCGATTCATATTTATACCACTTATCAAAGCTGAACAGCATATCGCCGCCGATAAGCAGAAAGAACTGCTCTCCGGGGCATTCATCCTTAAGCGCACGAACGGTGTTTATCGTGTAGCTTTTTCCGCCCAGCCTGCGCTCTATATCACATATCTGAGCGCCCTCGATATGCGAGAAAGCGCGGCGGCACATCTCTGCCCTGTCGTCAAACGCAGCGAGCTTAGTCTCTTTGTGCGGAGAATCGAAGGTGGGGATTATCAGCAGCTTTTTCAGCTTAAGCTGCTTTACAGCCTCCTCTGCGAGGCGGACATGACCGTTGTGCACGGGATTGAATGCTCCGCCGAAAATGCCTGTCTTAATCAAGCTCTATCACCCTCTTTTTGGGATCCTTGCTTCTTCTCCAAAGCACAAACTTTCGTCCTATTACCTGAACCACATCGGCGCTGAGCTTAGCAGCGAGGTCGTCTGCGGCTTCCCTTGCGGAGTATTCGCAGTTCTCCTGTACGCCCACCTTGATAAGCTCTCTTGCAGTAAGCGCGTCATCAAGCTGCTTTACAAGCTCGTCGCCTATTCCCTGTTTTCCGACGAAAAAAATTGCATTATATCCCTGTGCGATAGAGCGCAGATGCGCTCTCTGTTTACTTGTCAGCATTAATTGAATTTCTCCTTAAGAATGTTGCTCAGCTTTTCGAATGCTTTTGCACGGTGGCTTATTCGGTTTTTCTCATCCTCGCCTATCGTTGCCATGCTCTCATCATCGTTAAGCATGAAGATAGGATCGTAGCCAAAGCCGTTTTCTCCCAGCCTTTCGTTGCCTATGTATCCCTCGACCGTGCCGTTTACGGAATACTCATCGTCATCGTTGTATATGAAGTATATGGAGCACACGAACCTTGCGTCGCGCAGAGGTCTTGCGATATCGCGCATTTCCTCCAGCACTTTTTCGCACCTCTCGGCGTCCGTTGCGTTTTCGCCGGCATAACGGGCGGAATAGATGCCGGGGGCGCCGTTGAGAAAGTCTATCTCAAGTCCGCTGTCATCTGCGATAACGGGCAGTCCCGTTGCCTCGAAAACAGCTTTCGCCTTGATATGCGCGTTTTCCTCAAAGGTATCTCCGTCCTCGATTATTTCCTCATTGAAGCCTGCCTGACGCATGGAGATAACATCAAAGCCAAATGGCTCGAGCAGTTTTTTGAACTCTCTTATCTTGCCCTCGTTGTTTGACGCAATTATCAGCCGCTGTCGGTCAGGCGGATTGGCGGCAGGATTATCTTCTGCCGAATGATGATGTTTATTCATTTTATTTCCTTTCATACTTTATCTGTTATTCAAACAGTGCATTTACATAATCTTCGGGAATAAACGGCTGGAGATCGTCGATTTTTTCACCGACGCCTACCAGCTTTACGGATATTCCAAGCTCGTTCTTTATCGGGATGATGATACCGCCCTTTGCGGTGCCGTCAAGCTTTGTCAGCGCAATGCCTGTTATCTCGGCGGTTTCGCTGAACAGCTTTGCCTGACTTACGGCGTTCTGTCCGGTCGTAGCGTCAAGCACAAGAAGCGTTTCTACGCTTGCGTCCGGCAGTTCTCTGCCGATAACGCGTGAGATCTTCTTAAGCTCCTCCATGAGGTTCTTTTTGTTGTGAAGTCTGCCTGCGGTATCGCACAGCACGACATCTGCGCCGCGCGCCTTTGCTGCTGTTATCGCGTCAAACACGACCGAAGCAGGGTCGCTGCCCTCGCTGTGCTTTACGATCTCAACGCCTGCGCGGTCTGTCCACACATTAAGCTGGTCGATAGCTGCGGCGCGGAACGTATCCGCAGCAGCGACGATAACGCGCTTTCCCTGTGCTTTCAGGCTTGCGGCAAGCTTGCCGATGGTGGTTGTTTTTCCTGCGCCGTTTACGCCGATCACCATGATGACCGACGGTGAGGTATCAAGCTTAAGCTCGTTGTCGCCGGTAAGTATCTCGGCGATTATACCACGCAGAAGCTGCTTTACATCGGCAGGGTCGGTAGCGCCCGTGCGCTTTACGGCAGCTCTCAGCTTATCGCAGATATCGCAGGAGGTCTGTGCGCCGATATCGGACAGGATAAGCATCTCCTCAAGCTCATCAAAGAAATCCTCGTCGATTTTTGTAAAGCTGTTGAGCAGCAGCTCTATCTTGCTTAAAAATCCGTCCTTTGTCTTTTTAAGCCCGTTTTTCAGCTTTTCAAAAAGTCCTGTTTTCTTTGGTGCGGCTTCGGCTTCGGAGTTTTCTGCGTCTACGTCCGATTCAATTTCGGATGAAGCATCAGCCGATTCGCTTTCGGATAGAGTATCAGCCGGAGTGATTTCAGTCTCCTCGTTCATCGGGCTTTCAAGCGGCTCTTCCTGCGCAGGAAAATCCGCTTCGGGCTCCTCGGTCAGGGCTTCGTCGGTGACGGCTTCAGCCTGTGCCGACTGCTCTTCCCGGTCGTTCTTTTTCTTCTTGAATTTGTCAAAAAGTCCCATAATTCACTGTATGATATACTTAGCTATCATACCCTTTCTTATGCAATCTAATCTACGGATATACAATGCCATCATTTATTATACACCATAATTTCCGAAAAGTCAATATCACAAAGCTATATACCATATAAATGTCCTGCAAGTACCGAAAAATATATCTTTTTAAGGATTAATGGGAATTTTTGCATTGAAAAAAAGCGTCGGAGATGCTATAATAAACGCATAGCGTTTATTATGCATTAAATGTCCTCGCACATCCGCAAATCTTTGATTTGCTCCGTGCGTATCGGACAATTATACCATATCCTTGCGGATATGTCAGCTTGTCGAAAAAGTGATTATGCAGGGTGGCGAGAAGCCCTCAGATGCTAGGAACGCTGCAA
>JBJESD010000134.1:0-28822 GCA_051882595.1 Oscillospiraceae bacterium | reverse complement strand
CGAAATCGTAAATGGACCGGAATACTTGGTGCTGTTTGCGTTGGGCAATGTTCCGTCGGTGGTGTAGTAAATCTCCGCGCCCTGTGTACGACAGGTTATCGTTATCTCCTGCGTACCGGTGAAGGTTCCGCCGTTGGGGGAAATCACGGGAGTTGAAACATGACCCAGCCTCGGTTTTATCTCGTAATCGCAGACCGTGCAGACTTCCGCGCGCTCGCCCGTAGCAGGACCGCTTGAGGTATGCGCCGCCTTATCGACCTGCGCATGGCAGTCCGAACACTCGTGCCAGTGTCCCGTATCATCTGCCGACCATTGCGCTGCAACGTGCGCGTGGTTGTTTTCGTTTACCGTGCCGTATTCCTGCTTGCAAAGCGTGCATATCGCCTTATTGGTGCATGTCGCCGTGCCGCCGCTGTGCGCATCCCTGTTAAGGTCTGCGCCGCAGTTATCACAGTGATACCAGTGGCTGCTTTCGTCGTACTTAAGCACCTTTCCTTGGTGTGTGCAGTTTGTTACGATAACAGTTGTTCTTCTGTCGGAAGCTTCTGCGTAATTTGCCGTTCCGGACGTCTTGGCGACTATCGTGATAATGGTTCCATACTCTGTATCATCGGGGATAACAAAATAACCGTCGGTTATTGCCTGCTCGCTTCCGCTGCCGATGATGTATGTCAGCTCCGCTGCCGGAAGGTCGGTAAGCGCTGAATTGTTGGGGTTGCTTATCACTGCACTGACGTTTATGGTCTTGCCCGGAATAGCCGCAGAGGGAACCGCCGTAACTACAATAGACGGAACAGCGCGCTCTATCGTCAGCGTGATATTCCTCTTAACAAGGTGCGTTATCGGGTCGTAGCCGTCTATGCCTGTATAGTCGTAGTTGATATCATCAACAGCATTTGCCGATACTATCGTCTGCTCGGTTTCGGTTACAGTGGGAACAATGGTGCTGTCCAGCCATGCCCATGCTGTGTCCGTGTTGCCGCTGCTGTCCTTAAGAACAGACTTTGCAAGCGCGTCGCCGTAGTTAATAACGGAAGCTACGGGCGTATTGACCGTGGGCTGCGCCTGCATTATATCGAATGTGCAGGTCGCTGAATTACCGGTGAACATCGGATTGCCCGTTCCGTAGTATGCTATTTCAATAGTATGTGCGCCTACGTTGATATCCTCGGTAAAGTAAACATCCACTATTCCGGCTTGATAGTTAATATCGAAATATCCGGCATAGCGTCCGTTTATCCTAAGCTTCAAACGACCGCTGCTCTGTAAATCAAAGGTAAGATTTCCGAGGTCGTACGGCTCGCCGTTGTGGCTGAAGCTGAAATTACTCGGTTGAAGGTCAACCGGCGAAATGCTGATGGGAGCGTGGGCTTCACCAATGCCTGCAACATCCAGAATAGTTTCGAACCTGAATCTCAGGTCGTCCGTGTATTTGAGCAATGCTGTGTTGGTGTTATTCAGCACGAACCTGGAAGTGTAGGTAACGGACGTATCGCAGCTTCTGATAGCCGAAAGATAAGGGAAATACAGGCGCTTGTCGCTGATACTGTTGGGAGTTTTCGCCCATTGTGAGCCTGCTCCCCAAGTGGTTAGGATATTGTCCTTTGTCAGGTCGCAGAGCGCTATCGGCGTACCGACGCCCGTTCTAATATCGGGAGCGGTTTCTTTAACGTAATAGCTGTTTTCGCATACACCGCTTCCGCAAACGCCGCCGTAATTGTTGCCGCTGAGCTTTGCGGCTGTGTAGCAGGTGGATACTGTGCCTGTGTTGTTTGCGCAAATACCGCCGGATGACTGTCCGCTGACTTTACCGGTGTTATAGCAGTAATTGATAGTACCGCTGTTGCCGCCGCAGATACCGCCGGAGTTTCTTCCGCTTACAACGCAGTTCTCGGCGCAGCACTCGGTGATATTGCCTGCGTTATTGCCGCAGATACTGCCGACATACTGATATGCGCTGAAATACGAATCTGCAATGCGCAGCTTTGTTATAGAAGCATTGCTTCCAACACAGCCGAAAAGACCGACATTGCTTGCGCTTGCGTTATCAAAATATAGACCGCTGATTGTATAGCCGTCGCCGTTAAACGAGCCGTCAAAGGGGTACGTCTGCGTGCCAATTGAGGTTATTTCAAGGAATGTGCCGCTGTTAACGGTTCCGTCAGCTGCGATTACGTCCGCATTGACATTGATATCGTTTTTAAGCACAGCCTTTGCTGTGGTGTTTCCGCTGTTTACATAGCGGGCAAACCATAACAGCTCGCTTACAGCGGTTATCTGATATACGCCGTTTTCCACAGCAGGCATTGTAGGCAAAATAACCGAGCAATAAGTGCAGAACGGACCCGTGTGGTTGTGATATTTGTTCTGCGCGAAATATACCATGTTTTCATCTGTAACGGGAACCGGCAGAGGATCTCTGTCGATGATCTGACCCCATACGGGCGCATTGGGATTTTCATTCAGATTGTATGCAGCGTCGCCGTTTTTGAACTGCACTGCGGTTTTAGCCTCGCCCGAACCGTCCTCCGAGAGGTAGAAGCTGTGATTTGATGTGCCGCCGCCGCTGATACCTCCCTTGTTTGAGCCTGCTGCGATAACAGTGCTGACGCCGAAGCATCCGGTTATTGTACCGTTGTTCTTGCCTGCAACGCCGCCGACATAATCGTTTGCGCTGAAATAGGTATCAACAACGCCGACATTTGTAACCGTACCGCCTGTGCCGATAACGCCGAACAGACCGACATTGTCTGCGCTGTTGTCCACATACAAACCGCTTATCGTGAAGCCCTGACCGTCAAAGCTGCCGGTGAATGGATCGGATGCCGTTCCGATAGGCGTCCAATACGGAATAATGTCGTTTATAAGACCGCCGTTTTCGTCGAGAACTCCATTATTTACCACGATATTATTCATAAGTACGGCATTTGCGTGCGCATTTGTGCTGTTGACATACTTTGCAAACCAGTAAAGCTCGTCAATATCTGTTATCATATATTCGCCGTTACTGTTTATGCTCGGAGGCGTTGTCGCTCCCAAATAAGTCGGACAGTCATCGCAGTAAGTCATGTGCGAGAAATGGTTGTGATATACCGGATTCTTCCTGCCATAGTAAACGACATTTGCGTCATCGATGTGTACAGGGAATTTATCGCTGCCGATAAGCTGTCCCCATAGGGGTTCAGTGAGATTATCGTTGAGCTTGTAAGCCGCCTCACCGCTGCCGAAGCCGCTCTCGGACATTGCTGTGGTGCCGCCGATACTGTCGGTTTCGCTGTCTGCGAGGTAATAGCAGTTTCGGATGATGTTGGCGTCAGCGCCGCAGATGTCCCCAACATTTGTGCCGGAGGCGCTTACCGTTCCCTTGAAGAAGAAACAGTTGGATATTTCACCGTTGTTGCGTCCTGCAATGCCGCCTGCGAAGTCGTTGCCGTTAATGAAAGAATCAACAACGCCGAGATTGCATACCGTTCCTCCGCTGCCGATAACGCCGAACAGACCGGTGTTGTCCGCACCATCGTCTGCGTACAGTCCGAATATCGAATAGCCGTTGCCGTCAAAGCTGCCGGTGAATGGATTGGATGCCGTGCCGATAGGCATCCAGTATGATTTTACATTTGCCGAAACCAAAGCTCCGTTTTCGTCGAAAAGGTTTTGGTTAACGATGACGTCTGCTGTAAGAACACCCTTTGCGCTCCTGTTGGCGTTTTCGTCCGAAAAAGTGCCGTTTACGAGTCCTGCGAACCAGTACAGCTCATATACATCGGATATTTCATATTCGCCGCTCTCGTTAAGCGTCGGAATCTTGGGCAGATATGTCGGGCAAACCGCGCAATAAGCGGCATCGCTTGCGTGGTTGTGGTAGTAAGGACTGATTCTGCCCATATATACCCTGTTTTCGGGGGTGTATACGGTGGGGATGCCGCTGCCTGTCAACTGACCCCAGACAAGCTTGGTCTGGTCGCCGTTAAGCAGGTATGCAACCTCGCCCGATTTGAAAGCATTAATATTCTTGTAAAGATCGCTGTCAGAAAGACCGGATGAGGCGATACTCTGGTAGCTGGAATTTACAGCACCGCTGCCGCAGATTGCGCCCTTATTCGAACCGATTGCCTCAACCTTGCTGCTATAACTGAAGCAGCCGCTGATTGTGCCTTCGTTTGCTCCCGCAATGCAGCCAACATAATCATTTCCATTGAAATAGGAATCTACAATGCCGACATTTGAAACGCTGCCGCTGCCGACAGCGCCGAACAGACCGGCATAGTTTGCCGTGTTGTTGTTGAAATACAAACCGCTTATCGTATGTCCCTGACCGTCAAAGCTGCCGGTGAACTTGTTTGAATCATCTCCGATGGGAACCCATGCGCTCAGATTACTTGGGTTGCTAATCGAAGCCAGAACATACGGGTTTACGCTAATATCCGCTTCCAGAACCGCGCTTGCACCGGGGTGATTGTCAAGAGTAACCACTTCGCCGTTTACATAGCACGCAAACCAATACAGCTCGTTTGAGGTTTTTATAATGTACTTTCCGTCCGCGAAATCCGGAAGCTTCGGAATGAACGGACAATACTCGCATGTTCCAGTCAAGTGATTGTGATACTTGTCGTTGCCGCCATCGTCCTTTCCGTAGTAAACCGCAAGCTTGGAGTCGCCATTTGTGAATATAGGATAAGCGTCAATCGGACGGCTGTCATCATCCAAATTCTGACCCCAGCAGTCTTCGCCGTTGCCGCGCAGCTTAAAAGCCACCTCGCCGCTTTCAAATGCCGAGGTGTCCAATTTTGTTGCGTAATGATAATTTGAATAGTCATTGGGACATTTTGTTTGGTCGTAATAGCAATTGGATACCATACTAGCGCTATAAGTTCCAACGCCGTAAACATGGTTGTTTCCGGTGACCTCTCCAATATTATAGCAGTATTCTACTTCTTCGACCATTGCTACGATGCCTGCCACAAAATCATCGCCGCTGATTTTACCGATATTGTAGCAGTTCCTTATCCCGATACCCAAACTGCTCTTGCTACTCTCATAACCGACTATACCGGCGACATAGTTGGTTCCGGTGATCTCGCCTTCATTCCAGCATTCCTTCACTAAAGACTGCAACGAATTGCCGGCAATACCACCAATATGATCGGTTCCTGATATCTTGCCTTTGTTGACGCATTTATCAACTTTGACCAAGCAGTCGGCCCATCCAACGATACCGCCTACACGCTTTGAGCCGCTGACCTTGCCTGTATTGATGCATTTTTCAACATTATTATTAGAAACCTGTAGTTGGACAAGACCGCAAATACCGGCGACGTTCGTATTACCGATAACTGTGCCGTCAAAGGAACAGTCAGACACAATACCGCCCCAATTGTCCCCACAGATACCGCCAACATTATTATTTCCTTCAATATAGGAGTCAGCAATTTTTAGGTTTTTTACCTCTCCCTGAAAAATACCATCATTATAGGAGCCTGTGATAAAACCCTGATTATCTAAAGTGGGTTGTTTGACAATTATTCCTTTGATAGTATGATTGCCTCCGTCAAATGAACCGCTACTAACTTTTAATCCCGGCCATTCGTCAAAGGTGCCGCTGTTAAGGTCGCCATTTGAATCAAGGACGCCTGCATTTACCACAATATCAGCGTCCAGCTTCGCATGGAAATATGTTTTGCTTGCTAACCAGTAAAGCTCCGCCTTGTTTGTGATTATGTACGGGTCGCTTGATGTACCGCTGCCGCTCGGCTCTGCCGTTGCAACGCTCGAGCTTGGATTCAGTACTGTCTCCGCCCTTGCCGTTAAGCCCAGCCCGAAGTTGCCGAATGTCCCTGCCGGGAAATACATCAGCACAGACATAAGCATGGCGAACACCGTCAGGAATACTAATGGTTTCTTGAATTTCTTCGTCATAACTGCTCCTCCTTAAATTGTCTTGGCAACAGTAATTTGAAATACAAATACTGTCATATAACTTCAGGAATTATTCCGGCTTGACAATGATAAGCGCCGCATGAATAATTTCCGGATGTTAATCCGAGTATATTATAGTACATTGAAAACAATTTGTCAATAGACTTGGTGTTAATTAATCTAATATGGTGCGAATTAACATATTTTATTAACAAAAAACTCATATTTCGCAGCACAATTAGCACAAAACAAGGTCACGCTGCTCCGATAAAGAAGCAGCTAGTACCGGATACTAACCTATTTTGTAAAAATATTTCCAAATTCATTCTTAAAAGGTTATTGCATTTTTAAAATTTTATGATATAATTAAAATTAGGCAGAAAATTCTTCAAAGTATAACTTAACGAGGTATCAGAAAATGTCCGAAAAAAGCATAACCATTATTTCAAACCGAAAGCACGTCACAATAAGGGCCTCGACAATTCTCTACATCATCATGAACAAGAAAAATGTTGATGTACACGTTACCGGCGGCGAAAAATACACGGCGAGAGTTGCGCTTGACGAGCTGGAGAAAGAACTGGGCGACAGCTTTATCCGCGTTCATCGCAACTGCCTTGTCGCAGTGATGGCGATACATGATATCAAAGAGCAAATCGAGCTGGTGAACGGTGAACTTATCAGTTACTCGCCGCGCAACAAGAAAAAGATAGCAGAACTGCTTTCTCACAAACGCAAAATGTTGATAAGCGGTATGACATCAGAGGGAACGCCCCGTACTCTGGAGGAATTTCACCGCCATTACCGCAGCTTTGACTATATGCCGTTTGCGTTTACCGATATTGAGATGGTATTCAACAATGAAAGCCATGCGGTGGACTGGATATTCCGTTACGGCAATCCTGCGCTGGCAAAGCTGGAGAAGCTGCCGCTTGAATACATCGTCGGCAAGAACTTTAAGCAGCTTTTCAGCAACATGGACTCAAAATGGCTGCGCAGCTACGAGCGCGCTGCGCTTTACGGTGAAACTCTGGAGATAATAGATTACAGCCCCGAAATCGACAAGTACCTTAAAATAATATGCTTCCCCACGTTCAGGGGTCATTGCGGATGCATATTGTTTGATATATCGCAGATTGAATACGCCCAGTGCAGCACTGAAGCCGATAAGGCTCTGCTGCTGTATTTCGGTATTGTACCGTCCGAGAAAAAATAACAGCATAATATAATACAACTGCCGCACGTCTATTCGTATTGCCTTATTGAAGCAAGTGAAGAAATGAAAGATGTGCGGCAGTTTTAAAGTATTGTGTAAACGCGAATAATCCCGAAAAAAGTTCCAATACAAAAAACGCAGCCAACCAGGGCAACGCTGGGGAGCGACCCGACGCGGCTACGAGATTTACGGTGAAGAGCAGCGGAGCAATTCGCTGCTTTACATACTTTACAGGTATCTTCCGGCGGATAACCCCCGGGCGTTCGTGGGGAGGCCGGTGGGGGTAGGTGTCACAACGTGACAGAGTGGTTGACCAACTGTGGCACCCTCAGCAGCTATGAGGCTGCGAATCTGTCCTCAAAAGAAATCATAAACTGAGCGTATGCCAGTCCCCGGTCACGCACCGGCATAGTCCACTTCTTGGAAACCTCAGAAACCCTCATATAAATAACCTTGTAACTTTTGCCGTACTTCTTTGCTTTGAAAAAAATATTGCTCTCCCTTTTTAGTATATTTTGGGGAGAACGTGTCAAGTTTTATTATACAACATTAAACTTAGTAATGCACGGTTGAATTACCGCCAGCTTGCAAAATGTCGAAACTGCATGAATAAATTCACATTATAAGCAAACAATAGCGATACAGACAGAAAAATCTGAAAACTCTAATAGAATTACGGAGGAATTTATATATGAAAGCTACGGGAATTGTCCGCAGGATTGACGACCTCGGACGTATCGTTATACCAAAGGAAATCCGCAGAACAATGCGTATACGCGAGGGCGACCCCTTGCAGAACACATTGATACAGTCCGAGGCGCTGGCGTTGGCGCTTGGTAAGATGGCTGGGGGAGAGAAATGATGGCATACATACGAACCGGCAGGAGCACTCACTCCTGCCGGTAATTTTACAATATTCTGGGGATCGAATGGTCTGTTTAACTTACAGTTTCTTCATAGAGTTTTTCTTTGAGCACTGTCTGAGGATACTTCCTCTTGAGGTTCCTGTAAGCCGAACCTTGTACTTGATGTGTGCGGGCTTTATGAATTATTATTCTTGGAAGAATACGATGAGTTCTTGCCAGGTTAAAGCGATTTATAGTTGTTTCTATCTGGCTTATTGCTTTTTCTAGGTCAGAGCCTTTAAGCTCAATAACATAAGCGGTTGGTTTTACTTGTGTATCAACTTCAACGATATAATCACACTTTTCTCCATCTCCATCGGTGAGGATATCGCCGTCTACTTTATATTTATAGATACTCAAAAGAGCCGGATTATTAAGTACATGCTTGTTCTGGTTTTCAGAACAAACGACCTTGCAAGCATTAGCAGGACATGTTGTTTTTCCGCTGAACAGCATCAGTTATTCCTCCTCATTTGATATATCAAAGAGCTTATCATAAAGCTGATTTATTTCGGAGGAAGCTCCGTCAATAACTTCATTCATTATTAGCTTTTCAGGCGAGTCTTCCAGACATGACTGGATTGTTCCGTTATCAACGAAATAAGCATTGTGTTCTTTTATACGAAGCTTTTCGTCCACAAGCTCATTAACATGGTTTCTATTGGCGTCATTGACGATTGCGTTTGCATAAATTAGATTGTTTACCGCGCCCAGAATATATGGGCTATGCGTTGTGATAAGCAGCTCGCATTCCCGGTTTGACATTAACGCCAGTACCTCAGATACAATTTTCTGAGCGTCGGGGTAAAGGTGTGCCTCCGGCTCTTCAAGTATGATAAAGGATTTTGTTTTAGTAACCAGAATGTGAAACAGAATGTTGAATAGCCATACTGTTTCCTGCTGTCCGGAAGAAGTATAGTTGATTTTAACAAATCGGTCTGTATAATCGTGGTTATCAGTGAGATACAGCCTTTCTTCTCCGTTTGCGAAAACATACCTTCCCTTCAGAACGGCATAAATACGTTCAAGCATCATAGATATAGCTTTCGTATTGAGCTTCATCATATTGCTTTTTAACTCGGCAAGTCCGTCTAAGCCATCATTGAAAAGAGGACGAATCTTCAAAATTCTTTCAATATACTTCTGAGTACAAAAATCAATGCTGCGTTTCTGATCATCGTCCATTGTAGCAAAAAGATAGTTTAACTGGGATGTAAGCAACGTAATCAAGCTTCTTCCTGCAGGGATAAAAATAGCATTATATTCATCGTGAAACAGAGTGTTAAGCTCAGCCATAATATCGCTGCGTTCAGAACCGGTGTCACTTTTTAAACGAATATATTCTTTTATGTTCTCGCTGAATGAAATGTAGACATATTTAGGGTTTATAAATTCTTCGTTTTCGCGAAGCTCCAGTGTGATTTCTACAAATGTATCATCAGAATAATCATATCGAAGCTTCATATCAGAGTTCATCGCTTTGGATGTTCCAAACATTTGTAAGAACTTGTTACGAAGAGTTTTTAAGACAACAGTTATTAGCTTGGATTGATTTCCCAATAAATTGTATTTTAAGATTTCCTCGCAGATATCGTCCTTTATAGTGCGGCAAAAATAGATTGCCTTTGCAACAGTACTTTTTCCCGAGGCTTGTTTTCCGGTAAGTATAGTAAAATGCTCAAGATCCATAGTGCAGTCTTTTACGGGTCCTAAATTGTGTATCGTAATTCTGGCAGACATATTTTTCCTCCTGTCATCGTTTGAACTTGAGAATTCACAATATATATTATTATATCATAGCGTTCACGAAATATCAAGTATTAGTCAAATTTAAATCAATAGTATTTTGTCCTTGAATAATTCACAATGGAGTGATAATACAATCAAAAATAGCAGCAGACTCGAATCTGCCGAAATGCACTAAACTATCTCATGAGGAAATCTCAACGATACTCAACATTGACAGGAGTATAGTTAATGAACTTTGCAAAACGCTCAGCAGATTAATAACAAAACGCAGAAGCGGAGGTCGTAATGATCTCCGCTTTTTTTATTGTATCAGTGATTACTGCAAGATAATACTGCTCTCTAAAAAGCTGTATTATCTAAAAGCAACTTGCAATATATCTAATAGATTATTTAGTTTATCTTTAGGATATACTATACTGAATACACAGCCACAAAAATGGAGGTATTCAGATGATAGATCTTATTGGAATCGGAAAGCGCATTAAAGCAGCACGCACAGAACATAAGCTCACCCGAGAAAAGCTTGCGGAGCTTGTGAACGTATCTCCGCACTATATCTATGAGATAGAAAGAGGAATGAAAGCGATGTCGCTGGAAACTCTAGCTAGCATTTCAGCATCTCTGGAGCTTTCCTCTGACTATATCCTTTTCGGGAGGTATCACAATCCCGATGACAGTGTTTTTGCTATGCTTGAGGAACTAAGCGAGGAAAAGCGCCTGCGTGCGGAAAAGGCATTTGCGGCATTACTGCCATTTCTGAAATAAATCAGGGGGACGCGCAGCCCCCCATTATTTATGATATCTGCACTGCGTAGCATTCCAGCTCGTGGTCATTTGACCTTGCCATTTTACTGCCGGGACAATTTGATCTTCCGCATTTTGGCGACAGCCATATATGATAACGTCCGCTTTCAGAATAACTGCAGGTTACAGATGTGTTCAACGAGAATTTTCCGCATAACGGGCATGTCCACTTACAGTTCACTTCAAAGCTTGTGGGCTGAATACCATTGTTGATATCCTTTATTGCGTTTGTGTAGTCAGGGATAAACACCCAGCCGTCATGATTCGTAGCAAATGTGTGAGTGTACTGGTGGACATCGGCGCTTGATTCGCGGTAGAAATAATATGTTTCGGAAAATTCACCGTATTCTTCATAGTTGGTTAATCTTATTTTATAGTAATTGTCGCCCGGCTCGGACAGAGCACAAAGCAACTCACTCTTGTAATATTCAACGACGGAAAATGTCATGTTGTTTTCGGTTGTGCCGTGATATATCTCTATGCTTGTACCGGCGGGATAGTTGTTTTGGACAGGAATTAGCCATATATCTGCATAATCACCGTTGTATGGGTCTCTTTCGATACCGGTTATCGTCAGCTTTTCAAAAAGCGGTTTCGGTGCGGCAGTCGTTGTTTGCCGGGTAGTAGTGATTTTCGTTGTCGCACCGGATTGGGTTGTTTTGGCGGTAGTGGTCGTTGTGAACTCCGAAACGGTGGTGGACATGCTTTCCGATGAACTGTTGATCGGCTTTTCATCTGTTTGACAGCCCGTAAGCAGAGTTACACACAGCACCGTTGCTATAATTCTTCTTAATCTCATACAAAGTCCTCCATTTATTCTAACAAATTATATTCCATGTTGGATTGGTCTGCCTGTCGCGAACATTCGGCTCAACACCTTTACTTCACGAGATTCAAGACTGTGCGCAAGCTCCGCAAGTTCTTTGCTATGGAATTCATTAGCCGCTTTTCGCCTGTCTATCAGCGCATTTAAAAGCACGGCAATTCTCCCATCACTAAACTGTACCGATTGGGGTTGGAATTCTCTGCCGCCAGTCATAATTCCGAAAATCGGTGAGGATTCCAGTGGAATTTCGTAGCTCAGAATTAGCTCCTTCATCCTCAGTATCTTCCGTCCGCCGAGATAGACTTCACAACAATCGTCCCGCATAGTTATCAGGATATTGTCTATGCTTTCCGTTGAAATCTCGGTGCTTTCGCTGCGAAGTTCGATGCGTAGAATATTCGCTTCGCAGCACTGCTTTCCAAACAGGTAAAATGCTTTGCTTCCACACGTCAAAAATCCGCATTTTACACAGCTTGTATCAAGATATTTCTGTATCATTTCGTCCGGATTCATCTAATCGACCTCCTTTGCATTCATTCTAACATGACAATTTGCGGAATAACAGCCTTTTGAGTTCCGAAAAAATAATTCTTTTTCGGAACTGAAACCTATTGTAATTCACACGAGATAGATGTATAATGTTACCAAAGAGGTGAAACAGATGGACGAGCTTGAAATGCTGAAAGAAATAGACAAGATGATCGACGAAACGCAAGACCTTGACAGGGAGCTTGAGGAAACCGGAATGTCAAGAGAAGCTCTGACCGCACAGGCCGAAGAGCTAAAATCCGAGTATAACGCCTTATCAAGTAAGCTGGAGCTGAATTTAGCTGACCCGCTCCCGCTGAGGTGGGAAAAGCTGCTCAGGCTGCACAGTAAAGGCGATCCGAACGCTGTTCGACTTTTAAATATGTATATTTCGGACTGCAACTTTTTTGGCGGCGAAGCTGACGAATGTCTAACTCAATATGCTGCTACAAAAAAGCGGCTTGAAGAGCTTACCGCTTGGGAAGACTGGTACTCAACACAGTTACAACAGTATTCCCAGCTGTTCAACCAGATAAAATGCTGCAAAGTCGGTCACGCTGAATCCGGTACAGACGCCGAAACTGTGTTTAATCTGATGATGAGAAACGGCTGCACCTCTGGAAATGCCGATCCGGCAATTCTGCTCGATAATCTGACAGAAATTTCTTCATTCATACATGGCGCAAGGTTGGAGTATGTATCGCCTCTGATTTGGTTCCTTGTAATAATACATAATCAGAAAAAGCTGTGTTCTACACCGGGTTTCATTGTGAATCCGCAAAATATTCTGCGTTATCAGGAATACAATATCTCGCAGAACAACGGGAAGAATTACGACCAGTATGAGCAGTATTGCAATTTATATCTTGATCTGAAAGATATGTTCCCTCAAGCCGACATGGAGCTTTGCGACATGGGATTTTTGAAGTGCTCCAACCTCGCTCAATGGTGCTGTGACTTTGTTGAGTACCCCTGCGGCATTCCCTCTACAGCTGCCGGTATTATAGAGCGCTTCTCGCCCGATTTCTTTTCGGACCCATGGAATGAGATTGAGCTGCTGCGAAGTTCAAATACAACCTATGACGAACTTGAGAGGTGGGAATTCGCTCATTCAAGACTTACCGGTCTTATACAGAGCGCTGTTCAGTCGATATGTCCGGATGACATTCATGAGCTGCTGAGTAACAGCCGTGAGTTTATTCACAGACTGGCTGAAAACTCGGGAATTCTTTCAGAGATTCGCTCAGAAGATGTGTATATGACGCTTATTTCTCTTTGTGTAAAAGCGGTGGCTCAATTTGAGTTGTTGTTCGCAGAGCAGACAGCCCGCGCCATTGTTTTATAAAAATATCACAAACTTGGCACAAACTATATTGCATTTTTTGTCGTATTGTGTTATAATAGCTTTATAAATATGGCTACAAGCTATATAAATTATTCTTATTGGAGGTATATGATTGTGAAAGAGTGCATTGACTGCAGGTACAGTTCACCGTGCTTCGACGGCTCAAACAGGTACACCTGTGAAAAACATGGAGGAAAATTTGATCCGTTTGAACACTCCACCTGTTCCGATTACAGGGAGGAAGATGGTTCTCACAGCTGCTATGAGTGTGATTATCACACGACGAATATTTTCGGCACGGACAAGTGCGAACGCACCAGAAAAACTATCTGCAAAAGCGACAGAGCATGCCCGTACTTCAAGGAGTATTAAGGAGAAACAATATGTCAGACTGTATCAACATCAGCAAAATCGGCAATGGAAAGGAACTCAGAAGCACACTTGAGCGAATCGCAGCAGAGGGTCTCATTTCCAAGACTCAGTATAGCGAGATAGCGTCAAAGCTGGACAAGCTTGTTGACGACCTAAGCCACAAGCCCGGAAAAGCATTCCGCGTGACCTGCGCCGGTGTTTACAATTCGGGAAAGAGCTCTCTGCTGAACGCGCTTACCGACAGCGAGCATTTTCAGGTCGGTGATGTGCCGACTACTGCCACGATAGACGAGCTCACGGTAGATGGGCTTACATATGTGGACACTCCCGGGCTGAACGCAAACGACATGGATAATGCAACGGCAGTTAAAGCGTTCAAAGATGCAGACCTTATTATTTTTGTGTCTAATATCATAAATGGCGGACTTAACAGCGCCGAAGCAAAGTACCTTACCGCTCTTTCGGAGATACTTGGAGGAAAAGATAATCTTCGCAGACAGACATTGTTTGTAATGTCAAACCTGCACCAAACTTCTGATGAACAGGCTCCCGAAATATCCGCAGAGCACCGCAGCAATATTGAGAAAACATTCGGATTTGCTCCGGAAGATATCATGCTGTACGACGCTGTCACCTATAAAACGGGCGTTTCTTCAAAACAAAAGGCTCTGATAAATGCAAGCGGTATCCCTGCCCTAAAAAAGAGAATCTCCGAATGTGCCAAAGCAGTCGCAGGAAGCACCGCCGAGATCACAGGAGACCGTATTTCATCATCGGAAGCGGCTCTTTCCGAGAGCCTTTCAGCTCTCCTTGAAGGACTGAAAAAGAAACTCCCGAAAGCTGATGCCGTACTGGACAAAGCGGCAGTCAAGGCAGCAGAAAAGAAGTGCGAGCAGCTCATTAACGATACCATTTCAGCTATAGAGCCGATAACTCCTTTGGGAGGAATGGATATGCTTCTCAATCCGATTAACCATGGTCTTTCTCCTTTTCGCGGCGAATCTTCCGAATATGCTGCAAAGCGCAGAATACGCGATAAACTCAGCAGCGCATACAATCGCCGTGAGTCAGTGCTCCGCGACGCGGCTTCAAGGGTTGCAGAAATAATTATGTCGTATAATGAATACAGGCGCACCGATGGGAATTATTACCATAACATAAACCGACGTGCCGCCAACGCTATATTGGAATGCAACAGGATGTTCAAGGAAGTCGGAATCAGCCTTCCTACAAGCGCTATTGCAGATATAGAGGTTGTCCCTACGCTCTGCAACACAAGCCAGCGGGAGCTTCGTGATATTATCACAGAAGATGTAATTGAGTACAGCGGGTATTATTCTCTTGACTCATACACTGATTACTGCGATGTCGAGGAAGAATGCGCAGGTACCGGTTTGTTTGGCAGGGACAAGTACACCTACGGCTGCTACAATCTTTATAGGGCTGCCGATGAAATGATTAAGGATATGAAGAGCTCCTTCAACAGTAATGTGAATTCAGCATGGCGACAGACTGTTTCTAATTCACAGGCTTTCTGCAACAAGGTAAAAGCCGAGCTTGAGGCACGCAAGTCTGCAATAATTCAAGCAGCTGAGTCGGCACTTGTGAGGTCAGCCGATGATAAGGGAAACGAAACCCTGAAAAAGGCAGTTGCAGATCTGGAAGGATTCTTCAGAGGTTAAGCGTATGAGTATCCGAACAACAATAGAGGATTTCTATTCCGCAGTACAAAAGGCTTCGGCACAGCTTGAGAGCGGCTGTAAAAGTATCGACGACCGTCAGGAGAGAATAAGCTCTATAATCAACGGCATAAACGACCGTCAGGAATCTTCGCAGCAAAACGGTAACGATATCGAAAAACTGTGCCGGGAGCAGGCTCTGCAATTTAACAAGGCAATTGAGCAATGGAAGAAATCCGTCAACCGTTATCTCTCCAGCAAGGAATTCGTAAACAAATTTGAGCGTTCCCTGCTTCTGATAGTTTTTGCAGATGTAAAAGCCGGAAAAAGCACCCTTGGCAATTTCGTTTCAGGGTATTCTTTCAAAGGAACATCGTTTGAAGAGCTCTACACTAATCCGGAGTATTACGTATACGACCACACCGACAAGTCTCTTGGAAGCTGTGTAGAAAAGCCTATTCCCGAGGGTTACTTTGTGGAAAATGTTGTTCAGGCAACCTCAAGTATTCAGTATTTCACGCTTCTGAACGGTCTTACCTGGGTGGATACACCGGGAGTTCATTCGCTCACTACAGAATATGAGCAGCTCACCAAGGACTACATTAAATATGCCGATCTCATTTTGTATCTGACGCCCTCAAATAACGCATTCAAAATGGACGAATGCGAGGAGATATCAAGGCTGGTCGAAAGCGGAAAGCCTATGCTGCTTGCCGTAACCAAATCCGATATTCAGAAGCTGGTTGGATTTGATGAAGTAAGCGGCAAAGGTATATATGACTTGTCTCCAAAAAGCGCTGAGATCCGCGCCTCTCACGAGGAACTTGGAAAAAAGCAATGCGCTGCTCTGTGCAATGGCGAATTCGTCAGTCAGTATAGGTTCATTTCTATATCTACCCTTATCGCAAAAACAGCAATGGAACGCAATGACGACGAGTTCTTCAAGCAAAGCAATATCCCAGATTTTCTGGAGCTTATCGGGCAGGTCATTTCAGATAAAGCAGTTGAGCTGAAAATGAAGCGTCCGCGCGACGAGGTCAATTCGGTAATAAACGAGCTTCTGCATGGCTGCTCAGATAATTTCATCGGAACAGACGCTCTGCTGAATAACCTGACGCATACACTTGAACAGATAACCGAAGCCGAAAAGCGGCTCTCTCTGCTCAAAGGCAGCATAATCTCTTCAGCACGCAGCGAGATATCGAATGAGATCTACTCAATGCTCGTCAGCGAGAAGAATAACGGTACTATTGCCGACAAGTCTTCCGTAGCTGATAAGGCAAGCAAAATAATCAATGATGTGCTTTCACAGGAGATAAGCAAAGCAGCAGCACGCGAGTTAAACGACTTTCAGCAAATACAGCTAACTTCAGCCGATCTTATCATAGACGCAAACTATCAGCGCCGCACAAAAACCATAGAATACGAATACCTTGACGGAAGAAGACGCACCCGTGATCCGCAAGGGCTGATAGAACATATTCAGCATTTCTTTGGCAAGGAATTCACAGAGTTCTCAGTCAAAACCAAGAAACGTACCCGTGAAATAGATATCGGCGACAACTTTAACGAGTACGCACAGCAGGTTATTGACCAATCGCTGGATTCTATTGAAACGATTGTTTCTGATGAAATCGCAAAGATTTCCCGTGAAGCCTACGGCAGAATGCGGACTGCGATCGAAGGAATGTATTCCGAAATAAAAACAGCTGCCAATAGTCTTGAAAAGCTGAAATACTGATGGAGGAAACCATGACGGAATTATTTGACCACAAGAAAAAAGTACTGGAACTCCGCGACAGGTGTGCCGCTCTTTATGCTGAGTGCGGGAAAAATGCCGACTCATTCATCATAGACACAGACGAGGTTTTATCCCGTAGCACTCCGTGTCTGATGTTCTACGGTCTTTACAACGCCGGAAAAAGCAGCATTATCAACGCTCTCACAGGCGAAGAAACCGCCGCAGTAGGTGATGTTCCTACGACAACAAGGGTTCAAAATATCAACTGGAACGGCTTTTTGATCGTTGATACCCCCGGACTGAATGCTCAGACCGAACACACCCTGACCGCAGACAACCAGATTGCCAAAAGCGATGTAGTGGTATTTGTCATCGACGACATGAATGTTGATGAAAAGAGCTTCTATTACGCATTTATCAATGTTCTGAAGAAGAATAAGCCCTCTCTCATCGTTATAAATCAGAAGAACGCTGACGGTCCTGTGGAACAGTCTCAGAATATCGGCATACTGCGTGAACAGATCGTAGCTAACATCAGGTATGCAGCAAACGCGCAGGGGATAACAGATGTTGAGCATAACAGGTGTTTCCGCGGAATAGTCCCGGTCAACGCAATGACTGCATGGGAAGCGCGTAATTTTCCCGAAAAGGCAGCCCAGCACCTAAGAGCCGAAAGCAACATCAACGAGCTGTTTAAGCAAATGCAGGCAGTGCTTAACTCTTCAAACGGAGTTAGAATGCTTATACCGGCTCTGGATATCATCAATTCATTGCTGGGCGGTTTGTCGGAAGATATGAAATCCGGAATCAAATCGGATATTCAGAAAACATATTACTCCACCCGAGACAATATCCTTCGTCAGAAAGACAGCCTTTACAAACGCCTCATAGCTGAAGGACGTACTAAAATAAACGCATTTGCCGATAAAGCCGCAGCTTCTGTTTCTACCGGAGATACAGCCGATGTTGCCGAGATACGATATTCCCTTGAACAAACTATCCGTCAGGCATTCAGCGATGCAAACCTGTCTTTGCAGGGCGAATTCCGGCTGTGCAGAGTTAATCTGGGCGAGCTTTCAGTTAAACTGGATAAGTCCGAGTTTATGCTCAATCTGCCGGAGCCGGATGACAGCGATGAAGGAACAGGACTTCTTGATTGGCTTGAAACTATTACCGATCTTCCCATCCCAAACGGCTTGCCGTTTCCTGATTATAGCGATGGTGGCATAGTGCCTCCTCGGTTTCCCATACCTTCTACAACTCCTGAGAAAATCGGGATTACTGTTCTCCTTGGGTTAATAAAGACACTTGTGAGCAGCAAGAAAAAAGCTGAAGAACAAAAACAGCGTGAAGCAGAAATGCGACGTCAAATTGAGGAAATGAACCGCCAAAGCGAAGAACGCATAAACTCCATGGTAACACAGATAGTCGAGATAAATCGTAAGATACGCACGGCTGCCTCCGACCTGGAAAACTCCTATTCCGCTAACGTGGCAAATCTTGTTGAACAGGCGTTCGCGCCAATTTTAAGCTCTCTGGAAACAGAATTTGGCGAGGAAGAAAAGCGTTCCGACACCGCAAAAAATCATCTGGACCGTATCAATTCATTACTTCACGAATGCAATGCAATATGTGCTTCCATAGATGGGTGACCGATTTTTCAAATGTTTAGCTGCAAGAGCGAGAGTCCTTGCAGCTTTTTTGTTAGGTTATTGAGGAAACAATATTCATAAAATAGGTTGAATTTCTCCTATTTATAGTGTATAATATATAATTAGGAAGGAGGAATCGCTATGACAGTTAAAACTAACACTCTCGTATCTATAACAGAAGCCAACCAGAACTTTTCCAGAGTTGCGAGAATTGTTGACGAAAACGGTTCGGCTATCATTCTGAAGAACAATGTTCCCCGTTACATCATCATGGAGTTTTCCGAGGCAGAAAAGCTGCAAACCGCTCCCGATGAAGATGTGGAGGCAGTATCGCAGCGGCTTATTGCAAAGAATCTTGAAGCGTACAAGGAGCTGGCGAAATGATACGGCTGACAGAACGACAACTCATCAGTATGCACAGCTCGCTGATTTCCGCGACAGGCGGTATGGACGGAGTTCGTGACAATGGCTTGCTGGAGTCTGCGCTTGAAGCCCCGTTTCAGACCTTTGGAGGAGAGGACATCTATCCTTCATTGGTACAAAAAGCGGCAAGGCTTGGCTTTTCGTTGGTTGCAAACCACCCGTTCGTTGACGGAAACAAGCGCATTGGCGTACACGCAATGCTGGTTTTCCTTGCACTTAACGGCGTTGAAATAAGCTGCACTCAGGCGGAGCTTATTGATGTCGGATTGTCCCTTGCCGATGATTCAATGGAATTTGATGAGCTGTGCAAATGGCTTAGCGAACACAATTGATTGAAGGACACAGAAACGGTAATTCATCAGCATAGCTGCAAATTAGGAATTGACAAAATACTGCTCAGAGCGCTAACTCTGAGCAGTATTTGTTTTGAATTTTTGTGTTCGTATAATCTAACTGCATCGACCGATTACATATTCAATCACTGACTTCTTCGGGATAAGCCATACTCTGCCATCCCGCAAAGCCTTGATGTGCCCGCTCCTTAGCAGCTGATACGCCTTGCTGCGCCCGATACGGAGCATTTCCTGTAATTCCTCTATTGTCACAATATCCCTGTACTCATTAAACATCTTTTTGCTCCTTTCCGTCAAGCATAGCGCTCATGCTAACGCCTTGCGGTTCCAGCATTGCATGTATTGATTCAACAATCTCCGTTCCATTGGCGTGGGTCAAGGCGCTGAATGGCTCGGAGAGGAAAAAGCCCTCTATCTCTGTGATTCTGGCTTTGGCTTCCCCGTCTTTTGGATTTTGAATGAGTTGCTTAAGGCAATCGGAATACGCCTGCATTGGCTTTGTGATTGTTGTTTCGATAAGAAACGCTTGTATTTCGCTGTTGTTCATTTGAATACCTCCTTTGGCATTTTTTACTGTTATGTTGATTTAGTATTTGTTTTGTATAATTATCGTTATTATCCTGAATCGGGTTATTGGTATCTAATTTGGATTTAGAGAAATATCTACAAAAATCGTTTATATCACTAACAAACGATTGTCGTCATTTCTTAAAAGTACATCAGTATTCTAAAATATGCGAATTTTTATATATTTAACGCCCGAAAATATGCGAAATTCAGCAAGTTGAATATCCCATTTCATGCATATACCTTGATTTTTGGCTTAAACTATGGTATAATACCAATAGAAAGCGAGGGGAAACTTATGCTGAAAAGAAAAATGTATGACAAGCTTCTTGACTGGAAGAAAACCAAGAGCAAGGAATGTCTGCTGATAAAGGGCGCAAGGCAGGTCGGCAAGACCTATCTTGTAAGGCAGTTCGGCAAGAACGAATACGAGAGCTTTATTGAAATTAACTTCCATATGCAGAGCAGCCTGAAGGTCATCTTTGAGGGCGACAAGTCCGCAGAGGAGATATACAAGCGGATTACGGCAAACATACCAGGAGTAAAGCTCATACCCGGCAAAACGCTGATTTTCCTTGATGAGATACAGAAATGCTCAAACGCAAGGACAGCGCTCAAGTTTCTTGCCGAGGACGGAAGATATGATGTAATCGCCTCCGGCTCTCTTCTCGGACTTGCCTACGGCAAGGACGCTGACAAAGAGGTCGAGGCGGTCGAGTCTGTTCCTGTGGGATACGAAAAGCAAGTTATGATGTATTCGCTGGACTTTGAGGAATTCCTGTGGGCTTACGGCTACGGGCAGGATACGGTAGAATACCTCAGGGGCTTCTTTGAATCAAGAGAGAAGATACCGCCCGAGGTTAATCAGAAATTCGACTCCATTCTTCGTGAATATCTTGTTGTTGGAGGAATGCCGGAGGTCGTTGCTGATTTTATGGAGCACAAGGATTTCAGCAGGGTTCAGGAAATACAGGACAAGATACTAGCTTCTTATGCAGACGATATATCACAACACGCAAAGGGTGCCGAGAAGGTCAAGGTGAGAAAATGCTACGACAGCATTCCACGACAGCTTGCCAAAGAGAATAAGAAGTTCAAGTATTCGGAGGTTGAGAGCAAAGCAACGGCGAGGAAATTCGGCGGCAGCATACAGTGGCTTCGTGACGCAAATATGGCGTATATCTGCTGCAACACCTCAACGCCCATGCTGCCGCTGAACGCCTACGAAAAGGAAAACGAGTTCAAGCTATATATCAATGACACGGGACTTCTACTTGCCCTGTTTGGCTTTGCGACCAAGCAGGCACTGCTTAACGGCAACCTCAAAGGCTTTGCTAAAGGCGGTATTTATGAGAACTTTGTCGCTGAAACGCTGATAAAGAATGGGTACACCCTGCACTACTACAAACCCGATGATAACTCCGAGCTTGAATTTATCATTGAGAAAGACGGGGAGGTTATCCCGATAGAGGTCAAGGCGGGCAATACTGCCACGAAGTCTTTGAACCTGTTTATCGAAACTTTTTCGCCGTCAGTCGCGTTCAAGCTGATAAGCGGAAATGTGGGGGAGTGCGATGGTAAGGTCTCCCTGCCGCATTATCTTACAATGTTTATCTGATTTTTTTCTGTCCGCAAAACGTTCGATTAACGAACAAATAGGAACCCCCCCGAAATCTGCGTGATTTCGGGGGTAATTTCGTTCAGAAACTCGTTCGGAAATCTATGTTCGGGAAAGGTGCGTTTTGCGGACAAGCTAAACCCATTCACAATAATTTACAGCTTCCCATTTATACCTATTCTGCCAATTCAAAAAATTCTTCGACAATTCTATCCAGCTGTGCTGCTATTTCGCAAAAATCGCAATTCAAATCCAAGGTTCTTACAGCTATTTCATTTCCGCTCATGCGGTAACGGTTATCCGGAATAACAGACTCATCGGTTTTGGCGTACAACAGCATTCCGGATACCTTATGCGGAACATTTTGTAGCTCAGTTTCTTTGTTCTTTACATAGGTGAATATCTGATACAGATTGTGAGAGTGTATGGTGGGAGTGCCATACTGCACCTGTGTTGCGTGCGAATAATACTTTGCGTCAATTATCAATACCCTCTCATTATGCGAGAGCATTATATCAGTCTGCATTCCGGGCAGCATTTCGTCGTAGCCGTCATCAACCTGCCAGTCAATCTGTGAAGAGTTCGCTGTGATTTGCGGGAATTCACGGCGATAGTACTCCAGAATGAATTTCTCGTACAGACGGCACATCCGCTGTTCGTCCAGAAAATCCATAAGCTTTGTGCTACCGTCAGAGTTTGTGTGCAAAAGCCCTTTTACCACCATATAGCATATAGATATCAGCATACGATAGTTTTGGTTGTTTCTGTCGAAACGGATATTCCAGTTCACCGAGTAAAGGTCGAGCGGCTCCACATCTGCAAAATAGACCATTAGCTTTTTCAGTTCCTTTTTCCGTGCTTTGGAAATATCTGACCTGATAAGCAGCTCCACGGTGGATTTGATTATCCTGTTCATGGTGCTGTTAACAGAAAACTCATCATACTCGCACACCAGCTTCTTGTTGAGCATTGTCAGCCGCTGGATGGACTCGGAAATATCAATTCTCCCGCGCAGCGAGGAAAGTTCCTCATTTTTCGGAAGATACTCTCTGCCAAGCCCCCGTTTTACCTGTGCGGTAATACCTTTTGCTAAAATAGCCGCCATCAACTCTGCCGTATTATGGAATTCCTCTGTGGCAAGTTTCTTATAACCTTGCTCGTTCAATATCTGAAATGCGTATGACAGCATATAGTAGATATTTTGTATAGGTATCACTTTACAGCACTCCTGAGTTTTTCGCTCCAATCCCTGACCTTTGCAGGCTCGTCAAACCAGTATTCCTTTAGCAGAGGAATAAGCTCAAACTCAACGATTTCTGACAGACGGCTGTCGGTGATGTCCTTACCTTCCAAATTGCAGAAATAGCTATGCCCGATACAGAAACCCTCGCCCAGCGATTCATCTGTTGAAATGGCTTTGTTCAGTTCCTCAACGCAGTTGATAAGCTTGTTAAACTTCTCGTTGTCAAGTCTCATTCGATACTCACGGAAACCGTCTGTTGCAAATCCGGGTTTCAATTCCACAAACGCAAATCTCCTGCGCAGCGCATAGTCCAGCATGGCAAGACTGCGGTCGGCTGTGTTCATCATACCGATAATGTGTACATTTTTAGGCACAGAAAACTTTTCGTCGGAATACAACAGCCGAATCTCCATACCTCTGCCTCTCTTGTCGCTTTCAATCAGCATGAAAATCTCGCCGAAAATTCTGCTTATATTACCGCGATTTATTTCGTCGATGATAAAGAAATAGTCGTTGTCGATATCCTCCTCCGCCTTTTTGCAGAAGTTGTAAAACGCTCCCTTTTTCAGCTCGAAACCCGTGTCCGTCGGGCGGTAGCCCATGATGAAATCCTCATACGAATAACTCTGATGAAACTGTACCATCATCACTCGTTCAATATCAATAACACCCATGATTGAGTAGGCAAGCCGCTTTGCTGCAAAGGTCTTTCCAACGCCGGGAGCGCCCTGCAAAATGACGTTCTTCTTATTCATCAGAACACCGACCAGTCGCTCGTAATCCTCCTCTGACATATATACCTCGCTAAGAAAATTCTCAGCCGTATAAGCGGGATAGCTCTTCGTTTCCTCTTCTTCATCTTCTGCGGAATCATCAGCGAAAAGTGCATTCATTTTATCAACATATTCGGTGTAAGAGGTGATATCTGTCAGCGTTTTAATAGTAAGACCGGGATAATCCCATTCGCCGTTATGCGTCCATTCAACCGTGCGCTGATGCTTATACTTGTTATCTCTGCTGTCGTCAAATTCATAATCGGAATGTACAATCCCACGTCCGACCAGCTTGTTTCTGCCTTTTTTGACAAAAATGATATCGCCAACCTGAATATCATTTGCAAACTGCCAGTTCGCATAAGCGGAGTTGCGGAAACTGCCCTTAGGGTCATAGACTTCCTGCATTTTTGTTGTTATTTCTGCTTTGGACGCATATACTCTCAAATCGCCAAGCTCGCTCCAGCCTATCGCCATGATACCGTTTTTATAGAATTCGTCCCACATTTCCGCGCCGTCGCCCGGAGCATAAAGCCAGTAATGCGTTGGTCTAACGTCCTTGTCCACGGATGATGCGGTGTTGCTGCGGTTGTTCTGATTTTCGGAAACGCCTTTCTTGAAAATATCCGATGCCAGTTCCTCCGTCATCTCCACTGTTTTCCCTGCGTCCGTCAAAGTCCAAACACCGAACACGCTCTTATCAATATATCCTGCACTAACAAGGTAACTGCGAGCGAAAGCAACCTCGTTCTCAAACTTGTTGACATTGTTCTTGCCGCGGGTAACGCTGATTTCTTCCTCGGTCAGCTTCTCGTTCTCTGTGATTTTCTTTCGTGCTTCGGCGGGAGTTGCAGAGCCTCCCAAATCGCGCAGCGCTTGGATAAGCGGCTTGAACCACCTCAGAAAAGAAGCCTTTGAGTTGCTGTTATTCTCAGAATCCGAATCGTGCTTATTGTCGGGAGATATCCATGCGCAATATGAAAGTTCAGGGAAGCTATTGAAATTGTATTCGCCACGCGCCATTAGCTTGCGACAGTCATCAATAATAGAAAGATAATCCTCCGCCGAAGGCGTTTTCTTCAGCTTGCTATTCATTTTTTCGGCAAAGTCGGGAGGCACACAGTTGGGATTTTCGAGAAATCCGCGGTTGGTGGCGTCGAGGTTCAGATATGTATGGGGGCGTATCCAGAACAGACCCATAGTTATTTTCCAACCTACGCAAAGCTGTTTACTGACAATATCGTACCACTTGGAGAAAACAGAACGGTTCTCTGCTGTATTTGCGCCGGCAAGAACTATTGCCGCAGAAAAAAGCTGCCAGATGTTTTCGATATCATTTTCTTTCCTGTCATCACGAAATCCATAGAATGTAGCGCTGAGATTGTTCAACAGCGGTATTCCGTCAAATTCGTGCGGAACAGCCGCCCTTAATCCAAACTCCGCTGATATTCCGTTTAGTATGATAATTCGGTTGCTGTCGGAAATTCCCTTATTGAAAAGCCCGAAAACGGTAAACGGGTCAATGTCGATAATTTCATTACCGCTTTCCAGCTTAGGCAGCTTCATACCGATATCGGAATAAACCTTTTTTATCTTTTCTATAAGCGCCTTTCTGTTGCTCTTAAAGGGCAGTAACGTTGTCGCAAATTCCGTGTAAAAATCAATCCATTCAAATTGCATATAACTCTCCTTATTGGCTTGCACATATCAGAAGCCTACGCCGCCGCATTAGCGTTTATCTTATCAATAACGCTCTTAATTCCCAACCATACAGACATATCGGTGAAAATTTCCACGATACTGCCCTTGTCGGTGAAAGGCGCTTCCTGCAAGACGGACATGTCCTTCATCATGCCGTTGTGTACGATATACTCAACTATCTGATTGACGAAATAAATCTGCCTGCTGTCGAGGTTTGCATTTGTGAGATAATCGGAGAACGCTTCCTTTGCGGCGTTCATATCCATTCCGACGATACTGCGGACAAACTCGCCGAGCGGGGCTCCGACTTCAGCGTCATAATCGTCCTTTGTGCCAACCTCGCTCCACAGGATGGTTTCAAGCTCCTTTATATCGTCCGCGGTGAGAGGAACATTGCTCTTAAGCTTGGCAATAGCCGCATTGTCCTGATGTTCCTTGATATAATGCTCCGCTTTTGCTTTGTAGTTCTCAAAGCCCTTGCTTTCAAGCTCGGACTCCTTCCATTCCGGCTCTGCCATTTTGTCGGCAATATCGGTTTCGTAAACAAGCCTGTTGTTCGGGATGTACTTTATAAGGTCACGGAGCGATTGTCTGATATGCTCAAACTCGTCCAGCCCTGCCCTTTCGAGATAGTCTGTATGTAGAAGCTGCTCGATAAGCGGCTTTTGTGCGGTTATTGCCGGAATATTACCTATCTCGGCGAGAGCGGTAACTTTCTTCATAAGGTCGGTTCTGCCGCGCGAATATTTGTCGCCGCAAATCAGCTTGAACTCCAGCATATACAGCAGGTAGTCAAACCGCAGCGCCTTTGCCTCGTCGTCGTAGGGCTGAATAAGCGGAGCAACCTCGTTTTGCAGCATAACCACATCTTCGTATGTCAGCACCTTGTACTTCTCGGTGTCGGAATACATCTCCACATATTTCAGGTGCTGACGAACCGCGAAATTCTCCTTGTTAAGCTCCTGCACCTTATTCAGCATATCATCAACAAGCTCCTGCCTGAAAGCAATCAGTTCGTCCGTCTGATAGTCGATTGCCTGCAATTTTAGCGCGATTTCCGCTTTTACGCTGAACAGCGCGGTTTGCAGCGAAACCATCTTCTGGCTCTCCACATTTTTGCCCATGCGGAAGAAATCGAAATTGCCGCAGAAATCGAAGATATAGAACTTCTGCTTGTCCGCGCCGTCAAGTAATTCGGGGCAAAGCCGCGTTCCTCTGCCTATCATCTGCCAGAATTTCGCGTGGCTCATCACCTTTTTGAAGAACACAAGATTCAGCACCTCGGGCACGTCAATTCCCGTATCCAGCATATCGACCGAAATCGCAATCTGCGGCAGCTTTTTCGGGTCGGAGAAGTCGTCGATAAGGTTCTGCGCATACTTCGTCTTGTTGTCGATAACCGTGGCGTAACCCACCAAATGAGGGTACTCCTTGTTGAACACCTCCAGTATTTTTTCGGCGTGGTTGTGGTTCTTGGCGAAGATTATCGTCTTGCCGATTTTGCTGCCATATTCTATCTTCAAGCCGTTTGTCATCAGCGTGTCAATCACCTTGCGGATAGTATCAATATTGAACACCCACTCATTCAGCGCAGAAGAAGCAATGCTGTCGGGCAGTTCGCCGTCCTCGTCCGTGAATGTGTTTTCGTAGATTTCCTTGTCCTCGTCGGAAAGCTGGTCGTACTTTATTCCCTCGTCAAGGAATTTCAGCTTTGTTTCGATCGACATAAAATCCACCAGATAGCCGTCCGCGACAGCCTGATTCAAGTCATAGTGATACACGGGCTTGCCGTTCGGAAGCTCGAAAATCTCGTATGTATTTTTGTCGATATCCTCTTTCGGCGTTGCGGTAAGCCCCACAAGCGGCGCGTCAAAATAGGTGAAGATATCCCTGTATTTGTTGTAGATAGAGCGGTGAGCCTCGTCGCAGATTACAAGGTCGAAATGCCCGCAGGTGAACAGCTTTCCAGACTCGTCACGGACGGAATCAATGCAGTTCATCATCGTGGGATAGGTTGAGAAAACGCAGTGCGCGTTGTAATTCTCCTTGTCCTCGCAGAGATTTGTCACCGAGAGGTTCGGCAGGAGATTAACAAAGCTGCGCTTCGCCTGCGTTACAAGGGAAGTCCTGTCCGCGAGGAACAAGATATTCTTCACCCAGCCGTTGCGCAGAAGCACATCGCACAGCGAAATAACGGTGCGGGTCTTGCCGCTGCCCGTAGCCATAACAAGCAACGCCTTTCTGCGGTTTTCCTTGTCGAATGCGTCACAGACAGCCTTAACCGCGCTCTCCTGATAATACCGTCCTGCAATGCTCTTGTTGACAGCGGCATTCGCAAGGCTTGTCCTCATGGAGTGCAGGTTGAACAGCTTTTCAAGGTCGCGCTTGGAGTACACGCATGACACTTTCCGTTCGGGGTAGTGATTGTCAATAATTCGCGTTTCAAAGCCGTTTGTGAGGAAAACAACAGGCCGCCTGCCGTAGCGCTTTTCAATGATATCTGCGTACAGCTTCGCCTGATGTCTGCCTACAGCGGGATCCTCGCAGGTGCGCTTTGCTTCAATTAAAGCGAGCGGTCTGCCGTCGTCGCCGAACAGCACATAATCCGCATAGCCCTTGCCGGTTTTGTTCGGCATTCCGTCAAGCTCCAGCTCGTTTATCCAGTCCTTGCCCTCGTTCCAACCGGCGTCTATCAGCATGGAATCAATGTAGATTTTGCGGGTCTTGTACTCGGAGATTTCAAGCGGCTTGGGGGTATAGGTCTTGCTCTGCTCCTCGCGGCGGGCGGTCAGCTCATCACGAAGCTTCTGGTTTTCTTCCATGAGCTTCTGCACATCAAGCTCCACTTGCTTGTTTCCGACAGGCTCGCTGTGCTGCGTCAGCAGGCTGCGGTCGAAATCCACCTGCTTATACTTGCCCTCCTCCGCGTAGGTATAAGCCACTCCGTCCAGAAACCAGAACAGGTTTTCAACGCAAAGCTCCGCCTGCTCCGGGGTGACTTTCTTCTCGGAGTGCGCGGCGATATTACCCACGCGGCGAATCAAATCCATGCGCTGCCACATATCGTCGCCGACAATATCACGGAAAGTGCTGTCGTTGATGAGGTTAATCAGCGTGACCTCGCGCGGCAGCTCCAAATCGCGGTCAACAGAATACATCCACTTTACGGCGTTCTCCATAGCCGTGCGGCAGGTGAGCGCACAGGAGGCAGCATTTATCGGGAAAATCTTCTCCGCCGCAACGGCTGTTTCGGCAAAGGGAATGAATGTTTCGTCCAGAAACAGGAAGTCGAAATTTGTCATGGTATTATCCTCATCCTTTCATTTTGAAGTAAATCTATACATAAACGAGCGTAAAATTTTGATTTGTCGGTCTGGGCGACGAAGGCGGCGAATTGGGTTTGGAGAGAGA
>JBJESD010000133.1:0-7043 GCA_051882595.1 Oscillospiraceae bacterium | reverse complement strand
CTTGACATCTGATCTTTTTGAGTGCGTTTGTAACATATCATTGACAAACCTACAATTGTGAATTGTGACATCGGCATTCTCAAGTATTGACATTGCCGCAGTTTTGTGGTAAAATTATCGCAAAGTATGATATATGGCTGCATAGACGTCTATGCGTTTTTTGCATCGAAATGCAACCTTTTGGCAATAACATCGGTATTATATGTAGGTCACCTCTAAAAACCTCGTTTGAGTGAAAATGTGTACAGCACACCGCCTGCTTTGTCAAACCTTCTCGTAAGGCATACAGCCTTACTTCGTCGGCTTTCCTCGCATTCGGCGCGCTCTACCCATTTTCCCTTTTCAAACCGTTTTTTAGAGGTTCCCTGTAAAGACACTGAAAAGGAGTGGTAGTATGAAGCCGAGAAAAACTCTGTTGACCGCCGCTGCGGTAACTGCGCTGTTCGGTGCGGGAGGCTGTACGCTGAATGAGGTCAAGTGCGTATACGGACCGCCGGATGATTCTAACTATTCATCGCAGTACGAAGCCTCCGCGACCTCCGAAGCGTCCGACTTCAAGCCCGAGCTGAATATCGAAGCGGATGTGTACGGCCCTCCGCTTATGGATATGACAGAGGAGATTTCCGCGGAAGAAACCACAGAGCATTCCGACAAAACGGAGGAAAGTCAGACCGACGCCTTGAAAGGTGATACATCGGAGGAAACTGTTCAACCGCCCGAAACGCAGGAGATACTCTCTGCGGAGTTCAACCCTGCCGATAACATTGAAGTGGCAGTATACGGACCGCCCGAGTGGTTCGAGTGATGCGAAAGGAGCATATATGAAGAAGCCGCGCAGGATAATTGCCGCCGCTGCGTTTTTTGCGGCAGTGCTAAACATCAACGGCTGCGGAGTGTATGGCCCTCCCGAGGAGGAAAATCATCCGTTCGACCCCGGGGCTAACTATGAGCAGAATGTATACGGCCCTCCGCCAAGTCAGTATATCACGGACGGTACGGACGAAACCTCTGAGACCGCGGAGCAGACCGAGGAGTTCAAGCCGGAGCTGAACGAACAGCCCGGCGTATACGGTCCGCCGAGGACGTAATGGAGGAGTTATGGATAACGTAAAAACCAAGCATATGAAAATGCTTGCGGATTATCGCAAAGAGCTTGTCAAAGCGCCTAAGCTGAGAAATCTGTTTTTCGAGCTTACGCTGCGCTGCAACGAGAACTGCATACACTGCGGAAGCCGCTGCAACGAGGTTCGCACCGACGAGCTGCCCGTTCAGGTGTATTATGACTTTCTGGATAAGATAAAGCGCGATTTCGGCACAAAGGAGCTTATGCTGTGCATAACGGGCGGCGAACCGCTGCTGCGCAGGGAGTTTTTCGATATCATGGGCTATGCCTGCAAGCTGGGCTTTCGCTGGGGAATGACCAGCAATGCAACCCTTATAGACGAGCAGACGGCGAAAAAGCTTAAGGAATGCGGCATGGGAACAATCTCCGTAAGCATAGACGGTCTGCGTGATACGCACGATAAATTCAGGCGCACGCCGGGCGGCTACGACAGGGCGATGCGCGGAATAGACTGCCTGATAAAACAGGGCGGCTTCCGACATATTCAGGTGACAACCGTTGTGCACAGAGAGAACATCGAACAGCTTGAAGAGCTTTACGATATCATGTGCGGCATTGATATAGACTCGTGGCGTGTCATCAATATCGAGCCTATCGGCAGGGCGAAGGATTATCCCGAGCTGCTGCTGCGCCCCGAGGATTACCGCAGGATGTTTGATTTCATCCGCGAGAAAAGAAATCTCGGTATGCCCGTTCAGTACGGCTGCACGCACTATCTGGGTCTTGATTACGAGCGCGAGGTGCGCGACTGGTATTTCCTGTGCAATGCAGGCATCTACACCGCCAGCATTATGGCAAACGGCGATATCGGCGCCTGCCTTGATATAGAGCGCCGTCCCGAAACCATTCAGGGAAACATCCTGCGAGATGACTTCACCGAGGTATGGAAGAACGGCTTCGGCATTTTCAGAAATCAGCTTGCGGAGAAGAACGAAACCTGCCGCGGCTGCGAGTCTAAGGAATTCTGCGGCGGCGGCTCCTGCCACAGCTGGGACTACGATAACGACCTGCAGCAGGTCTGCTTTAAGGATATCCTGTTCTGAGTGCAGTAACGGCGCAGCCATTTTGAAATAACCGGCAGTCCGGAAAGCTTATCGGCGTTTCCGGACTGTATTTTCTTTACCCGTAATGTACTCAAAAACCCTGACATACTATTGACAATTTGTAAATTAAGCTGTAAAATATAGAGTATAGTGGGTGATTGCGTCCGCTTATTCTTTTTATCGAAAGGACAGAAATAGAATGACTAATTTCGAGGTCGCTGCGATATTCAGTGATAATATGGTGCTTCAGTACCTTAAGCCGGTTAACGTATTCGGCAGGGGCGTGGACGGCACTGAGATAACAGTAAGTATAACCGGCGAGGAGCAGTCCTCCGTTTCGGTCACGGTAAAGGACGGAAGATGGCTTGCCGTGCTTCCTCCGCAGCCTGCGCAGGACTGTGTGGAGCTTACCGTGTCTGGCGGCGGCGAGAGCGTTACATTCCGCAATGTTGCGGTGGGCGCGGTGTGGCTTGCAGGCGGTCAGAGCAATATGGAGCTTGAGCTTCAGAACTGCTCCACGGGCAGCGAAAGCCTTGAGAACGACTCTCCGAATGTCCGCTTCTATTACACAATGAAAAAAAGTATCGCGGATGATGATTTTTATGAGTCCGAGCGCAAAATGGGCTGGTGCACTTTCGAGAATAAGCAGTCGGCAAAGGCGTGGAGCGCAGTGGGCTACTACTTCGCAAAGGAGCTTTCCGAGGAGTGGGGCATGACCGTCGGCATAATCGGCTGCAACTGGGGAGGTACTTCCGCCTCAGCGTGGATGCAGCGTGAGTATGCGCAGGGCGAAACCGCCGTTTATTTCGAGGAATATGACGCGGCTGTTGCGGGAAAAACAATAGAGCAGCTTAAAGCCGACTACCGCGAATATCAGGAATACCATGCCGCGTGGGAGAAAAAAAGCGCGGAGTATTACAGCACCACTCCCGATCCGACGTGGGACGGCTGTCTTGAGTACTGCGGCGAGAACAAGTACCCCGGACCTGCTTCTCCGCTTAATCCGATGAGCCCCGGCGTGCTGTATGACAGCATGATACGCCGCATTGCACCGTACACTATGACAGGCGTTATCTGGTATCAGGGCGAAAGCGATGACCACCGTCCCGAGATGTACTATACACTGCTTAATCAGATGATAAGAAACTGGCGCGATACATGGAATGATGACGAGCTTTTCTTCGTTATCGGTCAGCTTCCTATGCACCGCTGGAGCGCGGACGAGGACAGAAAGAACTGGTGTCTTATCCGTGAGGCTCAGGCGAGAACCGCAAGAACAGACAGGCATTCTGCGCTTGCCGTACTTACCGACTGCGGAGAGTTCAATGAGATCCATCCCAAGAACAAGCAGCTTCCGGGACACAGGTTTTTCCTTGCTGCTCTGAACTCGTATTACGAATGTGGTATTCTCGAGGAGCAGGATATCTGCACCGATACTGCCGACGCATATCAGGTCAAGTGGAACTCCGACAGCGCGGACGTATTCGTCACCTGCGCGAGCGGTCTTGAAGCAAGGGGCGAAATCTCCGGCTTCGAGCTTGCCGACAGCGACGGAGTGTATCATCCTGCAAAGGCTGAGATAGCAGACAGAGCCGATTGGAACGGCGAGCCGGGCAGCGACGTGATTCATGTATACGGCGTGCAACAGCCTACGGCAGTGCGCTATCTGTGGACAAATTACACGGACGATATCACGCTTTTTGACGAGGAGAACGGCATACCGCTTCCTCCGTTCAGATTTTTTAAGCCGATGTATAAGGGTTGAGGTGAATAATGGATAAGGCAAAGATAAACAGAATAAACGAGCTTGCACGAAAGGCAAAGACCACAGGCTTAAGCGACGCCGAAAAGCAGGAGCAGCAGAAGCTGCGCGACGAGTATCGTGCTGATTTCAAGGCAAACCTTATGGGTCAGCTTGACAGAGTATATATCAAGGAGGCTGACGGCAGCACCACAAAGGTGTTAAAGCACTAACTGAAAGGAAGTAATCCCGAAATGATAGCACTGGTAACAGGCGCGAGCGCCGGCATAGGCAGAGATATCGCGCGTTCGCTTGCAAAGCATGGAGTTAATCTGATAATAACCGCCAGAAGATACGACAGGCTAAAGGAGCTTAAAGAGGAGCTTACGCAGGAGTACGGCGTAAAGGTTAAGATAATGACAGCCGACCTTACCGATACACAGCAGTGTATCGAGCTGCACAACAGGGTCTGCAAGTACAATATAGATATTTTCGTTAACAATGCAGGCATTGGAGTTTTCGGCGAGTTCACCGATACTCCGCTTGATAAGGAGCTTAAGCTTATCGACCTTAATATACGCGCGTTCCACGTACTTTTCAAGCTTTTTGTAAAGGACTTTGCAGACCGCAAAAGCGGATATATCCTCAATACGGCAAGCTCTGCCGGATTTTTCCCGGGACCGAAATTCTCGTCCTATTACGCTTCAAAGGCGTATATCCTGCGTATGTCGCAGGCAGTGTATGAGGAGCTGCGCTGGCGCAGGATACCGGTTTATCTCTCCGTTCTGTGCCCCGGACCGGTTGATACGGAATTTATAAAAAAAGCAGGGGTAAGCTTTGCCATGAAGCCCCAGAGCAGCGCTTATGTTGCGGAATATGCGGTTCGCGAAATGTTCGGCGGCAGATTTATGATATGCCCGTCCCCTGCGGTGCTTGCAGGAAAGACGATAAGCAGGGCATTTCCGGATAAGGCGGTAGCCTTCGCCGCAAGACTTATCCAGAACCGAAGGGAGGAGCTGTAATATGCCGTCATATTCGGAAATCGTAGTCCGCTATGCGGAAACCGACTGTATGGGCATTGTGCACCATTCGGTGTATCCCGTGTGGTTCGAGGTCGCAAGGACGGACTATATCAAAAGCGTCGGCATGAGCTATGCCGATATGGAGAAAAGCGGAGTTATGCTCCCCGTCACCGGTATCACCTGCCGCTATCATCTTCCGGCAAGGTATGATGATACGCTTGTCGTGCAGACAACGGTCAGCCGCCTGACGCAGGCGCGCATTGAATTCAGCTATGCCGTGCGCAAAAAGGACAGCGGAGAGCTTCTGTGCGAGGGCACAAGCGCACACGGCTTTGTTGACGCGCAGAGCTTTCGCCCGATAAGCCTGAAAAAGACAATGCCCGAAATGTATCTCAGGATAGAAAGCGAGTATCTTAAGGACAGCGGCAATTGATTTTTTGGAGAATACTATGAAAAGAATTGTTGTATTGATCATCATCCTTGTGATAGGCGTTGCGGCAGGCGTGCTGTACACCCTGTTTCCGCCTGAGCCTGTGCAGGTGTCCGCAGTGATAGGCGAGGATGGCGAGCTTACTCTTCAGCCGACTCAGGAGCCTGCCGCCGAAAAGAAACGCGATGTGCTCGGCTTTTCGCATAAGGCAGGCTTTTATTCCGAGAATATTTCGGTGGAGCTTTCCTGCGGGGAGGGAGCGAGCGTCTACTTCACCGATGATGGCTCTGACCCTGTTGCAGAGCCGAAAAATCTGTACAAAACACCGATAGAGATAAACGCAGGTCCCGAGGTTCGCGCCACCACAATAAAGGCATTTGTGGTATCGCCCGACGGAACGCAAAGCGATATCGTTACGCGCAGCTTTGTCTGCGGAGCGGATGTTGACGAGCGCTTTTCCGATGATACGCTTGTATTTGTACTAAGCTCCGACCCGTACAATCTCTACGATTACGAGTACGGTATCGCTGTCCCTGGAAAAATCTACGATGATTATGTCAAAGAGCATCCCGGCGAGGAGATTCCCTATAACGCTCCCGGAAACTACTTTATCAACGGCAGAGAGTCCGAGCGCGACATCTATGTCGAGGT
Source organism: Oscillospiraceae bacterium (assembly GCA_051882595.1). Classification (GTDB taxonomy): domain Bacteria; phylum Bacillota; class Clostridia; order Oscillospirales; family Ruminococcaceae; genus CAG-115. The sequence goes on along the minus strand of JBJESD010000133.1, from coordinate 1,033 downwards.
TTTCGAGAACGACGGCGATAACGTGATTTCGCAGGCGGCAGGAGTAAGAGTGGTCGGCGGCTATTCGCGCGTTGTAAATCAGAAGTCGCTGCGCCTTATCGCACGAAAGGAATATGACCCCGAAAACGGAAAATTCAAATACGCTTTCTTTGACGACGCGGTAAATGCCGAGGGAGAGCCTATTCTGGAGTTTGACAGGCTGACGCTTCGCAACGGCGCGAATGACCGCGAGTTTGCAGGCGTGCGCGACGAGCTTTCGCAGCAGCTTGCGCAGGATTACGGCTTCCCGTGCATACAGAATACCAGACCCTGCGCGGTGTTCCTCAACGGCGAATACTACGGCTACTCGTGGCTGCACGAGAGCTACTGCGAGAGCTATCTTGAAACGCGCTTCGGCGGCAGCAAGGAGCAGTACGGCATTATTGAAAACGTAGAGGTTCCCGACATCGAGCGGCTGCGCGAGGAGGGAGAGATTATCGAGCAGCCAATGCTTGATTATCTTGCAATGTGCGAGTATTACGACAAAGACCTGACGAATGACGCGGTGTTTGCGGAGTTTTGCGAGCTTGTGGATATCGAAAATCTTATGCAGTACTACTGTATGCAGATTTTTGTCGGCAACCGCGACTGGCCGGGCAACAATTTCAAGGCTTTCAGATACTACCCTGCCGAGGGTGAGGAGCTTACCTCTAAATACATGGACGGCAAGTGGCGCTTTCTGTTTTTCGACGTTGAGTTCTGCTGGGGTCTGTACGGCAACGGCTTTAAGGATAGGACGCTTTCCGACCTGCTTGACGGAAGCCACATGAGCGGACAAAGCAAGGCGCTGAAAGCACTTCTTGCAAGGAAGGATATGCAGCAGCTATATGCCAACACGATGTGCGACCTTGCCGCGTATGCGTTCAGCGAGAACCACATCAAAGAGGTTCTGGAGGAACTGATAGAGATAAGCGACCCCGAGCAGATGTATGCGCTTGAGCTTGGAATAACCTCCGAGTGGGCAAGAAAGCATACCTTTGAGGAAAGCCGCGCT
>JBJESD010000132.1:0-29315 GCA_051882595.1 Oscillospiraceae bacterium | reverse complement strand
TATCACAGGTACAGGCATGGAGGATACCGTTGCAAAAATGGAAGCAACGGATAAGTACGTTGATATATATCAGCTTTTCCTGAATGCTCTAGATAAAGAATACCTGAATAAAGGCACAGAGTTTATGTCCCTTGACAGATATCGCGACAAAAAGGATAAATCCGGACATCTGGGTACGGAAGAATTTCTGCTGCACTATACCGAAAAGCCCGAGTGGCACGAGATTAACGTCTTTGCCGGTTATGACGAAAACGGCGAAGCTATCATAAATATCCTCGGGCGCGATGTAACGGAAGCTCACGATAAGGCTGATACAAAGGCTCAGCTTGAAATCGCAAATGCAGCCAATGCCGCAAAGTCTGCGTTCCTGTTCAATATGTCGCACGATATCCGTACTCCTATGAATGCGATTATCGGCTTTACGGAGCTTCTCGACAAGCATTTGGATGATAAGGAGATTTCAAGAGAGTACATTAAAAAGATTAAGTCGTCAAATGAATTTCTGCTGTCCCTTATCAACAACGTCCTTGAAATGGCGCGAATTGAAAGCGGAAAAACCACCTTTGACGAAAGCGACTGGGACGCAAAGGCTTTCAATGATACGCTGTTTTCGGTGTTTGATACTCAGATGGCGGAAAAGGGAATTGAATTTACGAGAACTATTGATGTTGAGCATACGCAAGTGCTGTGCGACGCGACAAAGCTCCGTGAGATATTCCTGAACGTTTTAAGCAACGCTTTGAAGTACACACCCGCAGGCGGAAAGGTAGAAATGCGGCTCAAAGAGATACCCTCCGACCGTCCCGGATATGCAATGTACCGAACGGAAATTGAAGATACGGGCATAGGTATTTCCGAGGAATTTCTTACTCATTTGTTCGATGAGTTTTCAAGAGAGCGGTCAAGTACGGAGAGCCGTATAAACGGCACAGGTCTTGGCATGGCAATCGTTAAGAAACTTGTTGATTTCATGGAGGGTACAATAACGGTAGAAAGCAAAATCGGAAAAGGCACAAAGTTTACGATCACGCTGCCTCATCGTATTGCAACAAGCAGTAATACCGACCGAACTGTGAAAAATAATACCGAAATTGATACCGAATTATTCAAAGGAAAACGAATTCTTCTTGCCGAGGATAATGACCTTAATGCTGAGATTGCAATGACAATTCTCGAAGAATCCGGTTTTACCGTTGAACACGCCGAGGACGGAGTTATATGTGTTGATATGCTCGAAAAAACAGAATCGGGATATTACGACCTTATTCTGATGGATATTCAGATGCCGAACATGGATGGCTACAAGGCAGCGCAAACCATTCGCCGTTTATCGGATAAGCAGAAAGCGGCTATTCCTATAATAGCAATGACTGCAAATGCGTTTGAGGAGGACAAGAAAAACGCATACAAGGCAGGTATGAACGGGCATATCGCTAAGCCTATCAATGTGAATGAGCTTATGGCTACACTTGCAAGTTTGATTTGATATATTGAAAACAGGATGATTATTTATCTGTTGTATGATTATTTTTGTCCCATGATAAATTGACAAATTATATGGACTCCAACATTAAACGACTGTTTTCAGAGGTGATAAGTTATGTATATAGATTATATGTTGTTTGCAGTGATTGCTCTTGCAACAGGAATTATCATTTTGTTTCGTATATTGAGTTCCAATATGAAATATCAGGAAAAGGGATTCCTGCAGCTGATAATTCTTGTTGTTTGTCATAATATCATTGATATTTTCTGGGGACTTACATATTTTGACAAGCTCGGAATGGGTCCTCTTGGATTGCAGATATCCACCTCCTTGTATTTTGGTTCCAATGCAATTCTCGCATTTACATGGTTCTCCTTCCTGTACAGATTACTTAACAGGGAGAAGCCTAAAAAAAGTGTTTTGACGCTGGCGGCGATACCGATGGCAGCGGTTTTCCTTATGGTCATCGCCAATATATGGACAGGTTTGCTCTTTACTATCGGCGAGACGGTCGATTCTTATGCAAGGGGAAAATGGTACGTCATCGAACGAATAGGAACAACGGGATACCTTATCGTTATTTTTGTCTGGGCGGTTATCAGGTTCTTTAGTGCAAAAGAGAAAAGCGAGCGGAAAAAATGCGCTATCATAACGTTATTTGCTATTGTCCCGATGGCGTTTGATTTTTTACAGGTATTCTTCGTCGCGGTTCCCTGCACTTCCGTCGCATTTCAGATTGCAATTATCATCGTATATGCGTTTATTTCTGTTGAACGGAGCGAAAATGTCCTGCTCAGTATTTCTGAAAGGCAGAAAAGCAACATGAAAACGGCACTTGTCCGGACTGCTATGTCGTGGTATGAGTTCAACGCAGACAGGGATTGTATCTATGACAGCAAGATATATCTGGATAACGAGCATTGTGTGGAACAGCCCGAACACACAGACAAAAAATATTCTGATTATTACAGCTTTTTGGCAAGCAGAGTTTTCCCCGAATTTGCTGAGCTTTACAAAGAAACATTCTCTTTGGAAAATCTGAAAAAGAGATTTGAGCAAGGCGAATCGGAAATATCCCTGCGGTACTGGATAAAAGACGCAGCAGGAGAAGATACGTACATTTTGCAGAATATCATTATGACGCGCGACGAGGTTACAAAAGAAATCGTCGGTTTTGCCTATACCAGAGATATCACAGCCGAGGAAATGCAGAAGCGTGAGATCGAAGAACAGTTAGAGGAAATCAAGGCTCTCAATAATCAGCTTGAGAAGCTTGGAGCAGAGCAGGAAGCGCAGATTGAAAAAACCAGGGAGATAAACGAAGAATTAAGCAGCAAAATTGCCCAGATTCAATCCATGAGTAAGATATATTTCGCTTCCTTTTTTGTTGATGTCATAAAAGATACCTTTGTAGAAATCAGCAGCATTCAAATTGTGAGAAGTGTGGTAGGAACTTCCGGAAAAGCACAGGCGTCACTTTATAAGATGTGCGACAATATGGTCTGTGCGGAAACGGCGGATAATTTGCGTGAGTTTGTCGATCTTTCCACCATTGATGAGCGTATGCGTGAAACTGATGTCATTACCTGTGAATATATCGGCGCAACATCGGGCTGGTGCCAGCTATATATGATTGCAGGGGACAGGGACGCTAATGGAAAAATCCAAACACTTTTTGTGGCGGCACGCACCATTCACGAAGAAAAGCTGAGAGAGGAGAAGCAGAACAAAAGAATTGAAGAGGCGAGAATTGAAGCCGAAAGAGCCAATAGCGCAAAAACTGCCTTTCTGTTTAATATGTCTCACGATATCCGCACTCCGATGAATGCCATAATCGGGTTCAGAGATTTACTTGAAAAGCATCAGGAGGAGCCTGATAAGAGAGCGGATTATCTCCGGAAAATCGAGGACGCAAGCTCCGTTCTGCTTTCCATTATCAATAATGTGCTTGAGATGGCAAGAATCGAAAAAGGCACACCGGAGATGGATGAAAGCGTATGGAGCGCAGAGCAGTTCAACGATACGCTTTATTCTGTTTTCCATGAGATGATGGTTCAGAAGAAAATAGAGTTCACAAGACAGATAGTTGTCGCAAATCACTTTGTGTACTGTGACCCGATTAAGCTGAGAGAGGTGTTTATCAATATTCTTTCCAACGCATACAAGTACACCAATTCGGGCGGCAAGGTGAATATGCTGCTGGAGGAAATACCGTCTGACCGGGAAGGCTATGTGTTGTACAGGACAACGATTACCGATACGGGTATAGGAATGAGCGAAGATTTCCTGCCGCACGTATTTGAGGAGTTTTCAAGAGAGCACAATACCACCGACAATAAAATCGAGGGCACAGGTCTTGGTATGCCTATCGTGAAGCGCCTTGTGGAGGTTATGGAAGGCACAATAGAAATCAAGAGCAGGAAAGACGTCGGAACAACGGTAATCGTAACGCTTCCGCACAGGATCGCAGAAAAATCCAACCTTATCGAACACCCCGAGGTTGAGCTTGACCCGAGTCTGTTCCATGACAAACGTATTCTCCTTGCAGAGGATAATGACCTGAATGCAGAGATAGCAATGGAGATTCTCAAGGAAGTGGGTTTTGTGATTGAACATGCCTCTGACGGACAGATTTGTGTGGATATGCTGGAAAATGCTCCTGCTGGATATTACGACCTTGTGCTTATGGACATACAGATGCCGAACATGAACGGATATGACGCTGCCCGAACAATTCGGGCATTGCAGGATCACAAAAAGGCAGAGATCCCGATTCTTGCTATGACAGCAAATGCCTTTGAAGAGGACAAGAAAAACGCATACAAGGCAGGTATGAACGGGCATATTGCAAAGCCTATCAATGTCAAGGAACTGATGAAAGAGCTGGCAGAAATTCTCGCAGTATAAATAACCGGAAACTGTCTGCGACCGGTGCGGAAATACGTTTCGCACGCTCCGGATAAAAGTAAGTCAACTTATGAAAGGATATCTCCTATGAATAAACTATGGTACACCTCATCGTCAAACGACTGGAACAAAGCGCTGCCGCTCGGAAACGGCTTTATGGGAGCTATGTGCTTCGGCGGCACGGTGATAGACCGCTTTCAGCTCAACGGCGACAGCGTGTGGTGGGGCGGCTTTCGGGATAGGATAAACCCCGACGCTAGGGAGAATATCCCGACCATTCGCCGGCTTCTCCGTGAGGGAAAAATCAGAGCCGCCGAGGAGCTTGCAAACGAAACCGTCGCGGCTGTCCCCGACTATCAGAGCCATTATGAGCCGTTGGCAGATGTGTTTCTTATTCCCGAAAGTGAGGAGCGAATATACTTTCTCGGTCTGCGTGATTATTGGAGCGAGCAGCTTAACCGCACCGAGGAGCTGCCCGACTACCGCCGTGAGCTTGATATAGACAACGGCATACATACTGTAAGCTACACCAAAAATGGCACGGAGTTCCACCGCGAAGGCTTTATCTCATACCCCGACAGAGTTATGGCGGTAAAATGCAGCGGTACGCCGTTGCGCGTCATCATCGAGCGCGGCAGCTATTGCGAAAAGGTGCACAGGCTGTCCGAAAATACTCTTTGCATGGAGGGGCAGGCAGGAGCAAACGGCGTGAAATTCTGCCTTGCTGTCCGTGCAATAAGCGGAAATCCCTATATCAGAGGGCGCACTCTGCATTGCGACGGAAATGCAGAAATACTCCTAGCCTCCGAAACAAGCTTCTACTGCGAAAACTATGTTGAGGAAGCTGTGAAAGCTCTCGACAAAGCGGAAAAGCTGGGCTATGACAAGCTGAAAGAACGGCATATTGCAGACGTTTCGGAGCTGATGAACCGCTGCGTGCTTTCGATAGAGTGCGAGGACAAAAGCGGTATCCCAACGGATAAGCGGCTTGAAAACGTCCATAATGGCAGCGAGGACATAGGACTTATCAACCTTGCCTTTGCCTATGGAAGATACCTGCTTATCTCGTCAAGCCGCGAGGGAAGTCTGCCTGCAAATCTGCAAGGTATATGGAACGACAGCTTTACTCCCGTGTGGGACAGCAAATTCACCATAAACATCAACACACAAATGAACTACTGGTGCGCCGAAAATACCGGGCTTTCGGAGCTGCACAAGCCGCTGTTCGACCACATAAAGCGTATGGTGGACAATGGACGGAATGTTGCCGAAAGAATGTACGGCGCAAGGGGTTGGATGGCGCATCACAACACCGATATCTGGGGCGATTGTGCGCCGCAGGACACTTGGCCCTCATCTACCTACTGGCAGATGGGCGCGGCATGGCTCTGCCTGCATATTCTGGAGCATTACCGCTACACGAACGACAGGGATTTCCTAGCGGAATACCTCCCCATAGTCAAGGAAGCGGCGCTGTTTTTTGAGGACACGCTTATCGAAAACAGCAAGGGGCAGCTTGTGGTTTCGCCTACGGTTTCGCCCGAAAATCCGTACCTGCTTCCCAACGGAGAGCGAGGAAATCTCTGCGAGGGCGCTTCAATGGACGCACAGATTTTGTATGAATTATTCAGCGGACTTATCGAAACGGGAATGATATCCGAGGAGGAAAGAAGCCGTTATTCCGCTATTCTCGAAAAGCTCCCAAAGCCGCAGATAGAAGAAAACGGCACTATACAAGAATGGGCGGAGCCGTATGAAGAAATCGAGATAGGGCACCGCCACATCTCCCATCTTTTCGCGCTCTACCCCGGTAAGCAGCTTTTTGACTGCGATAACAGGGAAGAGCTTCTTACCGCCGCAAGGAAAACACTAGAACGAAGATTGTCGCACGGCGGCGGTCACACAGGTTGGTCGAGGGCGTGGATAATCAATATGTGGGCAAGGCTGGGGGACGGCGAAAAGTGCCACGAAAACATCATGGCACTTCTGAGTAATTCAATGCTCCCGAATATGTTCGACAACCACCCACCCTTTCAGATAGACGGCAATTTCGGGCTGGTTTCGGGAATTGCCGAAATGCTGCTGCAAAGCCACAACGGGAAAACCGTGCTGCTGCCGGCACTCCCGAGAGCGTGGAAAAACGGCAGAGTGACCGGGCTTCGGGCAAGGGGAGGGGAGACGGTAAATATCGAGTGGCGTGACGGGAAAATCGTTTGATTTACTCCGCCTGCTCAAACTGACTGTTATACAGCTCTGCATATATTCCGTTCTGCATAATTAGCTCCTCATGGCTGCCCCTTTCCACGATATCTCCGTTCTTCATAACAAGTATCATATCTGCATTGCGTATGGTGGACAGACGGTGAGCGATAATAAATGAAGTTCGGTTTTCCATAAGAGCGTCCATAGCTCTTTGAACCGTCTGCTCCGTCTTTGTGTCAACGGAGCTTGTCGCCTCGTCAAGAATGAGCAGCGGCGCGTCCTTTATCATTGCACGGGCAATTGTGACAAGCTGCTTCTGACCTGCCGAAAGGCTGCTTTGCTCGTTCAGAACGGTATCGTAGCCCTCGGGGAGAGTTCTCACAAAATGGGATAATCCGACCGCTTTGCAAACCTCGTTAAGCCGCTCGTCGGGAACATTCGGGCTGCAATAAACAAGGTTTTCACGCAGAGTACCCTCGAATATCCATGTATCCTGAAGCACCATACAGAACAGACTGCGGATATCCTCGCGCTTCATATCCTTTATTGGCGTTCCGTCAATCCGTATTTCGCCGCAGCCCACCTCATAGAACCGCATGAGCAGATTAACAATAGTGGTTTTGCCGGCGCCGGTATGTCCAACTATTGCAATTTTCTGCCCTGCTTTTATGTCTGCGGAAAAATCATGAATAATTTCCTTTTCGGGCAGATAACCAAAGCTGATATGTCTAAAATCCACATTTCCTTTTACGGAAGCAGGCTTTTTCGTCTTTTCGCTTTCGTCTGAAAGCTCCTCCTCGTTCAGAAATTCAAACACGCGTGTTCCTGCTGCAATTGCAGGCTGAATGCTTGCAAGCACCTGTGCAATCTGTGATAAGGGCTGTGTGAACAGACGAATATAAATCATAAACGACACAATAACGCTGAAGTTTATTTTGCCGTTCGCCGTAAGAACAGCGCCGAGAACGCATACAACAACATATCCGAGATTTCCCACGAAGCTCATTATAGGCATCATAAGCCCCGAAAGAAAACGGGATTTCCATGCGCTTTCGTAAAGCGCTGCGTTGATTTTGTCAAAATCGCGCTCCGCCTTTTCCTCGCCGTTGTAAGCGCGAACCACCTGCTGACCCGAGAACATTTCCTCAATATAGCCGTCCATTTTTCCAAGCGCATTCTGCTGTTCAAGGAAATGCTTCTGTGATTTTCCGACAAGAAGTATCAGCAGAGCAAAGCCAATAAACGAAGAAATAACCGCTCCAGCCGCCATCCCGATATTCGTCACAAACATCATAATCAGCGTACCCACCAGCAGAGTGACCGATGAAACAAGGGTGCCGATACTGCTGCTCAGCATCTGACCGATAGTGTCCGCGTCATTTGTAACGCGCGAAAGAATATCTCCGAAGCCGGAATTATCGAGATACCTCAGCGGCATACGATTTATTTTTCCGGAAATATCGGTTCTCAGCGACTGCGTCATTCTCTGGGTCACAGTTGTAAGGATAAACTGCTGAAGATACCCGAACACCCAGCCCAGCCCGTACAGCACCGCAAGGAATATGCCGATTCTGCCTATTGCCGCCAAGTCGAACGAGCCGCGAAGCCCCTGCTCAATCAAATCCACCATATCGGCAATCTTATTCGGACCTATCACGCTGAACAGAGCGCAGGCACCGCCGAGAATCATGGCGATTATCAGTAGAGCTGCATATCTGCGGCAATAGAGAAGAAGCTCCTTTAAGGGGTTTATTTTTTTATTCATCACGCAGTTCCTCCTCTGAAAGCTGAGAAAATGCAATTTCGCGATATGCGCTGCAATTCTTCATAAGCTCGCTGTGTGTGCCGTTGCCGACAATCTGCCCGTCCTCAAGCACGATTATGCGGTCGTCACGGCGGATAGTTCCGATTCGCTGCGCGACGATAATCTTAGTTGCGTCCTTTGCGGCTCGCGATAATTCCTCGCGGAGAACTCTGTCGGTTTTAAAATCAAGCGCGGAAAATGAGTCGTCGAAAATGTATATCTCGGGGTCTTTATATATGGCTCTTGCGATGGAAAGCCGCTGCCGCTGTCCGCCGGAAAGATTGCTGCCGCCCTGCGCCACATCCGCATTGAAAGCGCCCTCCATTTTACCGATAAATTCATCGCTTTGCGAAACATGAGCGGCGATATTAAGCCGTTCGTCTGAAACGCTGTCCTGCCCGAGAGCGATGTTTGAAGCAACACTTCCGGCATACAAAACCGCCTTCTGCGAAACATAGCCTATCTTATCACGCAGCGCGGATATTTTGTAATCGCGGACATCTATACCGTCCACGAGTATCTCTCCCGAACCTGCGTCGTAAAACCGTGGAATAAGGTTAACAAGGGTGGTCTTTCCGCTGCCTGTTGCGCCTATTATCGCAAGGGTTTCACCGGAGTTTACCGTAAAGCTGATGTCGTGAAGAGTGTCCGCTCCGCCGCCGGCATAAGCAAAAGACACATTTCTGAACTCGATTTTGCCCTTTTCCGTGCTGTCATTCGCGGTCTTTTTGCCGTCCTTGAGTTTTACCGGCATATCCAGAACCTCATTGATACGATAAACGCTGACCATAACTCTCGGCAGCATTACTATCATCACAGTGAGCATAGCAAAAGCCATGATGACCTGCATAGCGTACTGCGAGAACACCACCATATCCGAGAAAATGGTTAGCTGCTCGGTCATTTCCGCGCCGTTAAGCAGATATGCTCCTATCCAGTAAATAACAAGGCTAATCGCTGACATGATAAAGGTCATAGTCGGCATGAGCAGGGCAGTTATCCTGTTTGCAAACAGATTGTTGTCGGTCAGCGCGGCATTCGCTTCGTCAAATTTTTCCTGCTGGAATTTTTCAGCGTTATAGGCGCGAATTACCCGAATACCCGTAAGATTTTCCCTTGTAACGCGGTTCAAATCATCGGTGAGCTGCTGGATTATCTTGAATTTCGGAAGCGCCAGAAAAACTGCAATCATAATCACAATTATTATTAGCATGACTGCCGCCGCAGTTGCAACAGACCACTGCCATTCTTTACCCATTATTTTGATAATGCCCCACACCAGCATAATCGGCGTTTTGGTAATGATCTGCAGCCCCATAGCCACCAGCATCTGTACCTGTGTGATGTCGTTGGTGGTTCTTGTGATAAGGCTGGGAGTGGAGAAATGCGCCATCTCCTCCTCAAAAAATCCCATTACCTTGCGGAACAGCCTGCTCCTCAGCTTCAGCGAAAGTGATGCGGAAACTACCGCTGCAAAATAGCCTGTTGCCGCTGTGGCAATCATACTGCCCACAGCGCAGGCAAGCATATACCCTCCGTTTTTCATTATCTCGGCAATGTCCGAACCGGGCGTTTCTATCAAAACTGTAATTTCCGACATATACTCCGGCATTTTCAGTTCCAGCCAGACTTGAACAATAACAAACAGAACTCCGGCAAGAACCATGAGCCGTTCCTTTAAGTCAAGCTGCCTTAATAGCTTTATCATGTGTTTTTTTCTCCTCAAAAAAATCATAGCAAAAGGTCTGCCGACATAATGGACAGACCATACTAATCAGTGCTTCCTTAACCCTGCTGTTTTTTGTACTCGCTTACGCTCATTCCCGTCCACAGGCTGAATGCACGCAAAAAGGAATTCACCTCGCTGTATCCCAGCAGAAAAGCTATATCGTTGCCGCTCATTTCGGTATTGCGGATATAGTGCCTTGCTAGCATTTCGCGCACTCCGTTGAGTTGTTGCTGGAATGTGGTATTTTCTTCCTTCAGTTTTCTCTGGAGCGTCCGCCTGCTGACATTCAGCTTTGCAGCGACCTCGTCCGCTGTTCCGCTGCCGCCGGGCAGAAGCTCCGTTAATGCGCTTCTTACCTTTGCAGAAAAGGTATCGTCCCTTTCCATTTCATACAGCCGTTTTTGAAGCTCCGGCTCAAAGAAATCCCACATACTGTCGTTCTGGCTGATAAAGGGCTTATGCATATCTTGCGTTCTGAATAATATCGAGTTGCAGTTTCCCTCTTCAACAGCGCAGCCGAGGAAATCCGCAAACTCCCTGTCGGTCACAGGCTCCTGCATGATTGCTTTCAGCGGAATAATATCCGACCTTGTGGCGCTGCGAATGATGTGCACAATAAAAATCATCTCGGTTTCCACAAGAAAACGCGGCATTTTTAGTTCGTCTGAGCTTGCCGATATTTCAAGCGCTGTAACATCAGCGTTCACCGTTATCTCATACCTCATAGGCGCAATGATTCGCTTATAGCTTTTAAGGCGGTTCAGGCAGACCTCTGCGTTCTTACTGCAATATGCCGCAAATATCGGGGGAGAAAAGCTCTCAATGTTTTCTGCCGAAGCAAGCATTATCGGAATTTTCGGGTCGGTTATCTGCTCACCGACAGCTTCCATAAAGCGATAGTATGCCGCTTCGTCCAATACCGGCTGCTTGCGGCTGAACAAGTCCTCGGGGACGCACGCGCGTTTCAGCGCTTCGCCGACTCTTATCCCCACCATTTCAAGGTATTTGCCATACTGCCCGTCCAGAATATACCTGTTCATATTTACTCCTTACTTTTTTGAGCTGCCCTTTTTCTGCATATTGTATACGAAATCCATCATTATTTTTTTCGGCGCAAGCGGAACCATTCGCATCATTATTTTCTGATAACCGATAAGCCCCGACATAACGTTGAGCTTACCTTTCAGCATAGCCTCATATCCCTTTCGGGCTACGGGCATAGGGTCAACGCTGTTGTCGAAAAGTGCCGTATCGGACAGCCCTCCTGCATTTGCAAAGCCTGTTGTCATTGCTCCCGGCATAAGGCAGGTAACGGTTACTCCAGTGTCCTTGAGTTCACGCCACAGGGCGTTAGACCAGCTTGTGACATACGCCTTTGTGGCATAGTAGCAGGCCTGTAACGGACCCGGCATTATCGCCGCGGTAGAGGACACGTTAAGCACCCTGCCGCTGCCTCTTTTCACGAAATCGGGGAGAAACAGCTTGCAAAGCCTTGTGGGAGCTTCAACATTAACCGCAATCATCGACAAATCCTGCTCCATGGTTCTTTGGGTGAACTCACCCTGACCGCCGAAACCGGCGTTGTTGATGAGATAATCCACATCCCAGCCGTTTTGCTTGCATTCGTCATAAATCTTCTGCGCGGAGTCGGGCTGGGATAAATCCGCAATTATTGTATACGCTTTAACGTGATATTTCTCGGCGACCTCACAAGCCTGTTCTTCAAGCTTCTCAGGGCTTCTTCCCACAAGAATGACATCGCCGCCCTTTTCGGCGTGGATATTCACTAAGCACCTGCCAAAACCGCCGTAGGAACCTGTTATCAATGCTGTTGTATTTTTCATTCTGCGTACCTCCATATCAAACTCATGATACTATTATACACCGAACGCTGTTTGTCTGCAATATCAAAATGCGCCATGCAAATATCAAAATGCGCCGAAATTTATCAGAATAAAGAGCCATTTCCGCAATTTTCAAAAATGACTCTGTAATATGACTTAGCATTTTCCGAGTAGCTTTCAGGACAGGCAGGCATACTAAAGGAGCTTGTTGGAAAGTTCAATTTCTGATGAAATACAGATATTGATTATAAAGCTGATTCTATCCCCGGTTCGGAATATGAAATAAACCCAATTGCTGAAAAAACCAAGTCCTCCCGCAAAATGTCGAAACACCATGAATAAATTCACATTATAAGCAAACAATAGCGTTACAGACAGAAAAAATCTGAAAACTCTAATAGAATTACGGAGGAATTTATATATGAAAGCTACGGGAATTGTCCGCAGGATTGACGACCTCGGACGTATCGTTATACCAAAGGAAATCCGCAGAACAATGCGTATACGCGAGGGCGACCCCTTGCAGAACACATTGATACAGTCCGAGGCGCTGGCGATGGCGCTGGATAAGATAGCTGGGGGAGGGTAATTACATAGGAAATAATGAGTGCCTGAATGTATGACTATTAGGCAATTGTGTGGAAAAATATGTAACAGTCATGGATGATACAACATGATTGAGTATACAAGAGAGCAATAACGCGCTGAGCTTGAGCAGAAGATAAAAGCTATGCGTCTTAAGGATGATAACTTTATGACCGCTGTGCTTTCAGACAAAGCCGGATATTTCAAGAATTCAAAGGAGGGCTTACAGACTATGTGCAGAATAGTAGAAGAGATTGTTGAAAAGGAAGTTGCTGATACCAAGCGAGAAGCAGCCATAAATCTGCTGAAAAGCACTAAGTTATCTCCTGAGGAAATCTCACAGGTACTAAAAATCGACAAGGACATTGTTGAGGAGCTTTCTAAGCAGATTGGCAACTGAATATGATACAGAGAATGCGGAGTTCATTTTGACCTCCGCATATTTCTTTTTCATAGTTATTTTCCTGAGAATTAAAATGGATCATCTGCTTAGTTCCTTTGAAATCACCTTTAAGAGCTGACCGGTAAGGCTATTCAGATCAGAGCAATCAATCGTCTGCGAATATACCTGTTTCAGTTCGTCATAGCAGCTTCCTTCTGTACCGCCTAATGCAATGGCTATGATCTTTGTGCCACGGTGAGTTATTTTCTTTGCCGCATTTTTCGTATCCATCACCGAAGCGGGCGGAAGATAAAAATTGTCATCGCACTCATGTGCGGGTAGTCCATCGGATATAACAACTATCAGCTTGTTTTGCGCCATGCTTTTGTGTTCAAGATAACGTTCAGCCCAGAAAAGCGACAGCCCCTCTCTTGTTCCCTGATATGCCGAAAGAGCCAGTAGGTTATACTTCTCCGAATCTTTGCCGTTAAAATCAACAAGAACATTATGCTGAACTTCCGGTTCGTCAAAAATAGCACGGTGTTCAAAAAAAGCGTGCTCAATACCCTGCTTTGAAAGCACCTCGTGAAGTATCACGGAAGAAATCATCGCAGCGTTTCTGCGTTCTCCCAGCATAGACCCCGAGCCGTCTATCATAAACAGCACGGCAAGGTCGGGTATCCCCTCGTCAACCGCTTTTCTGTACCAGTATCTTTTCTTTACATCACATAGATTTTTTGAAGAAATCCCGTTGCCGAAAAGCTGCTTGTCCTCAAAGTATTCTCTATCCGCTTTCAGCAGACGTTCAAATCTGGAATTGTATTTGTTTATCGAGGTGCGGTATTGTTTCAGAATATTCTGATATGCCCGCGAAAAATTCCTGTTGGGCTTGGGGTGGTTCTCGACTATCTTTATTCCGCTGTGAATTACCGCCGCGCCATAATCCGAGCCTGTTAAAACAATCACGGTTCCGCTCTTTTCGGCTTCCTTTTCAGCCTCTTTGTATTCGCATTCCGCTTCGGCAGAGAGAATAATATACTGCTGCGAAATGTCCTTGCCGTTGGTATTGTTTCCGTCAAGGTCAGTAAACAGCCTGCGCTTTACCGCCATCTCCTTGCCGTCGGAAACAAACTGCTTCGGAGAACACCTGAATGCCGAGTGCGTTTCTGTACCGCCTGTTATCTTATCAAAGTACGTTCTGTCAATCTGTTCCTCTGAATCGGGTATAAAATCCTCCAGAATATCAAATATCATGCAGGAGTATCTGTGTCTTTCCATAGGCGACGCAGCCGCCGCCCCTGCAATATACAGCGGCTTTATTTTATCAATAAGTTCTCTGCACTCCTCGATAGGCTCAGAAAGATTCACCATAGGGTAAAGAAGGTCGGTAGCCATGTAGTTTATGAAATACATCAGCAAAATTGCTTGGTCGGAGTCAACATTCGATTCCTCCAGATTTCGTGAAATAGTATCCTGTGACGGCTGCGAAACGAACATTCTTGAAATTCTGCCCCATTTCAGATACATCTCTGCGTTGTCATATACGCTGCTTCCCACGGCCTCAATATACGCGTCCTCAATAACGTTTCCTATCATAGACAAAGTCATCGTTCTCGCTTTAGTGGTGCTTCTTTTGTCAGTGGAGGCGGGGGTGGGGAATTTTGAGTATATGATATGCAGACATTCGTGTATATCCTGCGCGCGGGTGGTGAGCTTCAGAGCAGCCCATGGGCTGCAGCTGTTTTCGGGAAGTCCCAGAACGCGCAGCGTGTTATTGATTGCATATTCATCGCTGAACAGTTTGTCCATTGCAGGGTCGACAACGATATTTCTGCCGTCGGTAAAGGCTCTGTCCTCGTTGATGAAAGCAACCCGCACAGTATCGCTTTCAGTGAATATTCTTGCAAATTCTTCCTCAGCACGGCGGTTGGATTCGCTTTGAAACAGTTTCAGCAGCTGCTCTTCATCTTGTGTGAATTTACCCATATTCTTCCTCAATTCCACTTGTACAGCATGATTATATCTCTGAATGCTTCTTCGACAGAACGGTCGCACTTTGCCACAGGGATAATGGTTTTTTCGGCGGCTGGAATATAGCCCTCAAATTTCGCAAGCCTTGCCCAGTTTTCGATGTTTCTCGGGGAAATAACCATATCCAGCTCCTCGGCATTGATTTTCTTTTTCAGCTTGTGATATACGCTGATAAGCTTGTCTGCCTGATCCAGACACTCTGGTACTCTTGCGCTGAGCATTCGTCTGATTGCTTCGTCTGAAAGCTCGGCAAGTTCATACACAGCGTTAAATCGATTGTAAAGAGCCTGATTAAGTTCCTTTGTGCCATAATAGCCGATGTTCATTGTGGCGAAGAAACGGAAATTCTCGTGCCTTCTGACAATCTCACCGTTGTCAAGCCGAACAAATCCGTTGTCGTCCAGCAGGGAATTGAGAAAAGCAAGGTGCTGTGGACGTGCAAAGTTTATCTCCTCGAAAATAACTGCTCCGCCGAAGGTTATGGCCTTGGTGACATAGCTTTCGCGAAACACTATTTTGTCGCCGTCGGGCAGGAATTTTCCCAGCACAAATTCGTCAAGGCTCTCGGTGCAGTTTATGGTCTCCATAACAGGCAATCCAATCTCACGGCAGATAAGCTTGCAGGACATTGTTTTGCCCGTGCCTGCCGGTCCGTGCAGCAAAAGCGCACGAATGTCGCCGGTAACCATCGCGTTTGAAATCGTGCGCAGAGCTTTGGGCAGAACAAATTCTTCGGGCAGGTCAGGAACAAGGCTACTGTATTCCTCCTGAAAAACACTTTTCCTAAACGGGATTATCTCTATCTCGGGCGTATCTTTTATCGATTCTTTATTTTCCTGTATAACCGAGTATCTTGCCTTAAAGGAGTTTGTGCAGGCTTTGGGCGCGGATACCAAATTGCAATATTCCACCTTGTAATCGTTATTCTTGTAGCCTTGATAAAAATCCTCATGCAGATTTACAAAGCCTTCTGCGTTCGGCGCTTCCGAGAAATCCAGAAATGCCTTGCAATAGTTGTCGTTAGTCAGAATATACTGCGCAATAAGCACGGCAAGCATCGGCACCATCGTAAAGGGGTCAGAGAAATTATCCGCAGCGCTCCCCAGATATCGCCCGTCCTCTGAATAAGCTCCGATTATCACCAAAGAACTGCCGTCAATGGAAACGTGGTATGTATCAACTATGGTTATTGCGTTAGCGCGCCATTCAGCAGGGACAGGAATGTTCAGATAAACATTTTTAGCTGCGTCATCATACAGAATATCCCCGACAGCATTCTTGTCATTCATCAGGGAATCAATCAAATCGTTCATCAGCATTACTGCCTCGCCGATAGGCTGACAGAGCGTGGTGGTTCCCTTGTACGACTGATTGTTGGGGTGAACATAGTACTGCGTTGCGTCGGATAAGTGTTTGAATCCGAAGCCCTTGAATATTTCTGAATCGTCTTTGCGTACTACTTTATATGCTGCTTTGCACGGTTTCATAGGTACATTATCCTTTCATTTTCGCAGGCGGTTGATGTTAATTAATTATACTACATAACGAATTCTTTGTCAATTGTCTTGCCTTCAAACGCCTGCATTATTCCATAAAGTAAGCACGCTCCGCTATTCTTCTTGAAAACACGAAATGTGATTTCTAATTACAGAACACATTGATACAGTCCGAGGCGCTGGCGTTGGCGCTTGGTAAAACGGCTGGGGGAGAGCGAATACATAAAGGCAGACCCTTCTGTGTGATGGCAGTAAACACAGAAGGGTCCAGCTATTTCATTGATGTACACAAAGTACAGAATTCAGCATTGTATTGTCACATTGCATTTGGTAAGGTCTAAACATACTGCTATCGCACCACTTATATTCCTCAAACGACCACTTATCAAAAAACTGTTGAAATGATTTGGCGCAGCTGATATAATGTTGTCAGAACAGGAGGTGAGGAATGTGGAAGTTGAAATAAAAATCGACCCCGAATACAAGTTGCCAAAGGTGATAGTACTAACTGACAGGGTCACAAACGAGGTAAACGCAATAGTATCAAGGCTGTCAGAGGAAGCGCCAAAGGTTATCACCGGTTTTCGTGAAGATGTGCTCCGGATCATTGAACCGGACGAGATCAAAAGAGTCTATTCCAGCGGCGGAAAGGTTTACGCCGAAACGGGCAACGGAGAATATATACTCCGGCAAAGGCTGTACGAAATGGAGGAACGTCTTGATAATTCAAGGTTTGTGCGTATCTCCAATTCGGAGATAATCAATCTGCAAAAGGTCAAATGCTTTGACATGAACCTTGTCGGTACGATATGCGTTTCGTTTGCAGATTCGGGAACGACGTATGTTTCAAGGCGTTATGTTTCAAAAATCAAGAAAATACTAGGAGTGTGAGGAGTCATTATGAAAAAGAAAATCATCGGAAGAACGGTTGTTGGATTCTTTATAGGCATTGCCGTAGGGCAGATAATCAGCGTTTTTATTTCCCTTATTGAGGGAAGTGGGGAGTTTTTGGTATGCGTTCCCGAATTTACCGCGATGATAGGGAATGAAGCTGTCGCGGCGGCAGTACAGACGCTTCTCTGTGGTATTATGGGCATAGGCTATGCGGCGGCTTCGCTGATATGGGAGAGCGAAAAACTGAATATCGCCGCGCAGACCGGTATATGCTTTGGTATATATGCAGTAACCCTGCTGCCAATTGCATATTTCACAAACTGGATGGAGCATTCGGCGCTAGGCGTGCTTGGATATATAGGTATATTTGTGGCTTCGTTTGTTGTGGTCTGGCTTAATCAGTATTTCCTGCTGAAAAGCAGGATAAAGGCTATAAATGCTAAAATACAGAACTGAAATACTCTGCCATGAATGAAACGGAATTATCAAAAAAACATAAAACGGGGACTGTCATTAGTGTGTTTCTCATATAGCAGTTTTCAAGCCGCCGAGCAAATCATCTGTGAATAAGATGAAGTTTCGGCGAGGCGGAATTGCCAAAAGGGGCACCCTTTACGGCGGTTCCTGTTTTTGTTATCGGTAATTTCATTTTCCTTTTACCGAAACAAGGTATCAGAATTTACACAATTATGATACGATTTGAATAGGTAAATAAAGGCAACACCGCACAATTAACGGCTATCGCCTTAATCGCGCACTTGCTTGCATATTTTCCGCCATATTGCACATCTTTCGCTTGACGGGCGACAGCCCGCCTGCGCTCAATTTGTACAATCTGACGAAAAATCTGACTGCGCAATTGCACGATTATAATTGTGCGGTATTGCCTAAATGAAAGAGGAATTGAATTATGAAGGTATATAATCATCTGTATCGTGACAAGCGCAAATTCAATAATTTCCTTAACGGAACGGGTATTGACAGAGAAAAGCAGGCACTGGTGCGTATCCACAGCTCTGTACATTCGGCAGAGGAAATGTCGGCTCTCGCAAAGGAGATAAGAGAATTTCTGCCGAATGCGAACATTATCGGGTGCTCAACACCGGGAGTTATCTGCGACGGAAAAATAATTGAAGACGCCTGCCTTGTATCTATTACGACATTTGACGGGTGTACTGTTGAAACTCTCAATATTGAGAATGCCGAGAGCAAAAAGGAACTGTGCACAGAATTATCCGAAAAGCTTGTGAAGGGGAGAAACGGCTTTATGCTGCTGTTTCTTCCCGTTTCCTATACAAAGGGGATTAAGCTGGTGGAGCTGATGAACAAAAAGCTCCCCAAGGTACAAATACTGGGCGGAGTTGCAGGCTTTAAGGGCAAAAAGCGCAGCGCTTATGTCCTTGAGAATGTCAGGGCATCAAATTCAGCAGCAGCTGCGGCATTTATTGCGTCAGATGAGCTTTCTGTGTATGAAAATTTTGTATGCGGTGCAGACAGCTCAGGACAAAGCTTCAAAGTCACAAGAACGCATAAAAGCCGCATTTTGAAAGTAGACGGAAAGAACGGCGCAGAGTGGTATTCATCATTCCTTGATAAAGCTGAGCTTAAGAAAGACCCCGAGCTTTCGCTGCTGTTCCCTATTATCAGGGAAACAGATATCAAGATACCATTTTATGTGGATTATGAGCGAAAAAAAGAGGAGTATCTCAGCCTTGCCTGCGAGCTGCCGAAGGGCTCTTTGATATACTCGGGATATTTTAACCCTCAAAAAACTCTTGATGAAATGCGCACAGTTTATCACGACATAAAGCATTCTGCGTCGGAAATTCTTTTTGCGTATGACTGTCAATCCAGAATGGTCGTAATGCATAGCTGTGCGAAATGGGAAACGGGGCAGTTTGCTTCTACCAACATCAGCGGCGCATTGCTGTCAGGAGAAATTGTACGGCGTGGAAATAAGAATTACTATGCCAACTTCACCTTTGGATTAGCCTGCCTTTCTGAAAAAGCAGACGCGCATATTCCGCTGCGCAGCAGAGATTTGACAGACCCGTCTGCCATCGCACAGAACAATATCAGGGCGGTAAATTACCTGCTTGCTTCGTCCAACAAGAAACTGAACGAGCAGCTTGAAGACCAACGCGATAAGCTGAAAAATTCGCTGCTTCGTAATGAAGCTCTGGGGCTTGATAATCAGTATTGTTACCTTTATGATATGGAGCATACCGGGCTTGACAAAATCGCCATGTACAACCTTACAAACGAGAGAATGGTCAAGCTGTTCGTAGGCAGAAAGGAAATATTTGACGAGCTGAAAAAGGTTTACGCAGATGTTTCCGAAATGCTGCAAAAACGCATTGGCAGCAAGAAAAATATACACATTTACAGCTATGAGGCGCTTTCTTTGCTCGTTGCGGCAGACAACAGCCTTGTTACGGAAGAATTTGAGAATATCGCAAGGGAAACGCTTGATTTTCTTAACAATATTACGCTGAACGATGTGCAGCTATCCTATCAGTGCGCTGTGGTATGGAATGAAAAGGAGCTTCTCCACAAGGCGGAAACAGCGCTTCAGTTTTGCGCGGAGCGGAGCATTCCGTTTGTAAGATACGACCGGATTTCCGACAGTATTCTGGATACTACTGAGGAGATACATATTTTGCAGGTAATCCGTGACGCTCTTGCCGAGGAGCGGGTAGTACCTTATTTTCAAGGAATATATGATAACAGCGAAAAGCGCTTCGGTCTGTATGAATCCCTGATGAGAATAGCTGACAAGGACGGACAAGTCTACTATCCTAATCAGTTCCTGCCGGTTGCGAAAAAGTATAATCTGTACGAAATGCTGTCGGTGGTCATGGTGAAGAAAGTTATGCAAATGTTCGTTGACAGCGATGTGCGGGTATCCATCAATCTCAACGTGCGAGATTTGTACGACCGGGAAATGATAAAGGTGATATTCGGTTATCTCGACAAAGCGGCGCACCCGGAAAATTTTGTGTTCGAGCTGGTGGAATCCGAGGCGGTCACCGATTACTGCTATCTTAAGCAGTTCGCCGATAAGATACACGAAAAGCACGCCAAGATAGCTATTGACGATTTCGGGAGCGGATTTTCAAATCTCATGCACATTCTGCGGATAGATGCGGATTACCTTAAAATTGACGGGGAAATAATCCGCATGATATGCGACGATGAAAAAAGTATGCAGTTTGTGAGCATTTTAAGCAGTTGGTGCAGCAATCAGGAAACGCAGGTCATCGCGGAGTACGTTGAAAATTCAGAGATACAACGCAATATTGAGAATATGGGAATATCTTTCTCGCAGGGGTATTTGTTCTCAAAGCCGCAGCCGTGGCAGAACGCCTGAAAATGTGTCAAAAAGCAACCATGCGGTCGGAGGTTTGATATGAAAATTACAGATGAGAACAGAGAGCAGATGACGGAAATCATAAAGAACAAAGCCATAAAGACGGTATTTCAGCCAATTGTCTCTCTAAAAAACGGTTCGGTGTTTGGATACGAGGCATTCAGCAGGATTACATTAAAAAAGTGTAGCTTCAGTATCTCCGAAGCCTTTGACATAGCAAGAGAAATGAAGTGCCTGTGGGATTTTGAACTGCTTTGCCGTAAAAGCTCAGTAAAATCGGCGGCGGACAAGCCGCAGAATGCAAAACTGTTCCTTAACCTTAATCCGGATATTATTCGTTGTCGGGATTTTCGGAGCGGAATCACCGTCGAGAAGCTGGAAAAGAACGATCTTGACTATGGCGACATAGTTTTTGAGGCGGCTGAAGGCTGTGCCTTAAGGGATATGGAGCTTTTCAAATCGGCACTGAACAATTACCGCGAGCAGGGTTACGGCGTTGCGGTATCAAATGTTTGTTCGGGATATTCGGGAATAAACCGTATACTGGAGGTTGACCCGCAGTACATAAAGATAGATGCAGGAATGGTAAGGGATATTGAAAGAGATGAGATGAAGCGGTCATTTGTTTCTGCATTGTCGCAGTTTGCGAGGGATATCGGTATACCTGTTATTGCACAGGGTGTGGAACGCTATGAGGAGCTTAAAACACTTATCGAACTAAAAATCAACTATGCGCAAGGGTATTATCTTGCAAAGCCAAATGAAAAATTTGAGAAGCTCAGTCAGGGGGTGAGAAAGCAGATAATCAACCTAAGCAACGAGCTTAACAAAGCCAGGTTTACTCCTTCATATCTCAGCACGGTAAAGGAACTGTGCTCAAAAAAGCCTATGCTTTCACCAAACGCAATGCTTACTGAGGTGTACGAAATAATGAACGACCCCAACGTCACCGAAACTGCAATAGTAGATGACAACGGGAAATTCATGGGCGTACTTACAAAGCGGCAGGTGCTGAGCGCTCTCAGCGGAATGTACGGGTACAATCTGAATATGCGAAAGAGCGTCGGTGAAGTAATGGACACCTCGTGCCTGACTGTAACTATTGATACTCCTGTTGAAACAGCTTCCAAGATGGCAATGGCAAGGTGTCAGCCGTATATTTACGATTCGCTTCCGGTGGTTGATGGTTTTACTCAGGAATATTGTGGATTTGTCAGCATAAAAGACCTTCTCCTTACATCTGTCAATATTCAGGTAAAACGAGCTGCTGACTGCAATCCTCTTACCGGACTGCCGGGGAATATTGTAATTGACCAAAAAGTTGAAAACCTCATTGGGAATAGTCAGCCATTTGCGATAATCTATTTTGACCTTGACAATTTCAAGGCTTATAATGATGCTTATGGATTTACTAATGGCGATTTGATGATTAAAGCAGTTGCTGATACACTTGTAGAATTTTGTGGTGATGGTGACTTCTGCGGACATATCGGAGGCGATGATTTTGTGGTGATAACAAGCGGTGACAGAACGGAGAGCTTCTGCCGCGATGCATTCTCTCAGTTTACAAGAAAAACGCGTGAGCTGTACAGCGAGGACGACAGAAACAGGGGATATATCGTATCTAAAAACAGAAGCGGTTTTGTTGAGGAGTTCCCGCTTGCCACCTTGTCCGCAGCGGCAATAACAAATCGTGAGCGCAGCTATGATTCGATAAAGGAGCTTTCCCTTGTTATAGCACATACAAAAAAGCTGGCAAAGCAGAGCGTCGGAAATAGTCTTGTGATTGTATGACAAAAGCGGTGCAGAAAAAGCGGCAATCCTGACGGGTTCGAATTGTAGATTGACTCTACCTTTTTTTTGCCGTGGACATACTGGAAAAGGGAAACACAATAAAACGTTTCCCTATTTCAGTTTCTCGATTTTACAGCGCAGCTTATAGAATTTTCTGTCTATGGCGGCGATTTCCTCGGCATACTCTTTAAGTTGTTCGTGAAGCGCTCTTACGCGGTCATCTTCGCTTTTATAACACAGGAGATGCTCCAGTATCGCCCAGTAATTCATTGCGACTGAACGAATCTGTATCTCTGCAAATAACTGCTTTCCGGAGGAATCATTACAGGCAAGGATTATATGTATGCTGCGATAGCCGCTTGATTTTGGCTTGCTGACAAAATCCTTGACATTAACTACCTCGTAGCCGATGTTTTTCCGTATCTCCTCTGCCAGAAGAAATACATCGTCTTGAAACGGGCAGACCACTCTAATCCCGATAATATCATGGAGTGTCGTCAGCGCATTTTGCACCGTGACCTCACGATTCTTGCGAATCAGCTTTTTTACAATGCTCTCGGGGGTCTTTATGCGTGATATGATATTGTCTATCACCGGACGTCCTGCACGGTCGGAGAGGCGTTTCCCAAGCAGTTTAGTTCGTCTGATAATATCAGTGGAAATATCATTAAAAACCACATTCATACCGCTGCTATCAAAATAATCCCTTATTTCATCTGTGTTCTGCTGATTTGATTTTTCGTCTGTACTTATCATTGTTCTCCCTCGACTATGGCTTTTTGGCGATTCTTATACATACTTGATTATATATCCATGCTGTAAAATGTGCTATCCTATTTGTGTTAAATGCGGATAAATAGGATGCTTTCATAATAAGTAACATGGATTTTACATAGATTTTTCCTCGCTATGGTAGAAATAACTTAGATTATTAATGTAAAATTAAAGTATGGAAAGGAGTGATGTTATGAAAATCTTCAGAGCTATTATTTCAGCGTTACTTGCCGTGGGGATAACAGCGTCTGCTTGCGGATGTTCTGCAATAAAAGGAATAACAGGCGGTGAAACGCTCCGTATTCTGTCAGGCTCGGAAAACGAAGCGCTTGAACAGATACTTGAGGACTGTGAAAGAACCACCGGCGTGAAGATTGAAATGACCTACAAAGGCTCGGTTGACATCATGCGAGAGCTGAAAAACGGCGCTCCCGGTTACGATGCAGTATGGACGGCAAGCAGCCTTTGGCTCTCCCTCGGCGACGAAAGGCACATCGTCAAGCACGACGAATCCATCTGCACAACTCCTGTGATCTTCGGCATTAAGCAGTCGGTTGCGGAGAAGCTTGGCTTTACTGACGGAGAGGCTTCGGTTAAGGACATTCTTTCGGTAATCGAGGACGATAAGCTTACTTTCTGCATGACAAGCGCCACGCAATCAAATTCCGGTGCAAGCGCTTATATCGGCTTTCTGTACGCGCTGCTTGGCAAAACCTATGCGCTTACAAATGACGACCTAGCAGACCCCGAACTGAGGGAGCAGATAACAAAGCTGCTCTCGGGCGTTGAGCGCAGCTCAGGGAGCAGCGGTTGGCTTGAGGATATGTTTTTAGCGGGCGACTACGACGCTATGGTGAACTACGAGTGCCTTATAATTGACGCAAACAGGCAGCTTGCCCAAACGGACAGAGAGCCGCTGTATGCAGTCTACCCTTATGATGGACTTAGCATTGCGGACAGCCCGCTGGGGTATCTCGACCACGGCAGCGAGAAGAAAGAGGAAGCGTTTCTTAAGGTGCAGGACTACCTGCTTTCCGACAAGGCGCAGACCGCCATTGAAGCAACAGGACGGCGGATTTCGCTGAACGGAGTTTCCGAGCAGAACAAGGACGTGTTCAACGCAAGCTGGGGAATAGATGTCAACCGTATTCTCTCCCCGATAACCATGCCGTCGGCAGACGTGCTGATGAACGCGCTGAACCTTTGGCAGAGCAGCTTCCGCAAGCCGTCGCTGACGGTATACTGCCTTGATTTTTCGGGCAGCATGGAGGGCGATGGGAACTCTCAGCTGCTTAGCGCAATGCAGCAGGTGCTTGTAGAGGAATATGCCGAAGCTAATCTCCTTCAGGCGGCTGACGGGGATGTGAATATTGTGGTGACGTTCGACAGCGACATAATGAATGTCTACACAAGCGACGGCTCTGACGCGGAAAGTCTTCGTGCGCTTTACGAAAACGTGCGCAGGGAGCAGATAGGCGGCGGAACGGACATCTACAAGCCTGCGCAGTACGCGGTGGATCTTATTCACGAAAACTACAACGCCTCTGCTTATACCGCGGCGGTGATACTCATGACGGACGGTGCTTCTGAAACCTATTCCAAAGACGATTTCAAGAATTTCTACCTTGAGAACGGCGGCGATATTCCTGTGTTTTCGATAATGTTCGGTTCGGCTGAGCGTGAGCAGCTTGACAGTATCGCACGGCTTACAAATGCAAGGGTATTTGATGGCAGGCAGGACTTGGTCAGCGCGTTCCGCAGCGTGAAAGGATATAACTGACGTGAAAAGCTATGATAAAAAAGAAACGGCGGTGGGAGTAATTTCGGGAATAATTTCGGCGGGTCTGTTTCTTCTGCTTACATTCGCGGCGCGATGGAATTTCTTTGTCTCGCTTGCGATAGCAGCGGCGGTTTATGCGGGCTTATCGCTGTTATTCCGCCCGTCGAAGAAGCTTGGCAGGGTAGACGCAGACAGTATCGACGGCGGCGAGGAACTGTATAAACGCCTTGAAACAGCGCAGGAGGGATTTCTAAGCATAGAATACTCCATGCGGCAGATAAATGACGGCTCGGTAAAAAACGAAGCGGAGCAGCTCCATGCTGTTTCCGCGAGGATAATCGAGTACCTCACCGCTCACCCCGACAGGATTTATGACGCTCGTCAGTTTATTGATTATTACCAGGAAACAGCGGCAAAGCTGCTTTCCCGATTTGCAGAGCTGGAGTCCACGGGACTTTGCACTGACGAGGTGTTGCGCCAGAGGTCAGATACTCTTGACGCGCTGAAAACGCTGAACAGAGCGTTTTCGCAGCAGTTTGAAAAGCTCATGAGCAGCGAAATGACCGATACCGACGCTGAAATCAGGCTGCTTAAGCAGACGGTGAAAATGGAGGGCATTAAATGAAACCGAAGATAATCGGAGCCTTGATACTTGCGGCGGCAGCGGCAGCGGCAGGACTTTTCATGCTGTTCACCGAAAGCACACAGGTGACCTCTCTAACCGGCTATCTTGGTGGGGAGAAGATAGGCTTGTTTGAGGACGAGGAGATTGCTGAATACATCAGAAAGAACTACCATCTGGAGTTTGATTATTCCCGCGCGGGGTCGCTTGATATGGTAACCGCCGACCTGTACGGACGGGATTACCTTTTTCCGTCCAGCCAGACGGCGCTGGAATACTATAACGAGCTTCACGGCAGCGCAAAGGCGGACGAAATTGTTTTCAACACGCCGATTGTGCTGTATTCCCACAAAATCGTTGCAGACGCACTTATCCGGCAGGGGATAGTCGCCCAGACTGACGGGGTATATTACGCGGATATGCAAAAGCTGACGGAGCTTATTCTTGAGGAAAAGCAGTGGAGCGACATCGGGCTAATGCAGCTTTACGGCAGCTTCTGTGTGGACACCACTGACCCGGCGCGCTCCAATTCAGGGAATATGTTTGCGGCGCTGTTAGCTAATTCTCTGAACAGTGGCAGGACCGTAGACAGCAGTACGGTAGAGGATATCCTGCCGCAGCTAAAGGAGTTATTCTCCCGCATGGGATACATGGAAACCTCATCCTCCGACCTGTTCAATCAGTTCCTGCGAATGGGCGTCGGCGCGAAGCCGATAATCGCAGGCTATGAGAGTCAGCTCCTTGAATATGCGGCTGAGAATCCTGAGGCTTTCGCAAAAATCAAGGATGATGTTGTGGTGATATATCCGTCGCCCACGGTCTGGTCAACGCACATCTACATTGCGCTTGACGACGCGGGAAAATCAGGAATCCAAGCGCTGACCGACCCGCAGGTGCAGCGGCTTGCATGGGAGAATCACGGCTTCAGGACAAGCGGTTATACGAGCGGCAGCGGCGAAAACGATGTCAGCGGGATTCCCGATACCATTACAGCAGTAATGAATATGCCGAATTACAGCGTTATGAAGCGCATTATCGACGAGTTAAGTTAAGGAGCGGACATGGCTGAAGAAATAACGCTCGCTTCTTTGGCGAGCACAGGCGGCAAGGGTAATATGTCGAAAATACAAATAGCCGCAGAAACTACCGCTCTTGTCTTTACGACCGAAGAGCGGCAGCAGATAGAGCGGATTAAGGGCGAGCTTGACCTTACGGACAGTGTGACGGCGGTGGAATACGGCATATGCTGCCAAAGGACGCTTGCGGAGTTTTCTGACAGGGTGCTTGAAAACTCTGGAACGGGCGGCGCGAACCTTTCGGAGCAGTTACAGGCACTTATCGGTGAGATAAAAGCGCTGGACGCGAGTGCGGTGCTAAAGGAAACATTTCTGTCGAGGATACCTTTTATAGGCAGCCGCGCAAGGCGCATGAGGCGGCTGAAAAGACGCTTTGCAAAGGCGCGGTTAAGGATAGAGCGTCTGGAGCAGCAGCTTGAACGCTCGCGCATGGAGCTGCTTCGCGGCGCGGAGCTGTTTGATATTCTGGGTCAGGAAAACGCGAAGTGCTTTCGAGAGCTTACGATATACATTCAGGCTGGAAACGAGCAGCTAGAATATCTGCGCACAACGGTAATACCGAAGCTTTCCGCCGAAGCGCAGCAGCACAACGACCCGATGTCCGCACAGCTTGTTTATGGCTTTGAGGAAAATCTCGCTCGGTTCGAGAGTCGAATCCACGACCTTGAACTTAGCCGCACTATCGCGCTCCAATCCGCGCCGCAGATGAAACTGATACAGAGCGCAAACAGCGTAATGGCGCAGAAGATACAATCTGCGGTGCTTAACACCGTTCCGATTTGGAAGAACCAGTTCGCGGCGGCAGTAGGGCTTACCGACCAAACCGCAGTCTACAAGACCCAGCGGCAGCTTGACCGGGTGACAAACGCTATGGTTAAGCAAAACGCCAAGCTGCTGCGCCAAAGCGCTGTACAGACTGCCGCGGAAAGCCGCCGCAGCGGAATTGACGCAGAAGCGCTCAAAAGCGCTAACGACAACCTTATTAGGGTTATCGAGGAAACCTTACAGTTAAACCGCGAAAGCGCAGTAAAGCACCGTCAGGCGGAAGCGGAGCTTGGAAGGATTGACCGGCAGCTTCAGAATGCGCTGTCGCAGGTAAGATAAATCACAGATTTAACCTTGATTTCACAGAAAAAAGATTGATAGTATTATACAAAATGTGCTAAAATGCAACAAGACTAAAAAGAAAGGCTTACTATGAAAATCACACTTACAGGAATATCAAAATCCTTTGGGGAGAAAAAGGTTATCCGCACCACCTCTCTCACAATAGACAGTGGCAGCTTTACGACCCTGCTAGGACCGTCCGGCTGCGGAAAGACCACGCTGCTGCGCATGATAGCCGGGCTTGAAACTCCCGACACCGGCGAGATTTGTTTCGGCGACAGGTGCGTTTTTTCCTCCGAGAAGAAGATTAATGTCCCACCGGAAAAGCGTGGGTTAGGCTTCGTATTTCAGGATTTCGCACTGTGGCCGCACATGAGCGTCTATGAAAACGTTGCGTTCGGACTTCGGGCGGCGCACAATACGAAAAATCTTGATGAAAAGGTAAGAAACGCGCTCCATGCCGTGAAGCTTGACGATTTTGCCGACAGATACCCACACCAGCTTTCCGGCGGTCAGCAGCAGAGAGTCGCGTTTGCCCGCGCTATCGTCATTGAGCCGGAGTGCATTCTGTTTGATGAGCCGCTTTCCGCGCTGGACGCGCTTCTCCGCGAGGAAATGCGCACTGAGCTGAAAGAGCTGATAACCCGTCTGGGAATAACCGCGGTATTCGTCACCCACGACCAGACCGAGGCTATGAGCATGAGCGACAGAATTGCAGTGCTTAACGGTGGCGTCATCGAGCAGTACAGCACCCCCGAGATTATCTACTCAAATCCCAAAACGCCGTTTGTAGCGAAGTTTATTGGCTCCTCAAACTGGGTGGACGAGCGCAGAATGTTCCGCCCGGAAAAGGCGCAGCTTACCGCGCTGAACGAGGCTGACGAATTCACCGCCGAAGCGGTTTCGGTGCAGTTCCTCGGCAGCAATTACCAAGTCCAGCTAAAGCACGGCGGGAATGTCTGGACATTCCTGTCACCGCAGAGAATGCAGGTGGGAACAAAGGTTTCCATTTACATAAAGTCATCAGATATGATAACATTCTGAACAAAGAAAGGAACATCATTATGAAAATCAAAAGAATAATCACAGCAATTACCGCCGGATTTATGTGCATGAGTATCGCGGCGTGCTCCGGCAATGAAGCGTCCGTTCAGCAGTCCGGAACTTCCTCTGATACTTCTTCCTCGAACACCTCAGCAGCCACCACTGACCCCAAAGAGGAAAGCAGCGTTGCTAAGGAGTCCTCCGCAGCGGAGGAGAACACCACCCTTAGCGGTAAGGTAACGGTATATATGCCCTCTCCCGCAGGACTTGCGGATAAGCTTGCCGCAGGATTTCAGGAAAAGACCGGCGTGCAGGTAGAAGTTTTTCAGGGCACTACCGGCGAAATACTCGCACGTCTTGAAGCTGAGGAAGCGAACCCCGTAGCCGA
>JBJESD010000131.1:0-7066 GCA_051882595.1 Oscillospiraceae bacterium | reverse complement strand
CTTGACATCTGATCTTTTTGTGTGCGTTTGTAACATATCATTGACAAACCTACATGATTTAAAATTTTTGTCGTTTTTTTAACATTGTATGCCACATTTCAGCAGAACTGATGCGATTGACATAACAATGTATAATGATGTATAATTATATCAGCTTGTCGAAAAAACTCAGTTTATGCTCGCGCAGCGAGCATTTGAAATAATCATGGAGGAAACCGATGGGAGATATCATAGAGCTGACAAATACGTTGGAAAAGGGAGCGGAAATATTCTCGGCGCTGTCCGAGCCGCAGCTTCTGCACTATTATGAGCCGGAAGCAGGGCTGTTCATTGCGGAAAGCCCCGGCGTTATCCGCCTTGCGCTGGACGCAGGCTACAAGCCTGTTGCGCTGCTTCTCGAGCGGTCACATATCGAGGGCGAAGCAAAGGACATCATCTCTCGCTGTGGGGATATCCCAGTGTACACCGCGGACAATGAGATCCTCTCCGAAATCACGGGCTTCGCCCTGACAAGGGGAGCGCTGTGCGCGATGAGGCGGACCGACCTGCCGGACGCCGAGGCGCTCTGCCGCAGGGCAAAGCGCATTGCCGTGCTTGAAAACGTAGTCAATCCCACCAATGTCGGAGCTATAATAAGGTCGGCAGCCGCTCTGGGGATGGACGCCGTGCTGCTTACGCACGACTGCAGCGACCCACTGTACCGCCGTGCTGCCCGTGTATCAATGGGCACGGTTTTTCAGGTGGCATGGACGTACTTCAAAAAGCAGGATAATCCTGCAAAGCTGCTTCACGACAACGGCTTTACGACTGCCGCGCTGGCACTGACGGATAACTCCGTCAGCATAGACGACCCCTGCCTTAATTCGGCGGACAGGCTGGCGCTGTTTCTCGGAAACGAGGGGTATGGGCTTTGCCCCGAAACAATATCACAATGCAGCCACACCGTTAAAATTCCAATGTCAAACGGCGTGGACTCGCTCAATGTTGCCGCTGCAAGCGCAGTCGCTTTCTGGCAGCTGCGCACAAAAAAATGAAAAATCATCAAAAGCGGCGGTTAATCGATACCTGAAACGGGGGAAGACAATAGTTTTCCCCCACAGTTGTCGAAAAAGTCAAATAACAGGCTGGCGAGAAA
The DNA here is from genome assembly GCA_051882595.1 of Oscillospiraceae bacterium. Lineage (GTDB taxonomy): Bacteria > Bacillota > Clostridia > Oscillospirales > Ruminococcaceae > CAG-115. The sequence continues at coordinate 5,931 of JBJESD010000131.1, read as the reverse complement.
TCGTCAGAGGCTGGGAAACCACGATGCAGACGGCGGTTTATAGACAGTCCGACTGTTCGCCGCCGGATATGTGCACACAATAAAGTTTACTATATATTATTGTCATTTACCTTTAAGCAGCAGCGTAATATAACTATTATCCGTCCGTAACTAAGTGTACAGAATTTATCCGCCGATAAATAAATTTCCTTATTCTGCCTATAATAGTAACGGAAAGCGGTAATACCGCGAATGCAAGAAAGGAGAAAAAAATGATCTCATTCAACGGCTTTACAGAAAAAGCCAATATCGCACTTAATGCCGCAGTTGCGGCTGCTATGGGTTTCGGACACACTTATGTCGGAAGCGAACATATTCTGTACGGACTTACCGCAGATGAAAGCTCACCCTCTGCCATGCTGATGAAGAAGTACGGCGTGGGAAGAAGAGAGATACTCTCAAAGCTTGAAACGCTTATCGGAAAAGGCTCTCCGACAAAGCTGACGGCGAACGACCTTACACCGCGAAGCCACCGCGTAATGGAGAACGCAATCAATCTTGCGCGCAGCGAAAACAGCCGCACTGCGGGAACAGAGCACCTGCTTAAGGCGATAATCAGCGACCGCGACAGCTATGCCTGCGTGATACTGGCAGAACTAGGCGTAAACGGCGACCGCATTGCCGCAGAAGCCTCGGCGCGCAAATTCGTTGAGCCGTCCTTTGATAACGAGAAGGACAGGCGAACAAAGCACCCTGCTCTCTCAAAATACGCGCGCGACCTTACCGCAGCGGCAGAGGCAGGCGAGCTTGACCCGGTTATCTGCCGCGACGACGAGATAGAAAGCGTTATACGCGTATTACTCAGACGATACAAAAACAATCCCTGCCTTATCGGAGAGGCAGGAGTGGGCAAAACCGCAGTTATCGAGGGCTTTTCACAGCGTATCGCAGGCAGAAGCGTGCCGGAGGAGCTGTGCGGCAAGCGCGTATATTCGCTCGACCTCACAGCAATGCTTGCCGGCGCAAAATACAGGGGCGATTTTGAAGAGCGCCTTAAAAACGTTCTGGAAGAAGCCTGCGCCGATAACGGCGTGATACTGTTTGTGGACGAAATTCACGGAATTGTCGGAACGGGTGCGGCAGAGGGCGCTATCGACGCAGCGAATATCCTGAAACCGAAGCTTGCACGCGGCGAGATTTGCGTGATAGGCGCGACCACAACGGAGGAATACAGAAAATTCATCGAAAAGGACAGCGCGCTCGAGCGCAGATTTCAGCCGATAAAGGTAGAGCCGCCCACCGAGGCGGCAAGCCTTGCAATACTGAAAGGTCTGCGCACACGGTACGAAGCGCATCATCACGCTATGATAACCGACGACGCGCTTGAAGCCGCCATCTCCCTGTCTGTGCGGTATATAAACGACAGAAATCTTCCGGATAAGGCAATAGACCTTATCGACGAGGCGGCGGCACAAGCGCGCCTGCGTCAATACGGAAGCAGCGCAGCCGCCATTTCTGCCGAAAAGCAGCTTCAAGATGTCCACGCAAAGATGTCAAAGGCGATAGCCGCCAAGAGGTTCAACCTTATCCCTGCACTTAAGGAGCAGGAAACAAAGCTGATAAACAGCGGCGCGAGTCCCCAGCCCAAAGCCGTCATAGACGCAGGAGCAATAGCCGATACCGTTTCGCTGATAACCGGAATACCTGCTGCACAGCTTACCGACGACGAAAGCATACGGCTGTGCAATATCGAAACGCTTCTTAAGCAGCGTATAATCGGTCAGGACAATGCCGTAGCGCAGGTTGCAGCAGCTATCCGCAGGGGCAGAAGCGGTCTTAAGGATCCGGCTCGCCCTATCTGCTCGTTCCTGTTTCTGGGTCAGACCGGCGTAGGCAAAACCGAGCTGTCAAAAGCTGTGGCAGAGGTTCTGTTCGGCAGCGAGAGCCGTATCATCCGCTTTGATATGTCCGAATTTATGGAGCCGCATTCCGTCTCAAAGCTTATCGGCTCTCCTCCGGGATATGTCGGTTACGAGCAGGAGGGTCAGCTTATCAAGCGGATACGCACCGCGCCCTATTCCGTGGTGCTGTTTGACGAGGCGGAAAAGGCTCATCCGGATGTGCTGAACATTCTTCTTCAGATACTTGAGGACGGCACGCTGACCGCCGCCGACGGAAGAAAAGCGGATTTCCGCAACGCTATCATAATCCTTACGGGAAACATCGGAGCCGGGCAGCTTTCTAAGAACGCGCTCGGCTTCGGCGGCAGCACCGGCGGCAAAAGCGATGTGATGAGGGAGCTTAAAAAGCGATTCCGTCCCGAATTCATCAACAGGCTGGACAGTATCGTTGTGTTTGAAAGCCTCGGCGAGCAGCAGCTGGAGCACATCTGCGCCAATATGCTGGACTCTCTGGCAAAGCGCGCGGCGGCTTGCGGAATAGAGCTTTCATTCTCGGGAAGCGCCGTAAAGCAGCTATGCGCAGAGGCTGTCACCTGCGACAGCGACGCCGATAAAATGGGCGCAAGACCTCTTCGCAGAACGATAACCGCCAAAATAGAGGATATGCTTTCGGGCAAGATAATCAGCGGCGAACTGAAAAACGGCAGCCGCGCAGAAATCACCTCGGACGGGGCGGTATTCTCTGTAAGGCAGATACAGGCAAACTAAGCGCCGGCACAAACGCAAAAGCTCCCTATCACGAAATGATAGGGAGCTTTGCTATCGGCTTATGTATGCCACTAATTAGCCGTATTGCCCTAATTTCTGCCAAGCTTTGCGCTATTTTGATACTCGCCCGATATCATGCGTTCGATATAATTAAACGGGGTATCCTGCGGCCTCTGATACTTCTTGTTTCTAAGGAACAGATAATTGAATTTTACCGTCGTATACTTCATCACTATGCTGACGGTATATCCGCGCTGCTTCCACAAAAGCTTATACGGCTTGTACTCCACGCGCTCTGCGTCACAGTAGTAGATAACGCATACCACTCCGCTCTTGTCCGAAATGCGAAACTCCTTGCTGTCGGAAATATACTTGTACTCCTTGCAACGTATCATGCGAAATACCGCTATATCCAGTACCACAAAGATAAACCCGGCAATTAATGAGAAGCCGGATAAGCCATCGCCTTTTTCGACTATGAAATCATATATCGAATCCACAGCAGCCGCTATGCCAAGAACAGTGCACACCACAAACATAAGCAGCTCGTATTTATGGGGCGTATAGAAGCTTCCCTTTGTGATGATCTCCTCTTCTTCGGAATGGCTGCGTGAAATAACCGCATTTTCATCTGCTCTGCGTGTGAAAGAGGGTGCAGGCTCTTCCCGAACGGCGGTCTCCGGCTTTTTCACCGCAGGCTGCGGCTGCCGTGCCTTTAGTCCCGAGCGTTCCTCTATTATCGCAAAGGGAGTTTTCTCGGGCGACATGACAACATCGCGCCGTGCGAAGATATACTTATATACCACCGTACTTTTTACTGTCGTAACCGATACAACAAAGCCTCGCTGTTTTCCCAGAGTGACCAACGGGTCGTACCTGATATCCACCACATTTGAATAGAATATATCATCAAACTTCCCTGCGCGCTCAACTGACAGCTTCTGCTCGTCCGCGTGATAAAAGCATTCCTTTCCGTACAAAATCAGCTTTGCAAGACACATGGCAGTGAAAACAACAACCGTTTCGGAAATCACAAGCACAATAGCATAGAACAATATCGCTTCTATCCCGTTAACAAGGCAGGATATCCCAACAAGAGCCGCAACCGCGGTCACCGCAGTCACCGCCGCAAGGATTATCAGCAGCGGAGTTTCGTTTCCATAAGCGCAGCGGAAGGTTCCGCTTTGACTGTATCCGAAGCGCTGCTCAATATCCGCGCCTGTTCCCTGCCGACCGGTCATCTCACTCACCCTTTCATACCGAAAAGCAAAGGCCCGGCACAGTGACGGACCTTTCAGTCTGTCAAAAAAGTCCCGTTGGGACTTTTTTGACAGGTTCTCCGCATAAGCGGAGGTCGGAATGGCTAACGCCATCCCGAGTCGTCCCTCCTGCGCGCAGAGCCGCTTTGCGGCTCCACACTTGTCGGGACAGCGGTATTTTTTGCGAGGGAAACCCTCGCAAAAAATAGATTTCAAATGCTCGCTGCGCGAGCATAAACTAAGTTTTTCAACAAGCTGAAAGGTCCGGCACAGTGACGGACCTTTGCATATTGCTTTGACTAATTCAGATTATTTATGGCTGTTTATCAGGTATATTCGTCGATCATTGCCTGAACCAGCGGACCTACCTCGTTTATCTTCTGCGTCCACGATTCCTCGCCGAATGTGCAGTCTATCATCGTCTGGCAGATATACTTCTGCATATCCGTACCAAAGCCGAACAGATCCTCAATAACAAAGCTGAAGTTCTCGGGGTCGCACATTTCTCTCCACAGGTCGTATACCTCGGGATCCCACTTCATCTGCCACTTTTCCATACCTGCATATTTACCCGATACATATGTTATCTTCTCGGGAGCAATATGGTCGTTTCTCTCCTGCGCCTGAACGCCCTCATCGGTATCATACAGACGGTTGCAGATGATGAACTCGATAGCGCCGGCGGCATTCTTTGCACCCTTCGGTATCATATAGCCGAAGCAGCTTGAGCCCTGAAAATACTCGTTTGACTTGGGGTCGCGCGGATATGGAACAAACGCAAAATCGGAAACGGTGTCGAAAATGTCATTCTCAACTCCGCTGGGGTTCTGGATGTTCTCTGTGGAGGCGATATATGTCCACTCCGGCTCAAGTCCCAGGAAGAGAATCTTGTCGCTTACCGTAGAGAACACCTGCGGAGATACCCAGTCGCCGTGAGGATGGCTTACGGGATAAAGCAGACCGCTTCTGCCCATCTCGGTCATGAACTCGACTGCTCTCGTCACATCGGGATGCTGGAGATTGTTCTCCACAGTGCCGTCGGGCTTGAGGTCAACGATCGTTACGCCCGTTGTGCTGACGATAGAATGTACGGTGGAATCGGTTGCGTAGTAGCCGATATTCTCTTCGGACTGGTTGCAGAAATCAAGCATCAGCTGACGCCATGCGTCCCATGTCCACTCGCCTGCCCTGTAAAGGTCGTAGGGGTCCTTAAGACCTGCCTCCTGAATAGTTTTACGGTTGTAGTTAAGCGCGTAGCTGGTTACTATTCTGTGGGGGAAATAGTAATGCTCGCCCCTGTACTCGTAGGACTCGATAAGCGGCTTCATATCTGCCCAGAGAGGATCGTCCATATCAAGCATATCATCAAGCGGCTCGTACATTCCTCTGCTTACGCCGAACGGGAAAGCAAGCGGCTCGTATGTAAGCAGGTCGGGAGAATCATCCGCAGCTATCAGAGTGGCGAGCTTATCATAGTAGCCCTCACCGAACGAGGCGGATATCCACTCGATCTTGCCGTTATAAAGTTCGGACTCGAAAATATCTACCTGCTTCTGACCCTTCTGGTCAACGGTGATGTCGTAATAGCCGAGATACTTAACTACTCCTGCATTGCCGCTGGGAGCGTATTCGCCGGTATCGATCTCCTTGATCTCCTGATCGGTAGCCGCATTTGCATCCGGGTCGGTGGTATTGATATTTGTGGTGGATGAGGTGTTCTGCGACGAATTAGAAGTGTTGGAATTGCCGCCGTCGGTCGTAGAGCAGGCTGTAATGCTCAGCAGCATCGCTGCTGCCAGACCGCTGCTTATGAATTTTTTGAACATAATGGTGAACCTCCTGAATACTTATTGCTCATATGGCAAAGAACCGATTGGATCATTGCCAAAGATATGCAGTTGCACGAGCATTATAAATATATAATTAGTATAACATTATGCAGCAGTTATGTCAAGCTTTTTCACAATTGAGGTGTGGACACACCGCGCATATTATAAAAAGTCAAGAACTGAAAACGGCAATTC
>JBJESD010000130.1:0-7075 GCA_051882595.1 Oscillospiraceae bacterium | reverse complement strand
TAATTTATTATTTTTTTGGAGTGAGTGTCACCTATCATTGACAATTCAACACATAAATTCCATATATTTACATATACATACTTGACAATTCAAGGCTATCCGAGTATAATAAATAATAAGGGTTTGTCTGCGCCGGCAGACTGATGTATTATTCCTTGCTGCACATCAAGTCTTAACTGAACAGTAATCTTGGCTTTTACTACGTAATCAGGCATCCGATGCTTTATTATACTTCCGGCAGCACCGCACAACAAGCGGCTTATTCCTTTGCCGCATATATGTATGTGCTTTTTTTGTCGTTGCGTACAAAATTGTTTTACTTGCGTCCGCGCGTCTGCTTTTGTTTTGTACAACCCGACCAAGCAGCTTTACTGCATTATTTGTGCGAAATTACCGGAATAATTCATTTTAAAATCAGCGTTTAATCCGCAGAGAAGTCTTGCCGTGGCACCGATTGTCGGCAGGCTTGTTTGCTGTACATAGTACCGACCGATACACTATTATGCATGGGACAATTGTGCAGTTTTTTCGGAAGGTGTGTACAGTATGATTTATAGAAAGGACAAAATATGGGTTTATTAACAAATAACAAATTATTGACAGAAACAGAGAATATATCTCCCAAGGGAAAAGTTACTCCGGTAAAGGGAAAGAAGCCCGAGCAGAAAAAACCGAGAATGTCATCCGCCCCTCAGAAGCCTGCTGTGCCGGCTAAGAAATTCAAAACCAAATATGTACCAAAGAAGAATAATGACGCAAATTCCGATTCTGCAAGCTTAAACCGCGCCGCATCGCGTCCCGAAAGAATGCGCGGCAGCCGGCAGAGCAAAACTCCCGTGCGCTTCATTGCTCTGGGCGGACTTAACGAAATAGGAAAAAACCTTTATGTATATGAGTGCGGAAATGATATGGTGATAGTAGACTGCGGTCTTGCATTTCCCGATGATGATATGCCGGGTGTTGACCTTGTGGTTCCGGATTTCACCTATCTTGAGAAGAACAAGGAGCGTCTGCGCGCTGTTGTCATCACTCATGGTCACGAGGACCACATCGGTGCGCTTGCGTACCTGCTGAAAAAGGTGAATGTGCCAATCTATGGCACAAGGCTTACGCTGGGTCTTGTTGAGGGAAAGCTTAAGGAGCATAACCTGCTGTCGCAGGCTTCGCTCAATGTGGTAGTGCCGCGCCAGCAGGTGAAACTGGGCTGTATGTCGGTGGAGTTTATCAGGGTCAACCACTCCATTCCGGATGCGTGCGCTCTGGCTATCCATACTCCTGCGGGAGTTATCATCCATACGGGAGATTTCAAGGTGGACTACACCCCTATCGAGGGCGGAATAATCGACCTTGCTCGCTTTGGCGAGCTTGGAAACAACGGCGTGCTTGCGCTGATGTCCGAGAGCACCAATGCGGAGCGTCCCGGCTACACAAAGTCCGAGCGTGCGGTCGGAGAGAGCTTTAAGGGTCTGTTCAACACCGCTGAGGGAAAGCGTGTTATCATCGCTACCTTCTCCAGCAATATCCACAGAATACAGCAGATAATCGACCAGGCTGTTATCCACGACAGAAAGGTTGCCGTATCGGGCAGAAGCATGGTCAACGTTATCGCAAAGGCAGTGGAGCTCAACTATATCAAGGTCCCCGAGGGAATGCTGATAGATATTGACGATGTCAACAAGTATCCGCCCGAGAAAATCGTTATCTGCACCACCGGCAGTCAGGGAGAGCCGCTGTCGGCACTGTCGAGAATGTCAAGCGGCGACCACAGACAGGTAACAATAACTCCCAACGATTTCATAATCATCTCCGCAACGCCCATTCCCGGCAATGAAAAGCTTGTTACAAAGGTCGTAAACGAGCTTATGAAGCAGGGAGCAGAGGTTGTGTACGAGTCCATGTATGAGGTTCATGTATCCGGTCATGCGTGTCAGGACGAGCTTAAGCTCATGATATCGCTTACAAAGCCGAAGTTCTTCATCCCCATTCACGGCGAGTACAAGCATCTGAAAAAGCACAGCAAGCTTGCGGTAAGCATGGGCATCCCCGAGGAGAATATCTTCATAAGCGACCTCGGTCAGGTTATCGAAACCGACGGAGAAGAGATGAAGTTTACCGGCGTTGTCCCTGCCGGAAGAGTTATGGTTGACGGCTACGGCGTCGGCGATGTCGGAAGCGTTGTTCTGCGCGACAGAAAGCACCTTGCAGAGGACGGCATGATGATAATTGTCGCAACCATCGAAAGGGAGAGCGGAAGAGTGCTTGCAGGTCCGGACATTGTATCGCGCGGATTTGTGTATGTGCGCGAGAGCGAGGAGCTTATGGATGAGGCGAAAAAGCTGATGAAGAAGGTCATGGAAAGCTGTCAGGAGCGCAACATCCGCGAGTGGGGCAACATTAAATCCGCGATGCGCGACGCGCTGAGCGAGTATATCTATTCAAAGACCAAGCGCAGCCCGATGATACTTCCGATAATCATGGAGGTATGACGCAATTCGCCCCCTATTCTGACAACTTGACGGAGGACAGAACTTGAAGAATTTCTATAAGAGCAATATCCTGCTTTCGCTTGTCGGCGCGCTTATCGTATGCCTGCTGATACTGGACTTTGTGCTTTTCAAGGAAAAGCCATATCTGTTCTGGGTATCGCTGCCAATACTGATTCTCGTTTCCGGAATGGTTGTCGGCAAGCTTATCCAGATTCGCCGCAATGAGTACTGTTATTTCGAGCAGCTTAATGCTGCGGTCGACAGCTCAAACCGCGTTGCACTGTGTAGCTTTCCGCTTCCGATAGCGCTTGTCAACGAAAACAGGATAATCGTCTGGAGCAACGACAGCTTTAACGAAAGCTTTTTTAAGCCGGACGAGGATGATAACAGCCTTGACTTCGTTACCGATGAGCCTACAGAGATGTTTATCGGCGACGGAAGAGAGATAGTATATGAGACCAGAACATACCGCGTGTTTGCCAGAGTTCCGCAGTTTACCCCCGATGAATCGGACAGATCCGCTAAGGGCGAGGAAATGCTGGACAGCGTCAATCGGCTGACGATACTGTTCTTCAACGATATAACCGATTACAAGAATCTGTACGAGGAGCATCAGCTTTCGCATCCGACTGCTATGGTCATCATGGTGGATAACTACGACGAGCTGCTTAACGACAGCAAGGAGAGCGAAAAGGCTTATGTCACTGTTCAGATCGACAGGCTTATGGAAGAGTATTTCAGCGAGAAGCATGCGGTGCTTCAGAAGCTGTCGTCCGACCGTTTCCTTGTTATCATAGAAGAGCGCTATGTGCGTGAGATGATCTACGACAAGGTAAAGCTTCTGGATATGGCGCGCGAGATAAAGGTTACCGACCGCACTACCGTAACGCTGTCGATAGGCATAGGCACAACGGCGGCGACCCTTTCCGAGAGCGAGGGTTATGCCAGACAGGCGCTGTCTATGGCGTTGGGCAGAGGCGGCGACCAGTGCGCAATTAAGACAGAGTCGGGATTTCATTTCTATGGTGCGGTTACGCAGGGAACCGGACGTTACGGCAAGGTCAAAACGCGTATCATGGCAGAGGACATCAAGGAGCTTGTCCGTGCGGCAGACACCGTGTATGTCATGGGTCACAGCTACGGCGATTTCGACAGCGTCGGCTCTGCGATCGGACTGACAAGTGCGATAAGAAAAATGGGCTTTTCCGCTTATGCGGTGGTAAATAAGGAGCTTAATTCCGCAAAGGAACTGCTGTCGCGTTTCACGGGCTACGATATTCCGCTTGTGCTCAATCCCGAGGAGGCAATGATAGGCTTTACGGGGAAATCCCTGCTTATAATCGTTGATACGCACATCATTAAGAAGCTGGATTCAAAAGAGCTGTTTGAGATGGCTCAGCCCGAGCAGGTCGTGGTTATCGACCACCACCGTCTCAGTACAGGCGCAATAGAGGGCGCTGCGATAATGTGGCAGGATCCTAACGCCTCTTCGGCTTCCGAGCTTGTGACAGAGCTTATCCAGTATTTCGGAGTAAATCAGATACTGACGCCGCTTGAGGCGGAGGCGCTGCTTGCAGGCATCACGCTTGATACAAAGGATTTCGTTATGCGGTCGGGCGTATCTACGTTTGAAGCCGCAGCTTTCCTGCGAAAAATGGGAGCGGATACCGTTTCGGTAAAAACGCTGTTTGCTACCTCAATGCAGAGCAAGGCGAAAAAATCGGAGATCATTTCTGCCGCGGATATTTACCGAAGCTGTGCGATCTCCGTGGTGGAGGAGGACTTCCCCGATATACGCGTGGTCTGCTCACAGGCGGCGGATGATATGCTGTATATCAGCGGAGTTGACGCTTCCTTTACGATATACCCCATCGGCGAAAACGGCTGGTCTTTCAGCGCCCGCTCGCTGGGTAAAATCAATGTCCAGCTCATCATGGAAAGCCTCGGAAACAAGGTGGATGACGGCGGTGGTCATCAGACTATGGCAGGCGCTCAGCTTTATGACATCACCGACACCGAAGCGGTTCAGAAGCTGTACGAAGCAATAGACGCATATTACGACAGCCTTTCACAGGGCTGATACAGGAGGATAAAGCAATGAAAGTGATACTTTTACAGGACGTTAAGGGCACAGGCAAAAAGGGCGAGATTCACGAGGTAAAGGATGGCTACGCTATCAACTGCCTTATCAAAAAGGGACTTGCTCAGGAGGCTAACGCAAAGAACCTGAATCTGCTTCAGGGTCAGAAGGACAGCGCACAGCACAAGATCGATGTTGATACGCAGAACGCCAAGGCTATCGCTGAGAAGCTTCAGGATAAGAAAATTGAAGTAAAGGCGAAAGCAGGCGCTAACGGACGTTTATTCGGCACCGTAACAGCCAAGGAGGTTTCCGCGGCAATAAAGCAGACGCTGGGCTGTGACGTTGACAAGAAAAAAATCAATATCGCAATGAAGATAGAGGGCTTCGGCGACTTTGCCGCAGAGGCAAGACTGTACGCAGGCGTAACCGCAAAGTTCACAGTAAGCGTAGTAGAGGGCTGATATGGCTGAATATGATATTTCGGATATCAATCTGCCTGTCAACGTAGACGCCGAACAGTCTGTTCTCGGCGTACTGCTGCTTGACGGCGACGCTGTTGCGGAAATCGCTAACACACTTCAGCCGGAGCATTTTCATGTCGGCATCCATAAAAGTATATATGCGGTAATTCTTCAGATGTTCCTGTCGGGCGAGCGAATTGATATCGTAACCGTGCTCGACAAGATAATGCAGCAGGGCGTGTTTGAAACCTCAGAGCAGGCAAAGGAATACCTTGCGCGGCTGACAAACGCAGTGCCCAGCATAAGCTCTGTCGCAAAATATGCCGATATCGTCAGCGAGAAGTATATGCTGCGAAGCCTCATTTTTGCGGCAAAGGACATCATCGATGCGGCAAATGCCGGCGGCGAGGACGCTAATACTCTCGTGGATTTTGCAGAGCAGAGGATATTCGATATCCGCAGCGGAGCAGAGGTCAAGGGTCTTACGCATATCAGCGGAATTGTGCTTGACCGCATCAATGCGCTCAACGAGCTGTCGCATACCTATGCCGAAACAGGCGAAGCGGCAATGACGGGTCTGTCAACTCTGTACCGCGAGCTTGACAGAAGGATACACGGACTTAACCGCTCGGATCTTATCATTCTTGCAGCGCGACCCGGTATGGGTAAAACATCGTTTGCGATGAACATTGCCACAAACGTCGGCAAAAAGCATCCCGACAAGGCAATCGCCATATTCAGTCTGGAAATGTCCAAGGAGCAGATCGTCGGCAGAATGATAAGCTCCGAGGCGTCGTTAAGCTCCGACCAGATGAAAACGGGCAGGATAGACGGCTCAAAATGGAAGGATATCGGCAGAGCGGCAGATATACTGTCCCGTCTTAATATCTACATAGACGATACCGCAGGTGTAAATGTTGCGGGAATAAAGTCGAAGCTGCGCCGCATGAAAAATCTCGGACTGGTGGTCATCGACTATCTTCAGCTGATGTCATCAACCAAGAACTACGGCGGCAACCGAGTTGTCGAGATATCCGAAATCACCAGAAATCTTAAGATAATGGCGAAAGAGCTGGATGTTCCGGTAATATGCCTGTCACAGCTTGCGCGAGGACCCGAGCAGCGTCCCGATAAGCGCCCCTTGCTGTCCGACCTGCGTGAATCCGGTTCAATTGAGCAGGACGCGGATATCGTTATGTTCTTGTACCGTAACGCATACTACGATAAGACCGACCCTAATGTAAATTCCTGCGAATGTATCGTTGCCAAGAACCGCCACGGCGAGCCGGGAACCGTACCGCTCGGCTGGGACGGCGAGTTTACAAGATTTACAAATGCGGAAGTAATCCGCACGGAGCCGTGATATGGATCAATTTGCTGAAAAGGTAAAAAAAGCGCTATCCGATTATAATATGACAGCCATGGGAGACGCTGTTGTCATTGCACTGTCGGGCGGTGCTGACAGCGTTTCCCTTTTGTATGCGCTTAACTCGCTTTCGGACGAGCTTGGGATAACTGTCAGCGCCTGCCATGTCAATCACGGGCTTCGCGGTGAGGAAGCGGACAGCGATATGCACTTCTGTGAGCGGCTGTGCGAGCGTCTGGGCGTAGAGCTGGTGGTGCTTAAGACCGATGTGCGAGGCGTACAGCGCAAGCATGAAAGCATTGAAGAAGCTGCACGGCGCGTGCGCTACGAGTTCTTCGCCGAGGTGTCAAAGGGCAAGCTGCTTGCTACCGCGCACAACAGCAACGACAGCGCGGAAACCGTGCTTCTTAACATGATGCGCGGCACAGGGCTTAAAGGACTGTGCGGTATTCCGCCGGTACGCGGCAATATCATTCGTCCGCTGATTTACTGCACAAGACAGGATGTTGAGGATTACTGCGCCGAAAATTCCCTTGCATATGTCACGGACAAGACCAATCTGTGCGATGATTACACGCGCAATAAGGTGCGGCACATAATACTGCCCGAGATAATGAAGATAAATTCCGGCTTTCTCGAGACGGCTTCACGCATGGAGAACACCCTTCGCGCGGACACC
>JBJESD010000129.1:0-7344 GCA_051882595.1 Oscillospiraceae bacterium | reverse complement strand
TTCGCTTGACCCCACGGTCAGCGACTTAAACTCCGAAACTCCAAAATGGATTTGCAGAGCGTTGGGAAGATAAAATCTTCCTCACCTCTTTTTTAAGTGGTAACACAGGCAAGGTAAAATTCCTTGCTGTTAAAATTTACCTGTATCAGAGTAGGGAGATAAATTTCCCGACCTCGGAAATATATCTTCTCTATCGCCGAGCTTTGCGAGATGGCGGTGGTGGTTTTACCTTGCTCGGCTCGGTAGGTAAATTTTGAGCTGATTGAGATTTATCTATCAGCTCACGGGTGATAATGGTCTTTTGGAGAAGCTATTATGTGGTAGTACAGGCAAGGTAGAATTCCTTGCTGTTAAAAATTACCTGTAGCAGGGCAGGAAGATAAATTTCCCGACCTCGGAAATTTATCTTCTCTATAGCCGAGATTTGTGAGAGGGTGGCGGTGGTTTTACCTTGCTCGGCTCGGTGGGTAAATTTTTAGCCGATTGAGATTTATCTATCAGCTCAAGGGTGCGGACGGTCTTTTGAAACAGCTCGTTAAAGTCATTTACTCCTACACTGTCAGCCAAGACCTTGTTACACGGAACGAGGTTGTTCTCCGAGAAAAACCGTGTGCCTGCTTCATCGTTATCCACGCAAGCGTAGAGGTGTAAGCCACGCTCCGTAAGAGATTTAGGTGCGCTCTGCTTCAAATTCGTTTTGGATAATAAAATTAGCAAGGCTCACTCGCCTTGCTTCCCCTACCTGTTCGGTTGTTGGGTATGTCTTTGTGCCATCATTTCCGGATATAAAAAGTTGCCCCGTTGAAACAAATCAACGGGGCATAAAAATGTTAGTGTATATCGGTTTATTAGTTTAAAGATAATATTGCGTTAATCTGTTCCTCGGTCATACCGCTGGCTCTCATCTTTTCGATAACCATAGCCACTCCTTCAGACTTGCCCTCGTCCTTCGCCTGCCTTAACGCAGAAGCTTCATCGTGGAGAGCCTTTTCACGCAGACGGGCAAGCTCGCGGATTTTGGTATCTTCGCTCATATCATAGATAACCTTTACGGCTTTCTGAATAATCGGCATACTTGTTGCTTCTACCATTTCAAAATCCTCCTCACTATCAGCGTTAATGAATTGCAGCCATTGCTCACGGCTTGTTTTCGGGTTCTTGCTTATCTTTTTCAGTTCAAAGAAGTGCATACTGAACTTATCCGAGAACACCTCGTTCTTACCCTTTATCATTGCCGCAACCTCGGTGTGATAATCATCGCCCTCAAACATATTGAAATTGATGATGTTTATCGTTATCGTCTGCTTGAGCGCAGCGTAATCCTCACCGCTTTTAAGCTCGGAAGTGTACAGCTTTGCCCAATAAAACAGCGTCCTATCACGATAATCGGTATCGGTTTTCACCTGTATTTCGACATTGACAAGCTTGTCATCAACATTAAGGCTCAAATCCAGCCTGCTGAACTTGCTTGCAACCGTTTCGGGCGGCAGCTCGGGGTTGGAAATTGTTATCTCCTTAATGCTCTCGGGCGGAATATCCAGCATACTTGCCACAAACGAATGAAGCAAATCGCTATTTTCGGTGAACAGCTTCTTGAATATTACATCAAGTTTAGCGGATACAACATCTCGTCCCATAAGACCGCTCCTTTCAAGCATTATCATTCTATGTTTATTATACCACTATACAGCCGATTTTTCAAGTGCTTATTGAAAAAAGCGGAAAACTTTTACATTCTCCGCTTTGCGATATATTCAGTTGTATCAGATGTCTGCGGCGGTAATCACACCGTCCGCAATCATCAGCCGTTCCTGTTCCTCAAACGGCATATCCCGTATCATATCCTTGTGAGCAAAAGCCCAATTCAGAACATCAACGAATTTAGGATTAAAGTCCTTGTGGTACTTTCTGTCCTTCAGCTCGACCATAAACTTGATTGACCAAGAAGATGTAAACTCACCCCACTCGACCTCCTCAATACCGATTGCGCTGAAACCCTCGATTTTCTCCATAAGAAGCTCCTTTCTGCCGCATCGTTTCCTGTTTCCATTATACAGCATCGGTGGCAGAATTGTCAAGGTGAATACATAAAGCGTCCCTCCTTTCGCACAAGCCTGTCGGGAAAACGCTTCTCAAATAACGCCCTCACGAATGTCGTTGTAAGCCATATTTGCAAAGAAATTGCTTACCGTTGACTTTGAGTTATAGAGCGTTGTGATGAGATACGAGCGTATATTCCCGATACGGCTTGAATTGTGATGTAAAGCGTACAGAACGTAGTCGATTTCTTCGTCCGTGAGCTTCAGGAACCGGCTCTTAACAACCTCTTGCGATACCGCTTCGCCGTTTACACGGATAGTCGGCGAACTTGAACATACAACGTCCGTCATAATCGAAATCAACTCGTCAACCTCTTGTCTGTCGCCGATACAGTGAGCGTATTTGTCCTCATAGCAGATATTCTCACGGATAATCTCGCTGTACAACTCCCGTTCGGCAATAGACGAAAACGAAATGTTTTTGCCTTTGTCAATCAATTCAATCCTATCCTCACGCTCCTGCGCCTGCGCAGGAGTGAATGAGTGAATTGATTTGTCGGTATTTAATATATTTATATTTAATTTTTCAATGGTGTCCGCTTGTGTGTTATCCGTTGTCGGAGTAACCGTTGACGGATTTTCCGCTGACGGAGAAACAGAAAAATTACGCTTGCTCTTTTTCTTCGGCACAGCACGGCTCGGCTTTTCATCGGGAGCGACCTGTTCAGGTGATACCTGTTCGGGTGAAACATAGTCGGGGTTATCGGTGGGATTTTCGTACACTCTGTACTCGTTCTGTGCCATTCGTCCACGCTCATCACGGAGCTGTGTTCGGGTAACATAACCGTACTGCTCAAGCTCCTTGATAGCGGTCTTAACGCTGTCAACACCGTCTGCGGCGATAACAGCCAAGCCTGTGATTGTATAGTCCCAATCGGGCGGCAAACTCAAAATAACGGACAGCAGCCCCTTTGACTTGTAGGAGAGCCGCCTGTCCTTTAGGTGCGTGTTCGACATAACCGTGTAATTAGCGTTTTTTTCAACTCTGAATACTGTTGACATAACAATTCCTCTCTTCCTCTTTTAGCGCAGCTAACGCTAATAAACAACAAAAGCCGACCATACTTACGACAGTCGGCTCAACGTACTATTTTATGATTTGGTGCTTTGTTCTGCAATCATATTGCAGCTTAACACCATTTGCGACCTCTTTTTCTATATATGTACGGCGAGGGTGAGGAAAGAGGAAACCTCACCCCGAAGGAGCTACCTCTGCCGTACTGTTAAATCCCTTGAGGGAGTTTAACCATTATTTGATTTTTAGGCACAAAAAACGGAGAGCTTCTTTCAAAACTCTCCGTTACACCTATTATATATGGTATCCGCTTTAAACACGCATTTCCATAGGCGTATGCTTCTATTCAGTTGTAAAGAAAAAGGACACCTTTCATCGAAAAGCGTCCTTTAATCTTTTTTCAGGTATGGTTTGCGTTTCTTGCGGCACTACAATTCCTTTTGTAATGCGGGTTTGCGCCCATATCCCTTGTTAGCCCCCGCTTTAAAGGGGGTGCATTTTTTGTCACCAAATCGCACTTAACGGCATATATTATATTTGATGGTAACAAAGCTGTATGTCACGGAGGTAATTTATGAACATCAGTAATTATGTTGAGAGGTCATTGGAGCTGCACCTGTTTTTCGGGCGAATTATGAAAGAGCATTCCCTGTTCCTTGAAGCCGGGTTTACCCCTGCGAATGCTTCTTTCTCCGAAAAGGCAGAGCACTTTAAATGTGAGTTTGAAAAGCTGCTTTGCGAGGCTGTTAAGCTGTCTAACGGCATAATAGGTCAGCAGGTGCTTCGCTCACAGGAGATCGTTACGGAGTTCACCGCGCTTGCTGAAAAGCAGACTGAGCGCTTTACCGGAATATCCATCAATAACGATATTACAAGCATGGAGCTTCGCCTGCGAAGCGGCTGCGGAAAGCTGAGTGATAATACCGGGCTTCGCGGCAGGGTGCAGCAGCTTAATCAAAAGGCGCTTTCGCTGCTGGACGGTCTTATCTCGTTTAAGGAAACAATCCTTCGGAATGTACTCTGCGGTGAAATGTTCACGATGAATTATCCGCTGCTTATTGAGCACATCATCAGAGAAGCAAAGCTGTACAGAGAGTATGTGGATTGTCTTGAGCAGCAGGGTCATCTTCCGGACAGCTCAATGAAGGAGACTGAATGTTTCTGGAACCGCATTATGATGGAGCACGCAATGTTTATCCGCGGACTTCTTGACCCGTGTGAAACCGAGCTGTTCGATTCGGCGGATAAGTTCACCGATGAGTACTGCGAGCTGCTGGAAAAATGCCGCAGTGCGAATAATTCCGCCATGACCGCGAACTCGTTGGAGATAACGAAGAGGTTCAGAGATTTCAAAGCAGCCGGCACGCAGGGAATTGAACAGAACAAGATTCGCTCGGTAATTCTGCCGCTTCTCGCAGACCATGTTCTTCGCGAATCAAATCACTATATCAGACTTTTGAAAAGCTGAGTTATTATAGTACGGCAGGCGCACCTTGTTATAGGTGCGCCATGAGTACTTATGTAAATATAGGATTATCATTATAAGTCTGTCTGATATCGGCATTTTAGGCATATTGACACATTCGGATATGCTGTGTTATAATCAATCAGAGCATATTTATTAGGAATTGGGAGAAATCGACCATGAAAAAACGTATTATTAGTGCGGCAGCGGCAATGGCACTGCTGCTGATGTCTGCCTGTTCCGGGCGTGTTGCGGATTCGTCTTCCCAAATAGACGTCACGTCAGCTGATTGTGCCGATGTATCCGTCAGTGAGCAGCCGCCTGAGTATGAGGAAGATGATGAATTCCCCTGCGTTACGATGTCTGCTCAGTCAGGCGTATATGAGCAGGAGTTTTCGCTTACTCTCGAGGTTAACTGCAATGCCGAGATCCTCTACACGCTTGACGGCAGCGACCCGTCGCTCAGCGGCTCAGCCGAGGTATACTCCGCGCCCATGATTATCGGCGACCGCAGCGGCAGTAAAAACATAGTTTCGGCTGTCGATACGGTACGGATAGCAGGCAGCTTCAACGATGTCAACAGCGAGAAAAACGGCTTTGTCTGCACGATAGAGCCGCCCGAGGACAGCGCAGTTGACAAGTGTACCGTTGTTCGTGCAGTGCCCAGACTTCCCGATGGAAGCTTCGGAAAAGAGTGCTCCGCCACATATTTTATAGGCACAGCCGAGCAGCATATTCAGGGTCTTGCTGAAAGCTGCGCGGCGGCAGGGACTCCGCTGGCGGTTATCAGCCTTGCGGTAAACTATGATGATTTCTTCAGCGATGAAAACGGCATATATGTTAAGGGAGATATTTTTGACAAATCGCTGGAGCAGTATCTTGCCAAGGAAAAGAGAGTGCGTGACGGCGAGACTGCGCGTTCTCTCGACGCCAACTACAAGCAAAGGGGCAGGGAATGGGAGCGCACCTGCGCTATGACAATGCTTGAAATGCATCCGGACGGCACTCGGGAGGTGCTTAATCAGCTTTGCGGCGTGCGCATACAGGGAAATTATTCGCGCTCTGACCTGCAGAAAGGGCTCAGGCTTTATGCGCGCAGCGATTACGGAGAGAAGAATTTCAAATATGCGGTTTTCGGTGAGGATTACCTCAATGATAACGGCGAGGTAATGGACAAGTTCAAGACGCTGGTGCTGCGCGCGGGAGGAAACTGCGCATTCCTTGCCAAGTTCAATGATACCTACTGGCAGTCGCTGTGCACAGAGCTTAATGTGGAAAGCAAGCGCTCGCGTCCCTGCGTGGTTTATCTCAACGGCGAGTACTGGGGGCTGTATGTGCTGGAGGAGGACTACACCGACGATCGTCTTGAGGAGCTTCACGGCGTAAACAAGGATGATGTTGTTATCTACAAGGGCGACGCCGAAGCACTGGAGCTTGGCTATAAGCTGGACGAGGGCGAGCTTCCCGACGGAGTGACGGATGAAAGCTGGTATTTCAGAGAGCTGCTGGACTTTTTCCGCACACACGCCGACCTTAAAAGTGCAGAGGACTACGCCGAGTTTGAAAAGCTGGTCGATGTAAGCTCCGTAATGGACTACTTCGCTGTTGAAGTGTGGATAAACAACAAGTGGGACTGGCCCGGAAAGAACTGGTCCATGTGGAGGACGATATCCTCGGACGGCGGCTATGCGGACGGACGGTGGAGATTTATGCTGTATGATGTGGAGTTCGGCGGTATCTGCGGAGAGAACGAAGCATCCACAAATACCATAAAAGAGGATAACTACAAGCCAAGCGGACTGTTGGATACGGATACCAATAATCCGGCGGTACTCTGCTTTGCGTACCTGATGACGAACGATGGATTTCGCGCAGAGTTCTGCGAAAAGCTGTCGGCAATGTCCGACACTGTATTTGAGCAGACGCGCGCTTTGGCTCGGCTTGATCTGCTGACCGATATCTATTCGCCGCTGTACGAGCAGTTTTTCCTGCGTTATCCCGAAACCGGCTCGGCTGACAATGCGATAAACGGCGGATATGGCAGTGCCGCCTGCATACGTGGCTTTCTCGGCAAGCGTGCGGCTGCAATCAAAGGCATGGTGAGGTATTGCGAAAAGAAGCTTGGCGGCTGACAGTATTATGACAGAGTGTACGAGTGAAAGGAAGATGCGAAATCAAAGACAGCATATATTTTGACTGGAATCCATGGCACGGCTGCACAAAAATCAGCCCCGGCTGCAAATACTGCTATGTATACAGGCAGGATGAGAGGTACAGCAGTGAGATATCAAGCAGCATATGCCGAAAAAACAAGAGCTTCGACCTCCCCGTGAAAAAGAACCGTGACGGCAGCTACAAAATACCGTCAGGCAAAATAGTATTCACCTGCTTTACATCGGATTTTCTGCTTAAGGACGCCGACGAATGGCGGCAGGAATGTTGGAGGATGATTAAGCAGCGGAGCGATTGTTGGTTCTATTTCTTCACCAAACGCATTGACCGATTTGAGGAGTGCCTGCCGCCGGACTGGGGCGACGGTTATGACAATGTGCTGATAGGATGTACTGTTGAAAATCAGGACAGAGCCGATTTTCGGCTGCCGATATTTATGTCGCTGCCGATAAAGCACAGGTCGATTATCGCAGGTCCGCTGCTCGAACATATAGACATATCCGCTTATCTCAACGATAGCATCGAGAGCGTTTCGGCAAGCGGAGAATCCGGATTATTGGCAAGACCCTGCAACTATGACTGGATATTGGACC
>JBJESD010000128.1:0-30482 GCA_051882595.1 Oscillospiraceae bacterium | reverse complement strand
CTTAATGTAACAGAAATACCGCACAAAGAATGCTCCGTATAATGCAATCCTTGTGCGGCGATGAATCAATTGATTTGTACATTCTTTAGAAAAACCTGTCTGCGCAATTGCACGACAATAAATATGCGGTATTGCCATAAATCGCCAAAAGCAGCCTGTTCACTTTTTCCTTTTACTTACCACTGCGACAATGATGACCCCTGCAACTACGGCTGCACATGCACCTGCCGCCGCTGCAATCAGCGGCATAGAGTATTTCTTTGCGCGCTTTGGCTGAGGTACTACCGCAAGGCTTGTCGAATTGCGGTCGCTAGTTTCCGGTTTTTTCCTGTAAGGTGTCTGTCGCTTAGGGTCGGGCTGCTCCGCAGCTTCCTCTTTACGGTTTTTGGCATTCTCTGTCAGCGGAACACATTTCTCCTCTTCAGCTTCATCGGCTTGAATATCTAAAGCGGTTACTTCCGCCTGCTCGGTCTCAGCGTCGGATTCCCGAACGAGCGCTTCTTCTGCCGACCGCATTACTTCAATAGAGTCAAGCGTGATCGTTCCGCTGGCAACGGTGATCCTAGCGGTGTGCTCTCCCCTTTTCAAGCCTGACACGCTCCAGAAAACCTCTCTGTTGTCGGATCGCGGAATATCCAGATTTTCGGCAACCGTTCTGCCGTCGATTTCTACCGTAACAGCACCGTCCTGTATATTCTCACCAAGTAATGCCATGCCGGTTCCGATGAAGCTGACCTCGGCACAGGCGCCGTCGTTTCCTGTCGCACTTGTACGCTTATAATTATTGAAGCTTCCGGAAATTGTGTGCAGCCAATCTCCTGTGTACCTGACTTCGCTGTCAGTACAGTCAATTCTGTGGATATAGTAACTGTCGGTATCTCCTAAAGGCTCAATATCCAGATTGGCAAAGCAATTACCATGATAACTGCTGTACAGTGCAGCTCTGCCGGCAGCCTGAGAACCACCGCCGAGAGTATCGCCATTGATTTCCGCCAGCATTGTTCCGTTTATCCAAACGGTAACGGTATTGCGCACTGCGCTGAGCTTAAGTGAGTTCCATTCCCTCAGCACAAAGCTGCCGCCGCTGACAAAGCTCTTGTTTCTGAACACTTCCCACGAGCCGTCAGCGCTTATCAGAAGCCGCCAGCCATTCTGACCCGAACCCGACAGATTATATCTCAGACCGCATCCGGCATAGATTGATTTGCTGTTTCCCTCGGCAAGCTTTACTTCGCAGCTTACAGAGTAGTTATACCACCTGTCATCACCTAAGCAGGTAACCGGAAGCGGCGTGTAGCCCCACTCATCTGCTTTGGTTTCCTCTGTAATCTTCTGCATCAGGACGTTTCTGCCGATGTCGCCCACCACTTCAAAAGCTCCGCCCTGGTCTGTTGTGTACATCGGAGCGCCGCCGCGTGCGGCAAGGAAGCCTTCGCCGTAATCCGCATAGCTGAAGTCATCATGATACGGAAGCTTCATCACGCGCTGTTCTTCGGTCATGTCAGGCGAAATACAGCGAGGACGCTGTATGTACAAAGTAGACAGTGTGACGATGGTATTAGGATCGACCGTAACCTGAAAAGTCAGATATCCGTTGTCGTCGGACGGTATCATGGTGCCTGTCTTTACAAAGTAGTTTTCGTCATACTCGCCGCCGTTCGGACCGCGTGTTTCCCAGATATTGACTTCCTTGGAAGCGGCAGCAAGGTTCTTTATCTCAAACTCATAGATAATGGATTCGGATGTTGTGTTTGTGATAACAATACTGTAATCGCCGCTGTCGGGGTCGCACGCTGTCATATAGCTGTATACGGCATCAACGATAGCGTGACCGTCGCCGCCCTTTACGCCGTCACCTGCGCACGCGCTGTTGATGAAAGTCCAGCCTTTCTTGAAGAACTGCGAAAAATGCAGAGCCATGTAGTATCCGGTATCAAGCTCATAATAGCCGCTCCACGGTTCGTTTGCGGTTATCAGCTGCTTATAAAAGTAAGTCGCGCCATCGTAATAAGCAGACACAACAGGCTGGAATTCATGCATAGTCATGCCGCCCTCGGGATACATTGTGATGATGCGGTTTGCAATATCCAAAGCTCCGCCAATACCCGAAAGTCCTGAACCGTTGCCGTCAAATCGCAGGGCGCCTTTTGCGTAATTCATCGGTGCGCAAGCCTCTGAGAACCACGCCTCTTTGCCGTGCTCTGCAATAAGCTGTCTGACATTATCCGTAGAATGGCTTGTATAATGGCTTCCGATAACATCCACCGAGTCCAGCAGGCTCCTGTCCTCCAGCATCTTCTTTGCGGTCGCCCACGAGGATTCTTCATCGGAAGCGACGATCTTTATTGCAGAAAAATCATATGGCGCATTGCTTTCCGTCTTAAGCGCATGAGCAAGATACACTATCCACGCAGGGTCGATAGTGCGCTCGTTACGGTTTGCACTGACATAGTCAAATTTCAGTCCATACGTTTCATAGGCGGCAATCAGCGTTTGCTTATACCATTTGTATCTGGCTGCCATATCGTCAGCCGAATCTGTCACCCACCTCGGTTCGCTCCACCAAAGCATATCAAGGGTAAGCTCCGGATTAATTTTCTTTGCATCGGCTGCAAGCTGAAAGCCTGCTCCGCGCGTAACATCGGGGATTTCATCCTCGCTTCTCATTACGCATGGCTCTGTGCCGGATGAAGAATTGATATCCGAGCCCATCTCAAGCTTAAGATGAGATACAGCAATTCCGTCCTTTCCGAAAATATGCTGAAGAAGCTCCTGATAGCGCTCAGGGTGCTGTGCCTTGTAGTCGATCAGAAGACGCGAGGTGTTGTTCGCGCTGACCATTCCGAGACCTTTCCAGCGAGTGTTCTCGGGCAGGGACGCTGTGCTTCCGTCAATTACAATGCGCTTTTTTCTACCCAAAGAAATATTCGGCATATTGGCAGAGGCAATAGCCGCTGCGGCTACAGATTCAAATATATTATCAAAGCTCATAAAAAAACGCCCTTTCGTACAGTAGAATTACAGAATACATTATTACTTTTATTCTACTATACTACAAAGGCGTTGTCAATACCATAATCAATATTTGTGCTGTTAAAAATAAAAACGTGTAATAATCAGCGGCAAGCCGTAAATTATCAACCGACAAGCTTTCTGACAAATGTCACCATACCGATAACAAAAACTGCAATTACTATCAGCGGAAGTACATACGTCAAATATCCTTTCATCCATTTTCTGACTTTAAGACCTTTTCCACTGTTTGCTTCTCCGGTAAAATTATCCCATCCCCAGCCATGCTTATTTACACAGAAAAGCACTACAACAAGGCAGCCAAGAGGAAGCAGAATGTTGCTTACGATAAAGTCTTCAAGGTCAAGCACGCCTGTTCCCTCGCCGAACGGCTTGAATGAACTCAGCAGACTGGAGCCGAGAGCGCACGGCAGCGACAGTACAAACATCATAACCCCGTTGATGATACAAGCCTTTTTCCTGCTCCAGCCAAAAGCGTCAATTGTACAGGACAAAATATTCTCAAACACTGCAAGCACGGTGGAAAGTGCCGCAAACGACATAAACACAAAGAACAGGCTGCCCCACAGCCGTCCCATCAGAAGCTCGTTGAAAACGGTGGGAAGCGTAACAAAAACCAAACTGGGGCCGCTGTCAACCGGAACATCATACGCGAAGCAAGCAGGAAAAATGATAAGTCCCGAGCACATAGCAACAAAGGTATCCAGCAGCGCAATGTTAACAGATTCGCCGAGCAAAGCGCGGTCTTTTCCGATGTAGCTTCCGAATATTGCCATTGAACCAATTCCAATGCTGAGTGTAAAAAACGCCTGATTCATAGCGGCAACCACAACGTTTCCAAATCCGATATCCGATGCTCTCTTTAAATCCGGAAGAAGATAAAAGGACAAGCCCTCTCCGCCTTTTTGCAGATCGATCACTATGCTGTTACCTGCAAGAACAACAAGAATAACAAGCAGCGCAAGCATCATGGCTTTCGTCACCTTTTCAAGTCCGCCCTGCAAGCCGAAAGCGCATATTCCAAAGCCTAATACGACCACTATTCCCATATATACTACCGAAGAAACCGGGTCAGACATAGTGGTTCCAAAAGCCGCTTTTATCTGCTCTCCATTCATGCTCTCAAAACGTCCCGAAGCCATTCCGACAAAGTAGTTAAGCATCCACCCTGCTACCGTGGTGTAGAACATCATCAGGATGTAGTTGCCGACAAGGCAGGCTTTGCCGTGCAAATGCCATTTCTGACCGGGCTTTTCAAGCTGCTGATACAGCAGCACGGGGCTTTTCTGGGCGGCTCTGCCCATTGAAAACTCCATAGCCATCACGGGTACTCCCAATGTCAGCAGGAAAAACAGATACACAAGCACAAATACGCCTCCGCCGTTTTCACCTGCTGTCCATGGAAATTTCCATACATTGCCAATGCCTATTGCGCACCCTGCGCTTATCAAAATAAAGCCCAGACGGCTTCCTAAATGTTCTCTGCTCATCTAAAATATCCTTTCGGCGAAATGTTACGTACAGCCTGCGGCAACAAGTAACGCAAACCGGCAGAATGCTGCATATGCAGACACACCGATTAATATTATACGTTAATCAGCTGCTTATGTCAAGTGCTGTGTATTCTTTCTGTATTCGCCAGGTGTCACACCCATGTGTCTTCGGAACATCCGACAGAAATAGGAGGAAGACGCAAAGCCGCACTCAAAGCTGATATCCTCGATGCTTTTACTGCTGTTTCTCAGCAGCTGAGCAGCCGCTTCCATGCGATATCGCAGCAGATAATTGACAGGAGAGATGTTAAGGCAGCTCTGAAAACACCGTGATGCTTCGCTTTTGCTGACGTTGGCTGAAGCCGCTATCTCCTCAAGGGTCAATGCTCTGCGGTAATTATGGCGGATGAAATCCGTCATAGCCTGAGTTCTTCGACGAACGGCATACCCGTTACCTACAATTCTCATTTCCGCATCGGCAAAAAGATTGATATACAAAAGCTTCCACAATTCACACAGGCAATTGTGAACCTCAAGCTCAGGACAAATACTCGGTCTTTCGCTGAATATGCTCCTGCAGGACTCCGGCAAGGTTATCCTGTGCGCAAGCAGCTCAATGGCACGGCGGCAAAGCAACACACCCTCGCGATGCCACAATGCACTTTTATCAAGACAGATATATGGATACTGCGTATTCATCATAAACGGTTTTACATACTTTATGCTGATAAGGCTGCCTTCGGCGGCAATCAGGCGGTCCGAAAAAACGATATATGCGCATACTCCGCCTGTGCTGTCGATGCTATGTAGTGCTGCACTGTTGACAAGAAGCATCTGCCCGGGCGAAAGCGCGACCTCATCGTCGTTAATTGAAACAGCAGCCTCTCCGCTCAGGACATTAACGATCTCCAATTCATTGTGCCGATGCAGCGGAATGATTTCGTTCTGTGCAATATATAATTGTATCGGCATACCGATTGAGTTTTCATCTTTGTATCGGCGTATCTCCTTGTTGTAACTTTTCATAAGTTAAATCAGACTCCTTATTAATAACTTAAATCGGGAAGATAATATCATACAATCCGCTTTATTTCATTATACCAACAATGTCTGTATTGATTATAATTCACGTGCTGAAAAAGCACATAACGGACGGAAAAACCGCATAACATCTGTTTTTGCAACAGCATTTTTACACACACAGCAAGCGTTGTCTCCAAGTAAAAAGCAACAATAAAATTTATCTATCTGTAAGCAAAAGCCGGAAAAATGCCAAAGCTAAGCGATTTCTCTTTGAGAATATTATACTATAAATCGGGAATATTGTCAATTGTATAAAAACGTTTTCATGTGTATAATAGAAGAATGAGCAGCATATATTCATATCTGATTATGAAATAGCTGCCATTTGTCTATTAATTCAAGGAGGAAAAAACATGAAAAACATTAAAAGACTGCTTGGAGGCGGTCTTGCAGCAATGATGCTTCTCAGCGCCATTGCCTGCAGCGATAGCGGCAGCAACAGCAATAATCCTGTAAAGGATCCTTCTGCCTCAAACGGAGGTGCAGGAGAGCAGACTACTGCCGGAACAACTAGCGACCCCCACGATAATGACCCTACCAACAAGACCGAGAAGGATCTTGATACAAGCAACTTCGCTCCCAGCGGAAATGCAGGTACAGTAAGGTTCCTCGGTTATTATGATATTACAGAGGACCAGAAGGGTCTTGAGCAGACGCTCATTTTTGAATCCGAAAAGTACAACGGAAACATTGAATGGATCTCAGCAAGCAGCGGCTCCGGTTACTACGAGAAGCTGGCTACGCTTATTGCTGCGGATGATTCTCCCGACCTTATGACATACGAGCCTCTCGCTTTCCCCTACGGCGTAAAGAAGAAGATGTTCGAGGCTCTTGACGACCATATTGATATTGATGATCCTCTCTGGGATGACATTAGAAACCTTATTGACGAATACGAGTATGAGGGCGTACATTACTATGTTCCCCACAGAGTTGTAACCAAGTTCTCGCTTAACTATAACCGCAAGACCGTTGACAAGGCAGGTCTTACCGATCCTTATGACCTCTATGTTGCAGGCGAATGGACATGGGACGCATGGCGCCAGATGATGATCGAATTCTGCAACCAGGATGACACCAACATCGGTTTCTATGCAACAAGCACCATGCTTGAAGCTTTCATCAACACGACCGGCACCAGCCTTATTGACGTTTCTCCCGATGGCGTTATCAGCAATAATATTGGAAGCGCTGATGTAACAAGAGCTGTTGAGTACCTCGCTGAGATGGGCAGAAGCGGTCTGCTTTACCCCGAGTCACATCCCCACGGCGACTGGGTATCTCCTCAGGTATGGGCAAAATGCTCCGACAAGATCCTCTTCCTCGGAATGGAGCCCGAGTGGACTTACATCGCAGCAACAGAAGAAATTCAGAATCCTAAGGGCGTTGATAACGATATCCATGATACCGTTTCCGATTTCGCTTTCGTTCCTTTCCCCAGAGACCCTGATGCAGGCGCATACTATATGTGCTCCAACACATTCGGTTATATGATACCCAAGGGCGCTAAGAATATAAGCGGCGCAGTAGAGTTCATCTACCTCAACCGTCTGTATGAAACCGATGAAGCAATCAGAGCGCAGGATAAGGCTGACCACATCTCTCCCGAGAAGCTGACCTATACAAGCGGCCCCAACGAAGGCAAGCAGAAATGGCAGATCACTTGGGATGAAACCTGCTACGACCACTGGAAGGAAATGTGCGACTCAAGCGATAACAGCAAGTTTATTTTCGTTCTTGACGATATGTACGGCTTTGGCGATGAGCTTTCCGTACCGCTGACAGATGCGCTTTACAATTCCACCTTCGGCGTTGAGTCCTGGTCACAGCTCAGCGCAGAGATCGCTCCTGTTATTGACGGCGTTCTTGCAGAATACGCTTAACAGTAAGCACCACAGCATTATTAGCTGAACCTAAATGATATAAAGCCGCTTTGACGATGAAGTCAGAGCGGCTTTATTACGTTTACTGAGTATCGTTTGCAACCTTGAAATAGCTTTTCGGGTACGAGCACACCGGGCACTGCTCGGGTGCTTTTTTGCCGAATACGAGATGACCGCAATTGCGGCACTGCCACATTACTTCTCCTGTGCGCTCAAAGACCTGTTGAAGCTCTGTGTTGCTGAGAATCTGCAAAAAGCGTTTTTCATGCTGAGCCTCAATATCAGCGACAAGCCTGAACTTTGCAGCTATCTCGGAAAAGCCCTCCTCCTCGGCTTCCTCTGCAAAGCGCCGATACATATCCGCCCACTCGAAATGCTCGCCGGAAGCGGCGTTTTTCAGATTTCCTGCGGTATTTGCCAATCCTCCGAGATAGTTGAACCAAATAAAAGCGTGTGCCCTCTCATTTGCTGCAGTTTGCTCGAAAATGTCCGCTATCTCCTCAAAGCCCTCTTTTCGCGCCTCTTTTGCGAAAAAGCCGTACTTGCTCAGCGCCTGTGTTTCGCCGGCAAAAGCGGACATCAAATTTGCATGAGTTCTAGTTCCGGTGATATCCATATATTGCTCCTTTCATTTTACGGATATTATGCGCATTGCAGCAGGATTTATTCAAAGCATTTATATCATGCAGATAATCGCAGAATTATGCCCTTAAATCTTGACAAACACAGTCAAATACTATATAATATATAAGTTACATACATGGTAATGCGCTTTTATGGAGGTTCAGATGCACACTGAAACAAGAGTAGCAACAATTGCAATGATAGTAGAAAAACCGGATTGTGTTGCGGAGATAAACAGTATGCTTCACAACTACAGTGACTATATAATTGGCCGCATGGGTATTCCGTATCGTGAGCGCGGACTTAATATAATCAACGTTGTGCTGGACGCTCCTGCCGACATTATATCGGCATTATCCGGCAAACTGGGCAGATTAAAAGGCGTGACAATAAAAGCAGTTTATGCTAAGCAAACAGCAGGACAAACCGATGATTGTGAATAACAACTTATCGAGACGCTGTTAAAAGATAAAAAAGGAAGGACAAAACAACTATGAAAATCACAAAAACCCTAAAAAGCATTTTTGCCGCTTTATTATGCGGAACAATGCTTGCAGGCTGCGCAGCCGAAAAGACGATTGACTATCCCGAAGCTGTAAATGTTACAGCGTTAAAGGGTCCGACTGCAATGGGAATGACAAAGCTTATGGACGACGACGAAGCAAACGAATATCCCTACGAGTTCTCCATTACTGCTGCTATCGACGAGATCTCCCCCCTTGTAATTCAGGGAAAGACCGATATTGCCTGCGTTCCCGCAAACCTTGCGTCAGTTTTGTATAACAAGACAGAGGGCGGCGTTAAGGTAATCGCAGTAAACACCCTCGGCGTTCTGTATATATGTGAAAACGGTTCAACTGTTACGGATATGCAGGCACTTAAGGGTAAGACGATTTTCGCAAGCGGCAAGGGCGCAACTCCCGAATACGCGCTCAACTATCTGCTTAAGCAGAACGGTATCGACCCCGAAAAGGATGTAACGATTGAATGGAAATCAGAGCATTCCGAGTGCCTTGCAATGCTTAACGCCAATCCCGGAAGCGTTGCATTGCTGCCCCAGCCTTTCGTTACAACAGCACAGATGAAAAACGACGGAATAAATGTAGTAATTGACCTTACAAAAGAATGGGACAAGCTCGGCAACGGTTCTGCGCTTATCACCGGTGCAGTTATCGCCAGAAGTGAATTTATTGAGCAATATCCCGATGTAGTCAATGAGTTTCTGGAAAGATACGCAAGCTCTGTTGAATACGTCACAACAAACATATCCGAGGGCGCACAGCTTGTAGGAAAATACGGCATAGTCACAGCCGAGGTTGCAGAAAAGGCTATCCCCGAGTGCAATATCGTCTGCATCACAGGTACAGAGATGAAAGAGAAGCTTTCCGGTTATCTCGGCGTACTGTATGAGCAGCTGAATACTTCTGTCGGCGGTGCTCTTCCTGCGGATGATTTCTATTACACCGAATAAACTGAATATCGGGAGGCAATGATGAAAAAGTATCTTATCACAGCTTTAAGCGTGCTTAGCTGGCTGATTATCTGGCAAGCAGCCTCAATGCTCTTGAATGAAAGGATACTGCTGCCCTCCCCTGTCATGGTTGCGGAACGGCTGACAGAGCTTGTTCCGCAATTTGATTTTGTACGAAGTGTCTGGTTTACCTTAGGCAGAATCATCATCGGCTTTCTTTTGGGAATATCTATCGGGACAGCATTGGCTGCTTTATCGGGAAGATTTAATGCGATCCGTTCTCTTTTTGCGCCGCTGATATCAGCGATGAAATCCATACCCGTTGCAAGCTTCACCATACTTGCACTCATCTGGATAAGTTCAACCAATCTTTCGGTGCTCATTTCTGTACTTATCGCAGTCCCTATCGTGTACTCAAATATGCTTGAGGGTATAGATAACCTTGACGAAAAGCTTATTGACATGGCGGATGTTTTTGAAATATCTCCGGCAAAGCGGTTTGTTGGTGTGTATTTGTCTCAGCTTCTTCCCTACTTCAAATCGGCGGCTAAGCTTGCTATGGGTTTATGCTGGAAAAGCGGCGTAGCAGCTGAGGTTATTGGAATACCCGACGGCTCTATCGGTGAAAAACTGTATATGTCAAAGATGTATCTGGAAACAGCGGACTTATTTGCATGGACAATTGTTATTATTGTACTGAGTTATTTGTGTGAGAAGCTTTTTATGCTGATATTGAACATTCTGGTGCGAAGAATAGAAAGGATGTAGCAATGAATATAGAGGCTAAAAATATCTGCAAATCCTTTGGCGACAATCATGTTATTACAGATTTCTCTCTTTGCTTTGAGCATGGCACAACAACCGTGATTATGGGAAAGTCCGGCTGCGGAAAAACGACCCTGCTTTCGATACTTATGGAAATCGTCCCACCGGACAGCGGTGAAATAATCCATGAGCTTCCGTTCAGACGCAGCGCAGTATTTCAGGAAAACAGACTTTGCGAAAACCTGACGGTGTCATCAAATATCAGGCTTGTTACAGGGAAAAAATACTCCGACAATGATATAAGCCGATATCTTGACAGCATTGGATTAAGCGGATGCGAAAACAAACCGGTAAGAGAGCTTAGCGGAGGCATGAAAAGACGCGTCGCTCTGCTTCGGGCGCTTCTCGCTGAATATGATGTGTTATTCCTTGACGAGCCTTTCAAAGGACTGGATTCTTCAACAAAAGAAACGGTGTTGGCGTTTACGAAAAAAATGATTTCGGGAAAGACAGTCATAATGGTTACTCATGATGACAAAGAGTGCTTTCAGCTTGCCGACAAAACAGTAACGCTTTGATGCTAATTTATTAGTTATATTTATTGCACAAAAAAGAACAGAACAATTTCATAATAATCACGATTGTTTTTTATGTAATAATATAGTATAATAAATAAAGAGCATATAATTGCTCCGTGCATAGAAAAATTTCATTTATTTCAGGAGGAAGAAATGAGTAAAACCAAGAGATTACTTTCATGTGTGCTCACAGCAAGCATGATAGCAGGATTATCTGCCTGCAGCAACCCGACAGGCGGTAATACGGCATCGGGAAATACAGGTTCGGGAAATTCATCAAACACAACATCGGCAATCACAACCACCGATCCTGATGACAACGCGAAAACCGACGAGCAGGCAAAGGATATTGCAAGTGCAGATTTCGCGCCTGACGGCAAAGCAGGTACCGTTAAATTCTTAGGATATTATGATATCAGAGATGGTTCTGACCAGTATCTTACTTTCCAGACGGATACATGGGGCGGAACAATAGAATACAACAGCAGTTCAAGCGGTGCGGCGTATACCGAGAAGCTTGCAACACTAATCGCAGCCGATGATTCTCCCGATCTTGTTACATACGAATGGGTATCCTTCCCAGGCAATATCAGCAAGAATATGTATGAGCCGCTTGACGATTATTTTGATCTCGACACGGCTTTGTGGGAGGATATGAAAGGCACCGTTGAGGATTTTGCATATAATGGAAAGCACTATTATTATCCCTATCTGATAAAGTCCAATTTTGCACTCAACTACAGCCATAAAACTGTACAGGACGCCGGTCTTAAGGATCCTTATGATTTGTATAAGGAAGGCAACTGGACTTGGGATACCTGGCGCGAAATGATGATTGAGTTCTGCAATCAGGATGAAACCAATATTGGTTACTGCAGCACAGCCGATGTACTAGCTGCCTTTGTTGCCACAACAGGAACTAACTTTGTTAACGTTGAACCGGACGGTACGATAAAGAACAACCTCGCAGACGGAAACGTTTCAAGAGCAATGACATTTTTTGAGAACCTGCACAGAGATGGCCTGCTGTACAATAAGGAATATGGCGACTGGGTATCTCCTTCGCTTTGGGCAATACATGCCGATAAAGTGCTTTTCCTCGGTATGGAACCGGCATGGGCATACAGCGACGCTACCAAGACAATACAGAATCCCGCCGGCGTTGATAATGATATTCATGATGTAGTATCAGACTTTGCTTTTGTTCCTTTCCCTCGCGACCCAAGCAGTGATATTTATTATCAGGCATAAGATACGTTCGGATACATGGTACCTAAGGGCGCAAAGAACATAAAGGGCGCAGTGGATTGGATATACTGCAACCGCATTTATGAGACTGATGAAAATGTCAAGGCAACTACAAGAGATGAATATGTACATCCCGAGCCTGTTTATTTCGTAGAGGGCAAAAATGAAGGTCAGAGAAAATGGCAGATCATGTGGGATGAGAACCTTTATGATCTCTGGCAGGAGATGCATGATCCATCTGCATTCTCTTTCTCCTTTGATGATTGCTATGGATTTAATTCCGAGCTTTCGGAAACTATAATCGGCTATGGTATTCTCAACGAGATAATGTTCAATGCCGGCAGCTATACTCAACTTAGCAACGAATATATGTCTGCTGTTGACGCTATTCTTGACGAATACAGATAATAATTAATATGAATTTTCCCCGATAAGCATACAACTTATCGGGGAATTACTATTTTGCAGTATTCATGGATGTAATAAGGCTTCTCATTATATCCAGCGGTTTATCACTCTTGTTTAGCTTTATTGCGATGTGGGCTCTGCCCATTGTTTCCAGCTGCATTTTGCTGCCAAATATTTCTGCTGCCGCGGCAATACGCTGAGGCTCAAATTTTGAGATATAGAATTTCAGTATGTCATCATTCTGCGCTATCTCAACGATGTTTACGGCTGAAGCCATATTTCTCAAGCGTGCTACATCTATCAGACCCAGCACAGATTCGGGCGGCTCACCATAACGGTCGATAAGCTCATCGGTGATATCAAGGCTGTCCTCCTCTGTCTGAATGCGTGCTATCTTTCGATAGCAATCAACTCGCTGCGCCTGATTGCTTATATAGGATTCGGGGATGAAAGCGTTTATTCTTATATCAACAAGGCATTCTTCCTTGTGAACATCGGTTTCGCCCTGCTCTTCCCTGACTGCTTCGCTGAGCAATTGCAGGTACATATCATATCCGACATTTGCAAGATGTCCAGATTGGCTTGCCCCGAGGATACTTCCTGCTCCGCGTATCTCAAGGTCACGCAGCGCAATTCTGAAGCCGCTGCCGAACTGGGTGAACTCGCGTATTGCGTCAAGACGCTTCTGAGAGATCTCAGACAGCACTTTTCCCCTTTTGAACGTAAAATATGCATATGCACGTTTATTGGTTCGCCCAACACGACCGCGAAGCTGATGGAGCTGTGCAAGTCCCATATAATCGGCATTCTCGATGATCAGAGTGTTAACGTTCGGAACATCAACGCCCGTTTCAATAATCGTTGTGCATACAAGAATATCAAGCTCTCCATCCAGAAGCTGACGCCAGATTTCAAGAACCTGATCCTCTGACATTTTTCCGTGCGCCACTCCTACGCGAGCCTCGGGAATAAGCTTTTTAATGGTTTCGGCACAACCGTATATTGATTCGATACGATTATGGATATAGTAAACCTGTCCGTTGCGGCGCATCTCTTTCATTACCGCCTGAGTGACAACTCCCCAGTCGTGTTCCAGTACATAAGAGGATATAGGCTGTCTGTCCTGAGGCGGCTCGTCAAGTACGCTCATGTCACGGATACCGCTCATCGCCATGTTCAGGGTTCTTGGAATAGGTGTGGCGGAAAGCGTCAGCACATCCACGCCTGCGAATGCTGTTTTGAACTTCTCTTTATGAGCAACTCCAAAGCGCTGCTCCTCGTCGATTATCGCAAGTCCAAGATCCTTAAAAACGATATCATCCTGAATGATACGGTGCGTTCCGATAAGCAGGTCAATTCGTCCGCTCTTAAGTCCGCGCAGTATCTCGCGTTGTTCAGAGGGGGATTTGTGGCGCGACAGCAAAGCAATATTGACAGGAAACGCCTCCATACGCTTGATAGCAGTCTGATAGTGCTGCCATGCAAGCACAGTTGTCGGCACAAGCAGCGCGCATTGCTTACCTGCTTCGATACATTTAAAAGCGGCTCGCAGTGCTACCTCCGTTTTTCCAAAACCAACGTCGCCGCAAAGCAAACGCTCCATCGGGACAGGCTTTTGCATATCAGCCTTTATCTCATCGATACAACGCAGCTGCGAATCGGTTTCGATATAGCTGAAATGGGACTCGAAATCCTCCTGCATAGAGTCATCCTCGGGAAAAGCGAAGCCCTGACTTCTCATTCGCTTGGAGTAAAGCTCTATCAGCTCGGAAGCCATCTCCTTTGCGGCTGCTTTAGCCTTTGCCTTGGACTTCTGCCACTGCTCCGAGTTAAGCTTATTCAGCTTTACGGTCGAAGCATCACCCGTTCCGATATATCTTGATACAAGGTCAAGCTGGGTTACGGGAACATGAAGCACATCCTTGCCTGCATATCTTATTCGGATATAGTCCTTTGCGACGCCCTGACTTTCGATTTTATGCACGCCGTCAAAAACACCGATACCATGGGAATAATGCACCACGAGATCGCCTATCGAAATATCTGCAAGAGAACGTATCTCCTCGCCCTTTTTCTTTTTGGGAGGGCGCTTTCTTGCTGCATGAACAGCAGTATGTGTGAAAACAGCAAGCTTGTAATTCTGATATTCAATACCTGCGGTAAGGGTTCCGCCGGTTACAATGATTTTCTTTTCCAGCGGAATTGACGGTTCGGGGATGTATTCAGCGGCAAAGCCGTCGTCACAAAGATCGTCTGCCAGTGTTTTGGCACTTTTGTCTGTTCCGGCAAAAACCAGACAGCTGAAGCCATGCGACAGATAACCGCGAAGCTCATCCTCAAGCAGCTTGTATTCGCCGCTCCACGGAGAGGTCTGAATAGCGCCGTTAGAATCAATGATTATTCCAAGCCGGAGATCGCCGCCGCGGATGAATGTGTCGAAATACACTGCTGCACGTTCCTCAAGCTCTGACAGGAATTCTCCCTTAGTGAGCATGAACCTGTCAAGCCCCTTG
Source organism: Oscillospiraceae bacterium (assembly GCA_051882595.1). Lineage (GTDB taxonomy): Bacteria > Bacillota > Clostridia > Oscillospirales > Ruminococcaceae > CAG-115. Next base: position 15,383 of record JBJESD010000128.1, on the reverse strand, counting down.
CAGATGTGGTTCTCCTCCAGCAATATCTTAAGATCCTCGTTATGCTGCAAGGAAACTCCGCGAAAGCCCTCTCTCACGGAAACATTCTCACAGATGAACACAGCCTTTGCATAGCTGAAAACAGTAGCTTCCTGCTCATAGCACAGCGGAAAATATTTGTCGTAGCTGTGAAGCTCTATTCCTCCGCGAAGTCGCGAAATATCATTGTTCAGTTTTTCTCTCGCGCCCTCTGCATACTTACCGCGGAACTTTTTCGCTAATACTTCGATCTTGTCGCACAGCAGTTCGGCACTGTCGAAAAGCGTCTCGGATGCAGGTGAAATAGATACACTTTCCAGCGGCTCGGTTCGGCGCTGTGTTTCGGGGTCAAATTCCGAAATGCTGTCAATAGTGTCACCCCAGAGCTCAATGCGGCACGGAGCAGACGAGCCCGGAGCATATACATCAATGATACCTCCGCGTACCGAAAACTGACCTGCACCCTCTATCATATCACAGCGGAAATAGCCTGCCGAAATAAGGCGCCGTATAAGCTCTTCCTGAGAAACATCATCACCGGCAGAAAGTGTGATAGTCCTGTTTATCAGCTCATTCGGGGGAATGGTAAGCTGTGCCGCTGCCTCGGGAGAGCATATAACGCACGAGCAGCGATTATTCAGCATCGCATCTAGCGCAAATATACGCTTGTATTCATACTCGCGTGAGGCTGCCTCGTAATTTCCAAGTGCAAGCTCCTTTGCCGGATAAAGCAAAGCCTTATCCGAACCGAACATCGCATTGATATCAAGGCACAGCTTCTGCGCTTCTCCCTCGCTTTCCGCAATAACCAGCGCAGGCAGCAGCTCCGATTTTGATAAGAGCGCACCGATGAAATGTGCTTTATGAATATGCGAAAGTCCCGTCACAAGGGCGGGCAAGGGATTATTGTCATCAAGGTATTTACACAGGCGGCTGTATTCCCTGTTGCGCTCTGCCGCTTTCAGAAAAAAATCCATAGTTACCTCTTATTTCAGGAGTTGAACTTATTCATTGCATCGTTTATCTTATCCTGCACCATGAGCTCTATACACTGCGCAGCGTTATTCATGCACTCGGTCAGCTTTTCTCCGTCTTCTTTCTTAAAATGACCCAGCACCCAATCCGCAAGGTTATAGTCCGGGTGGGGCTTTGCACCAACTCCCATCTTAATGCGAGGAAATGTGTCCTTGCCCGACAGATAGATGATATTTTTAATTCCGTTATGACCGCCGTCGCTGCCCTTTCTGCGTATGCGGAGCTTTCCCGGCTCAAGCGAGATGTCATCGTATACGACTATTGTACGCTCGGGAGGAATTTTATAGAAGTTCATAGCCTCTGTAACCGCTTCTCCGCTTTTGTTCATGTAGGTAGTCGGCTTCATGATAAGGCAGCGTTTTCCCCCTATCATCGCTTCTCCTGTCAATGATTTGAACTTAACTTTTTTGCAGCTTACTTTCAGCCTTTCGCAAAGATTATCTATCGTCATAAACCCAATGTTATGGCGTGTGCTTTCATACTCGGTACCGGGATTTCCAAGTCCGACAATAATATACTCAACCGCGCCCGATACTGTGGGAGAGCGGCTCTCATCCAGCTTTTTAAATATATCGAAAACTGACATACTGACTCCTTATTCTGTACGCACAAAATCCACTCACGACTTACTTCGGGAGTGGTATTCTGTATTTAATTCCATTATATTTCACAGATGATATTATAGCACACCATATTTGAATTGTCAAGCAAATCACCCCCGATATCTCGGGGGTGATTGACATTATACGGATTGAGATGTGTAAAGTCTGTAATAATCGCCCTTTTTCGCCATAAGCTCATCATGGGTTCCGGCTTCGGTTATGCCTTTGTTGGAAACATACATGATTTTGTCGCAATTGCGTATCGTCGATAACCTATGTGCAATAATGAACGAGGTTCTACCCTTAAGCAGGTGATTTAAGCCGTTCTGGAGGTAACGCTCGGTCTTGGCGTCAATTGAAGATGTAGCTTCGTCAAGAACAAGTATTTTCGGATCGGATACTATTGTTCTGGCGAATGCAATGAGCTGCTTTTGTCCCTGTGAAAGTCCTGCACCGCGCTCGTTGACCGGAGTATCGTAGCCGTTCTTCTGCGACATGATGTAGTCGTCTATACCAACTATCCTGCACGCCGCTCTCACCTGCTCATCGGTCGCTTCAAGATTGCCGTATTTGATATTATCCTTGATAGTACCGCTGAAAATAAAGCTGTCCTGAAGCATTATTCCCATCTGCGACCTCAGCGACTTGAGTGTTACCTTTGAAATATCACTGTCGTCGATGCGCACCGTACCGCCGCTTATGTTATAAAACCGCGAGATAAGGTTGACGATTGTTGTCTTTCCTGCGCCTGTGGGTCCTACAAGAGCAATGCTCTCGCCTGCTTTTACATCAAAGCTGAGGTTTTCAAGGATGTTTATTCCCTCTTCATATGCGAAAGTAACATTTTCAAAGTGAACATCACCCTTTATCTCCGGCATTTCGGCTGCTCCCTCGATATTGTCAACCGTAACCGGCTCGTCCAGCATCTCAAAAATACGCTCAAGGTATGCAACCGCATTAATGAATGTATTCATCAGATTTGACAGGTTCATAAGCGGCTGCCAGAAGCGTGCCGAATAATCGGACATCGCAATAATTGTACCAAGTGATATTGTGCCGCCAAATCCTAACAAACCTATTCCGAACAGAGCAGCACGCACAATGATCGAGATAATGTCCGTTGCAGGCCATACCATGTTTGAGAAGCTTACAGCGCGCATCCATGAATTCCTGTATGCAACAGCAAGCTTATCGTTTATCTCGGCGTTTTCCTCCTCACGGGTAAATATCTGCGAGATTTTAACGCCGACAATGCTTTCGTGAAGATAGGCATTCATATTTGAGCTTTTGTTGGATACCTGCTGCCACGCCTTTCGCTGATGGTTCTTAATAAAGAACATCACCGCCGCAAATATCGGCATACCTGCAAGAGTTACTAAAGCAAGCTGCCAGCAGACAAAAAACATGAAAATGGTGATAAAAAGCAGGTTGAACAACTCAAGGACAAAGTTTATCAGACCGTTGGTCATTAGGTCGGATATAGAGTTGATATAATTGATAATTCTCGTAAGAATCTTTCCGTGGGGGCGGCTGTCGTAATACTCGAAAGACAGCTTCTGCATATGCTCAAACAGGTCCTTACGGATGTCATAGACTATATCCTGACCGACACGAGTCATCATTTCAGCACGTATTTTTGCAAAAATAACGCTGACGCATATACATATCAGTAAAGCCAGTCCACTCAGCAGCAGCTGAGGTATGGTATCGGTGGATTTCATGTAATTATCCAGCGCATTCTGAACAATAAGCGGCGAAAGCAAGCCAATGATTACTCCGACAGCACTTAAGGTAAGAGATAATGCTATTCTCTTTTTGTATTTCGCCGCATACACCAGCGAACGCTTCAAATGTCGTATGTCGAATGGGGTTTCAAGCTGTTCATCAACGTCAAATTTATTTCTTGCCACTTGTCATCCCTCCTTATTTCTGCAGCTCATATACTTCGCGGTAATAGCCGTCCTGCTTGATAAGCTCATCATGTGTTCCCTGTTCGGATATCTTTCCGTCCTTAAGTACAATGATCTTATCTGCGTTACGCGATGTTGATATTCTTTGTGCTATTATTATCTTTGTACAGGGAAAGTCAAGCGAACCAAGCGCATCCTGAATATGCTTTTCCGTTTCAAGATCGACCGCAGAGGTCGTATCGTCCAGTATCAGAATTGCAGGCTTAACAGCCAATGCACGGGCAAGCGAGATACGCTGCTTCTGACCGCCGGATAGACCAACTCCCCGTTCGCCGACGATCGTATCATAACCGTCGCTTAATCTGCGGATAAATCCGTCTGCGTCGGCTGCTTTCGCAACCTTATATACATCCTCCTCCGGCATTGAGGAGTTGCCGAAGCTGATATTTCCGTCAATTGTATCCGAATAAAGAAGCACATCCTGTGTCGCCACTCCGATGTTTCCTCTCAGCTGCTTAAGCTTAAGCTTTGTGACGTTGATATCGTCAACGCGAACCTCTCCCGAGTTTACGTCATATATACGCGGAATAAGGTCAACCAGCGTAGTTTTGCCCGAACCGGTTTCGCCCATGATAACGACGGTCTCACCCGGATTTATGACAAACGAAACATCGTCAAGAACCTTAGTGTTTCCGTATGAGAAGCTTACATGGTCGAATTCGATCTTGCCGCTGAATCTTTCCGGCTTGTCAACAGCGTCAGAGCGATCGACAATTCTGGGACTTCCGTAGTATATCTCGATGATCTTGTTGGCTGAAGCAGAGAAGCGCTGCAGGTCATTGACGATATTACCCAGAGTACGCATAGGGTTAGACAATGTCCAGATAAGTCCACCAAAAGCAGTATACTCGCCGAAGGTGATTCTTCCGGAGATTACAAACAGACCGCCGCACACCAGCATTACAACGGAAAGCGACTGTGCCGTTATCTCAAGATACGGGAAAAACTTAAGCCACATAAACGCAGCATTTTTATTAGCAGTGCTGTATGCCTTGCTGTATTCATCGAATTGCTTTATTTCATGCTCTTCACGCGCAAATGCCTTGATTACACGGTTTCCGGAGATGTTCTCCTCTGCTGCCGTGTTCATTGTGGAGAGCCTTTCTCGCAGATCTACATACATAGGACCGACCTTACGCTTAAAAAGCCAAGTGATAAACATTATCACAGGCGTGAGACTAATCAGACAAACCGCCATAAGCCAATCAATGGAAAAGAAGAAAATAACAGACACCGAGAAAAGCACAATGCACTCAAGTATCGCCTTGATGATCCATGCGATTGAATGGCGTACCATTTCCAGGTCGCCGGTTACTCTGGTCATGATATCACCGGTTCTGTAAAAATTATAGAACTGGGCGTCCTGCTTTTCAATATTGTCAAAAAGCACCTTGCGGACATTGTATATAAGCTTTTGTGACGAGAATTCATACATCATATTTCCGGAGTACTGAAGCACTCCCCTGATAAGCGTGAACGCAACCATTGCTATCAGCATCTGTATAAGCAAATCCGAATGGTCACGCAGATTTGCCGCTGCATTTTCATTAATGATGAATGTATCGGTGATCTGTTGAGTGAAATAAGGAGTAATAATATACATGGACTGACATACAACAGTCAATAGCAGTGCCATTATGTATATAGCGCGGCATCCTTGCATATTCTTCCATAACCATCGCAACAAAAACATTATACTTACCCTCTTTTCTGCTGTAATCGTTTACTCAAGTGAAGTAAACTATTGCCGTGCGTTATATAAAGCACAGCACCTTAGTTATTATAGCAGATATTACCGATTTGTAAAGGGGGTATATGTAAAAAACATGCACAAATTTAACACTGAAAATCTGTGCATGTTTGACAAGTATTAATCTTCCATTTTGTAGTAAATTTTGTAAAGCTCCTGAACCGAGTTTTCAAGGAAATAATAATGCTTAATGTACGGAACCAAAAGCACCAAAAACAGAAATGTAAGTATAAATAACCCAATTCCGCCGATAAGCAGCAACATAAAAAGCGACAACATAAAGAAAATTGCAAAAGCAAGAGTCACAAGCAGATGAACCAATCTTTCATGCTGATAAAGCTCAATGCGTTTCAGAAGCTTTGCTCTCTCAATGCAAAACTCATCTACGGTGTGTTCTTCCGCCATAAATGCTCTGAGGTATTGCAAATATGTGCGTATCTGTTCTGTCATTGGTCAAATTCCTCCAGTGCAAGCGAGGCTTCCTCCCATACCAGCATTGCTTCCTCCTGCCTGCTTCTCAGCTCCTCAATTTCCGTGGAAAGCTGCATAGCCTGCTGATAGTCGGTAAGTCCGGATAATTCGTTCGTTTTCTCTTCAATAAGCTTATCCAGCTCATCTATGTCTTTCTCGGCGCGCGAAATCTTAGTGTTAAGCTTCCTGCGCTCTGACTCGCGTTCCTTTCTCAGCTTGTAATCGTTGACCTTTTCTGTCTTCTGAGGCTTTTTCTCACTCGCCTCGGCGGCTGCATTCTGCATTGTAAGCGTATAGGCGTCGTAAGAGCCGAGGTATTCTTTTACTCCGGCGGAAGAAAGGTAATAAATCCTGTCAGCAAGCTTATTGATAAGATATCGGTCATGTGAAATGACGAAAATCGTTCCATCATAGTTCTGAAGCGCATTTTCAAGCGCCTCGCAGGATGTAATATCAAGATGGTTTGTAGGCTCGTCAAGAAGCAGAAAATTCGCACCCGACAGCATCAGCTTAAGGATAGCGATACGGGCGCGCTCTCCTCCGCTTAACTCCGAAACGCTTTTAAATACATCGTCGCCCTTGAACAGAAACGAGCCGAGCGCAGTTCTTACCTGCGTTTCGGTCATGGTTGGATACATATCCCATATCTCGTCGATAGCTCTTTTTCTGTCATCAAGACCGGATTGAGCCTGATCAAAGTATCCCATCTGAACACGCGTGCCATAGCTGTATTCGCCGCTATCCTGTGTGTATTCACCGGTGAACACCTTAAAAAGTGAAGTTTTTCCGCAGCCGTTGCTTCCCAAGAGAAAAATCCTCTCGCCCTTTTTGATGTCGATATTCACATTGCGGAAAAGCTGCTTTCCGTCAAAGCCAAGTGAGATATTCTTTGCAGAAAAGACATCATTTCCGCATCCATCCTTTGACTTAAAGCTGAATTTAAGTGCATCCGGCGATTCCTCCGGCTTAATCAGTCCGGCTTCAAGGCGGTCTATTGACTTTTGCTTGCTTGCAATGGTCACATAATTGTGTGCCTGATTCCAGCGCTTTTGCTGTTCGATAATACCCTCAATACGCTTTATCTCTTTGACAGTGCTGTCGTAGACCTTTCTTCGGCGCTCTGTTTCCTCTGCTTTCAAGGCAAGGAAGCGAGTGTAGCTGCCCTTATAATCATCAAGGCGGCAATTCTCAAGCTCAATTGTACGCCCAGTCACCTTATCAAGAAAATAGCGGTCATGCGAGATTACTATATATGCACCCCGATAATCGCCGAGAAAGCGTTCAAGCCACTCAACGGACTTTATATCAAGATGGTTTGTAGGCTCGTCCAGCAGAAGCAGATTAGCGTCCGATAACAGCAGCTTTGCAAGCTGAAGCTTTGATTTCTGTCCGCCGCTCAATACACTTACCGGCAGTGTGAAGTCTCGCTCGTCAAAGCCCAATCCCGTAAGAGCAGAGGCGGTGCGGCTCTTATAGGTAAGTCCGCCCTCGCGCTCAAAGCACTCAGCAAGCCTTGTCTGCCGTTCGATTGTTTCTGCACTGTGGTCTCCCATGTCGATCCTGTCATGCAGCTCCTCCAGCTCAAGATCCATGTCCTCAAGATGAGAGAATATCGTAAGCGCTTCCTCAAAAAGAGTGCGCTGTGAATCGCGGCAGGAAAACTGCTCCATAAAACCGATTTTGCAGCTGCCGGCTATATGAACAAAGCCCTCGTCCGGAGTATGCTCGCCCTTAATAAGGCGGAAAAGCGTGGTTTTTCCGCAGCCATTAACGCCGACGAAACCGATTTTATCATTATCATAGACATCGAAAGTCACGCTGGAGAACAATTCCCGGTCTGCAAATGACATTGCGACATCACATAAACTCATAAGTAACATTTCAAATCACCATCTGATTCCATAACCAACTGCACCGCCCACGCAAAAGCGCAAGCGGCGCAAAAACAATAGTAAGTCAGGAATTATTCATCCTTAACAAAATCCTTGTAAGTGTTCGGAGAATACTTCTTATTAACAAGGCTTTCGTTCATTTCAACAACATATGAGTCGCCTTCAGCTTTGAGAAGCTCATTAAACTCATCGTTCTTTACGCCCCTCAGAATAGTTTCTCTGTACTTGGTACGCCAAGCCTCTTTTTGAGTAATATCATACCTGATTACAACGTAGCTTGCAGTATCGGTTTCAAATACTGTGGCCTTACCGTCGGATGCCGCATTCCATACATACTCGGTCAGGTCATCGCTGAGAGATGAATAGGACTTAGCGATTATAGTTTCAAAATCAGCCTCGTTCTCGTATCTGTCTACCTCAGCGCCTGCGATAGCTTCCTCAATTGCGGCATTAACCTCATTTTCATCAATAGCCTCAGCAGTCATATCCTCGAAAGCCTCTTCTGCTTCTACAGCGGCTTCGTCCTGAGCTTTGGCGAGATCATATTCGTACCTTATCTGGAAAATATCTTCTCCGGCGTTGATTCTGTCTGCATAGTTCTGTGCTTTATCCTTTACTGCCTGAATTTCAGCGTCCTCCTTGAGATTAAGTCCGTACTTATCCTTATAGGGGAACTCGAAATACTTGAGTACAGCATAGTTGTCGGCGAGGAATGCATTATAGTCCTCAACGCTGACAGGTGTTTCGCCTTCGGTATCATACAGAGCCATAAAGAGCTTGTTCTCAAGCTCGCGATTCTGCTCTACCTCTTTCATTGACTCAGTGCCGATGCCAATGCTGTCGTAGTATTCACCCATAGTATTATAGCCGTAGATCTGCGATACAGGTATCATATAACCAATGCCATAATAGTCAATAGACTCGGAATCCCATGTTTCATTGACGCTAGCGGCTATCTTATTAAGCTCCTCTGTGGAAAGGCTTATGCCCCTGCTCTCGCAGAATTTTTCAATAGCGATATGGCGCTTTAGAAGAGTCAGTGTTTCTTCCTTTATCCAATCGTTTGCGGTCTTATCGCCGATATTATTTGCAAAAATATCGGTTACCTCAGAGGTATCGCCAAGCTCTTCCTTAGCGTCTTTTATCTCGGTGTAAGCATTTGAATATGCGTTTCTCATGTAACTGAGGTATACACCGTTGCGGATATCCTTTCCGTCGATAGTGCCAACGTAGCCCGAATCGAATGCGCAGCCGCACATTGATGCAGCGCATACAACTGCGGCAGCACCTGCAGCAATTCTCTTAAAATCAAAAGACATTTATCTTCCTCCTTAATCAAGTTCTAAGAACAATATCATGCTGAGCGAGAGCCTTAAGAACACGCTCAACGGAAGCGTCGGCTTCCTCGTCGGTCATTGTTCCGTCCTTGCGAAGAACAAGCTTGTAAGAAAGGCTCTTCTTGCCGGCAGGAACCTGCTCGCCCTTATACATATCAAAAACCGACACGCTTTCAAGGTATTTTGCACTGGATTTGATGATGTCAATGATCGTATCGGATGTAACAACATCATCACAGAGAAGGCTCAGGTCGCGGGTCATCGCCGGATATTTAGGCAGAGGCTTGTACTTGCGCTCATCACCGCAGTGATTGAACATCTTTTCAAGATACAACTCGGCAGCGTAAACACGGCAGGATATGTCATAATTCTCTGCTGCATTCGGGTGAAGCTCACCAACTATACCGATAACATCATCGCCGCATACGATCTCTGCACATCTTCCGGGGTGGAATGTCTTATTATCGCTTACCGGAACAAATCTTGCATCAATAACAAGCTCGTCCAGAAGCTCCTCTACAACACCCTTAACGGAATAGAAGTCCTCGTCCGCTCCATAGCAGCAAAGACCTACAACATCATCCTCAACGGGCAGACGATCATCGGTGGGAGTGAATATTCTGCCAATCTCAAACATACGTGCAGACAGATTTCTGTTAGCAACATTTGTTGCGGCAACAGTAAGCATAGACGGAAGCATGGATGTTCTCATAACGCTTGTATCCTCACCGAGAGGGTTGGTCAATACAATGCTGTTCTTCTTGTCGTCGCTGAACATGAGCTTCTCATATGCTCTGGGAGAGATAAAGCTGAATGTCATGGTTTCATAGAAGCCCTGAGAAACCATAATATTTACAACATTCTTTTCAAACCTCTGGATAGGAGTAATTGTACTGTTGGAGGAGAGCTTAGGAACAGTTGACGGAATCTTGTTATATCCGTAAATTCTTGCAACCTCCTCAGCAAGGTCGCACTGGCGGACAATATCAATTCTTGTGTTGGGAGCAGTAAGATATCCGTCCTCGTAAGTAAAGCCAAGCTTTTTGAAGATATCTATCTGCTGCTGCTCGGGAATATCAATGCCAAGATGATCGCTTATCCACTGTGCGTCATGCTTAAGCTTAACAGGCGTCTTTGTAATATTATCAATATCAATGTACTCGCGTACAACCTCGCCGCAGCCCAGCATTTCAACAAGCTCCAGCGCTCTCATAAGAGCAGGCTTTGCGTTGATGGGGTCAATATCCTTTTCAAATCTGGAGGATGCGTCTGTACGCTTATTGATGTTCTTTGCAGTCATTCGGACAGAAACGCCGTCAAAGCAGGCTGACTCGAACACAACGGTCTGTGTGTCGTCCATGATACCGCTGTACTCTCCGCCCATTACACCGGCTACTGCGATAGGCTTCTTGCCGTCGGCGATAATCAGCATTTCAGGTGAAAGAGCGACCTCGGAGCCGTCAAGGATAGTGATCTTCTCGCCCTGCTCGGCGTTACGGACAACTATCTTGGCATCCTCAACATAGCGCAGATCAAACGCGTGCATGGGATGACCGTATTCAAGCATTACATAATTTGTGATATCAACAAAGTTGTTGATAGAGCGCACACCGCTGGCATTAAGACGCTCAGCCATCCAACGGGGAGAGGGACCGATCTTTACGTTCTTAACTACCGCCGCCATATAGCGCGAGCACAGCTTTGCATTCTTAACTTCGACGTTGATATAGTCGGTTGCCTTACCCTCAACGCCCGTGAACTTAGGCTCAACATAGTTGAAAGGAATGTCAAAGGTTGCAGAGGCTTCCCTTGCAAGACCAAGAACCGAAAGGCAATCCGGTCTGTTGTTGGTTATCTCAAACTCTACTGTGGTATCATTAAAGCCGAGAGCGTCATGAATGTCCATTCCAACAGACATTTTGTCAAAATCAGGGTCATCGTTAAGGATGAGGATACCGTCAGCACTGGAGTAAGGAACATCAGCAAGCGAAAGATTAAGCTCTTCATATGAGCACATCATGCCCTCACTCTTAATGCCGCGCATATTGCCCTTCTTGATTTTCATAAAGCTCATATCTTTATGATTGTAGCAGGTCGCACCATGCAGTGCAACGGGCAGGAACGCGCCCTCGAACACATTCTGTGCGGAGGTTACTATCTGAACAGGCTCCTGTGCGCCGACATCGACCTTGCATACCCAGAGAGTATCCGCATCGGGATGCTTTTCTATCGCAACACACTTGCCGACAACAACATTGGTGATGTCCGCACCCTGCACAGAGTAAGTTTCAACCTTGCTTCCGCTCATGGTCATTCCATCGCAGAATTCTTTTATTGGCATATCGGCTTTAACATAATCGTTAAGCCATTTCATTGAAAGATCCACTTTATTATCTCCTTATGTCACTACTAAGTTTTAGAACTGCTTTAAGAAACGCATATCATTCTCGTAAATGTAACGCATATCGTCAATCTCATAACGAAGCATTGTAATACGCTCGATACCAATGCCAAAAGCAAAGCCGCTGTATTCATTTGAATCAATACCGCAGTTTTCAAGAACCTCGGGTCGAACAACACCGGCGCCGAGAATTTCTATCCAGCCCTCGCCCTTGCACATCGGACAGCCCTTGCCGCCGCAGCGGAAGCACTGGAAGTCAATCTCACAGCTGGGCTCGGTATACGGGAAGTGATGCGGTCTGAATTTCAGCTTCATGCCCTCGCCGTAAAGACGCTTTGCGAATTCCTCAAGCGTTCCCTTAAGGTCAGCAAAGGTGAGGTTCTTATCAACAACAAGTCCCTCGCACTGGTGGAAAATCGGAGAATGTGTTGCGTCAACTTCATCACGTCTGTACACGCGTCCGGGGCTGATAATTGCTATCGGAGGCTTATTCTTAAGCATCGTTCTTATCTGCACGGAGGATGTCTGGGTTCTAAGCAGCACGTCATCTGTGATATAGAACGTATCCTGCGGATCACGGGCAGGATGCCCCTCCTTAGTGAGCAGCATATCAAACACATATTTTGTTTCTTCAATCTCCGGTCCGTCAACCACGGTGTAGCCCATGCCGCGGAAAATATCCTTGAGCTCATCAAGTACAATATTCATCGGATGGCGTCTGCCGTTTGCCCTGCGCTTGCCGGGCATAGTGACATCAAGCGCCTCTGCCTGAAGCCTGAGCTCTGTTTCTGCGGACTTAAGCTCCTCGGTCTTGGCTTTGATAGCACTCTCAATTGCTCCTCTTACCTCGTTTGCAAGCTGACCTACAACAGGTCTTTCCTCAGCAGAAAGACCTCCCATCTGCTTAAGTATTGCTGTCAGCTCGCCCTTTTTTCCAAGGAATTTAACGCGCACAGCATCAAGCTCTTTCAAATCAGGGCTTGATTCAACAGCGCTAAGCGCCGCAGCTTTGATGATTTGTAACTGTTCTTTCATTTTTCTATCCTGTCCTTCCTTAACGGAAATTTTTAAGCCTGTCGGCATATTAACAACTATTTTTCTGTCACAGCACGTTGACTGCCTCCGCTGTTTCCGGAGAATAATCGGAGAACGCAACCGAAATCAAAGTATTTGTGCCTCCCCAGCGGTAAATCGTGTATTCCATATATTTATCGGGCACAACTTCCATTCCGCTGATACCGGTTACCGTCGCAAGAGATGGCGGAAGATAGCCGACAATCAGCTTGTATGTGCCGTCCGAAGAGGTCATATCAACAATCTGAGGCGCATATGTCAAATAGCGGATATTCTTATTTGCTGAATACACATGCTTTTCACTGTCATATATGAATCTTACCTCGCCTGTTCCTACCGACTGATGCTCCAGCGAAATACTGCTGCCGAATATTTCACGGCAGGACTGCGTCAGGTCATACTCCGGAATAGTAAGTCCGCCTAAACCGTTTTCATATGCGGTAGTGTCTTTTTTAATCAGTATATTCCACATAGCGCAGGTTATCTTGGTAGTATTCGGAATCTCACTGATATTTTCAAACGGAGCGATATCATTAACAACCACAGGAAAAATAAACTGAGCAAACTCATTTTTCAGCGAAGTATTATCCACAAGCTTTCCTGCTACTCCGGCAACAAAGCGAATTGATGATACACAGCCTATCAGTGCCATTACTATCACAAATACCGAAAAGCCAAAGAAAAAGCGCTTTTTCTTCACGGGCTCCGGCACCACAGGATCGGGCTGGTCAGCGGTATCGTTGCCAAGCTCCGCAACATCGCCCTCTATTTCATCATTGCTGTCCAGAGAACCAAGAAGCTGATTGATAACCTTTTCCCCGTCCTGCTTTTTGGGCAAGTTGTTTCTATTCCTTTTTGCCATACACTATCCTTTCGGTTAACCTCTTATCTGACCATTGCCGTTGATGAGATACTTGTAGGTTGTAAGCGCCTCAAGTCCCATGGGTCCTCTTGCGTGCAGCTTCTGGGTAGAAATGCCGATCTCCGCTCCGAGTCCGAACTCGAAGCCATCGGTGAAGCGTGTGCTTGCATTCACATACACCGCTGCTGCGTCTACCTTGTTCTGGAAAAGCTCAGCGCTATTGATATCGGATGTTACGATACATTCACTGTGCTTTGTTCCAAAACGATTTATGTGGGAGATTGCCTCTTCAACACTTGCAACTACCTTTGCAGAGATACGATAATCAAGAAACTCTGTTGCATAGTCATTATCATCGGCAATTTTCTCTACATTAATGTATTCCGATGTTGCCTTATCGCCGATAACTGCGACCTTACCATTCCATTTTTGTGCAAGCAGCCTGAAGAAATCAGCAGCTACCTTTTCATGAACAAGAACATTTTCAATCGCATTGCAGACCGACGGTCTTTGAGTTTTTGCGTTGTCAACGATGTTTACCGCCATCTCAAGGTCGGCGGACTCGTCCACATAGACATGGCAGTTGCCCTCACCGGTCTGGATAACGGGAATCGTTGCATTCTCGATAACAGCGCGGATAAGACCGCCGCCGCCCCTCGGGATAAGCAGATCGATATACTTATTAAGCTTCATCATTGCATTTGCAACGCTGCGTGAAGTATCCTCGACAAGCTGAACAGCGTTCTCATCAAAGCCGCAGTCCTTAATCGCACTCCTCATCAAAGCAACAAGTGCCTTGTTGGAGTTGATAGCGTCGCTTCCGCCGCGGAGAATAACAACATTTCCTGCCTTGAAGCAGAGCGCTGCCGCATCCACGGTAACGTTCGGTCTTGACTCAAAAATGATGCCAATAACGCCGATGGGAACACGTCTTTTAACAACACGCATTCCATTTGCCAGTTCATTTCCGCCTATCACCATTCCGACAGGATCCGAAAGTGCGATGACCTTATCAACTCCCTCTGCAATGCCTTCAATGCGTGCGTCGGTCAGGGTCAAGCGATCTATCATCGCCTTGCTCATGCCATTTTTCTCAGCAGCAGCGATATCAAGCCTGTTTGCCTCGATAAGAACCGCACTGTCGGTACGAAGCCGTCTGGCAATCTCGGAAAGCACTTTGTTTTTTTCGGAAACCTTTAAAGCCGCAACAGCAGGCTCGGCTGCCTTGGCTTTGTATCCCAGTTCTTCAATATATTCCATATTTACCTCACCGTGTTTTTGCTTTAAAATATGTACAAACCGCATCGTCACCATCAAACAGCTCATAAAGCTTTAACGGAGCGTCGCCGTTTATGATGACAGCGTCGATACCTGCCTCGGTCGCTATCTTAGCAGCCTCTATTTTTGTAAGCATTCCGCCCGTGCCAAGATTGCTTCCTGCACCCTGAGCAACAGCGATGATCTCCGGTGTGATGCAATCCACTTCCTTTATCAGTTTGGACTCAGGAAGCTTCGGGTCGCCGTCATACAAGCCGTCAACATCGGTAAGCATAACGAGAAGATCCGCGTCACAAAGCGACGCAACGATAGCGGAAAGGGTATCATTTTCATCAAAATCCAGCTGCTTTATAGAAACTGCGTCATTTGCGTTGATAATAGGAATAATTCCCATCTCAAACAGTTTATCGAACGTGTTTACAACATTGAACTTACGCTCACTGTTGGAAATAACATCGCGCGTAAGCAGCAGCTGAGCTACTTTATGATTGAACTTGCCGAAATTCTCGCTGTAAAACGTCATCAACTCGGATTGACCAATCGCAGCACAAGCCTGTTTGGACGGCATATCCGTGGGCTTTTTCGGCAAACCCGCGCGTGCCGCACCGACGCCCTGTGCACCGGAGGTTACAAAAACGATTTCCTTGCCGGAATTTTTGATATCCGACATAACTTCTATCAGCTCGTAGCATT
>JBJESD010000127.1:0-7500 GCA_051882595.1 Oscillospiraceae bacterium | reverse complement strand
CAAGTGCAGTGCCGCGCTCGATTACTCTTGCAACGGCAGGCTTCTCGATATTGTCGTGTGTAAGCTCCTGTCCGCTGAGCACTCCGTCGATGTATTTCTCCTTGATAACATATGTTCTGACGCCGTTATCGCCCTGCACCGCAACTCTCTCTTCCCCGATAACCATGTTGGAGTTGTCAACATAAATGGTCTCGAAGGGAATCTCGGCGGTAGTCGCACGCAGCCTGTAGTTGACGCGCGTAACGGTGATTTTCATTCCCTCGTATACCTCGTCCTGCATGCCGCAGTCGATATAGTCGTTTTCGCCGAGAGTAATTCCGGCTTTGCTAAGAACCTGCTCCGCCGTTCCGTCGATTACGGGCACCTTGATTTCTTTTCCGTCCGCGCAGACTATAACATCATATGCGCGTGTTATTGTGAGATAAGCGGTATGCGCATCCTCTGCGCGGTATGTCAGGCGGTCGTTGCTGCCTACGCTGAAGCCGCCCTGCTGCAATATCGTATCTACATCCGCAGATGATATCATAAGCTCTGTTGTAACACCGTTATCGGTAATAAATACCCGGTCGCGGAAATAAAGAGAGCCGGTCATCATCACAATAAGAAGTATAGATGTCAAAAACAGCACCGCTTTGACTAACCTGCTTTGCCTTAACAGCTTATTCATCTTGGTGTTTTCTATCTGTGGTTTCATATTGCCTCCAATATCGTACAGCAGCAGTTGGTATGATGTAGAGTAATGTTATCTCCGCTGTACGTTTGGTATTATACAGCTTTTCTTAGTTAATGTCAAACGAAAACGCACTCCCGTTTTTGTTGAAAATGCACAATCATAGTTTTGTAACCATTTTGTAACCATTTGAAAAAACAACCGATATATGCCAGAAAATGTAAAATGAATGGTTTGTTATTGTAAATTTCACTAAAAAGACGCCTCGCCAAATCTCCGTCAAAATAGACATCTGCCGCAAAAAAATCAAAAATACTATTATGCAAAACGCCCAACAAAAACAAGTGTGAAAAAAGTGCGTGACAAATAGCAGTTTTTATGCTATAATAAATACAAGTGTCTGTTATAGCGTTTTCATTTACTATAACATCAATCAATTTTTACGAAAGGAAAGCTGGCATGAATCATGAAAAGTCATGCGGTGCGATTGTTTACCGTAAGCACTACGGAAACACTGAAATATTGTTGATAAAGCATATCAAATCCGGTTACTGGTCATTCCCCAAGGGACATATGGAAAGCGGCGAGTCCGAGACCGAAACTGCAATACGCGAAATCAAAGAGGAAACCAATATCGACATCTCCATTGATGACGCTTCCTTCCGCGAGACCGTTGTGTTCAATCCGCGGCGCGATACACGCAAAGAGGTCGTTTACTTCATCGCGCGTGCCACAAGCTTTGACAGTGTTCCGCAGGAGGAGGAGATATCCGATATCCGCTGGGTGGAGATAAGTCAGGCTGCCCAGCATCTCGCCTATGATAATGATAAGCTCATAGTCAACAAGGTTCGTACGTTTCTCGCAAAATCCAAAATCTGAGTCCCCCTATCAGGGGGATTCAGTCTGTCGAAAAAGTTAAATACAGGCTGGCGAGAAATCGTCAGATGCACGAATAACACTTTGTGTTACTCTGAAGCGTTGCTACGACTAGCCTTTGTGGCTGTCGTAGCGGCGCTGACGCCGCAGATGGCGGTTTATCGACAGCCTGAGTCCCCCTATCAGGGGGATTTCCCTTTTTATAATAACTTTATGGTTTTGCAGATTTTTTTAAAAAAACTATTGCATTTTGAAAAGCATTGTGGTATAATATCAAAGTATGATATCCATTGTGCCTTTTTTCGGGTACATATAATACATAAAGATAACAAAACGGAGGAAAATAATTATGGGTTTATTTGAAATAATCAGCGCAATTATTCTCATTATTGCGTGCGTATTCATCGTAATCGTCGTTCTTATCAGCGATACAAAGTCCGGTATGTCACAGGCTATCAGCGGCGCAAGCAGCGACAGCTTTTATCAGAAGAATTCCGGCAGAACAAAGGAAGCAAAGCTTAACCGCGCTATGGTTGCTTCGACCATTATATTCTTTGTCCTTGCACTTCTCGTAAACGTCATAAATGTAAATATCAATAAGATCAAGACCAACGAAAACTCCGACACAACAAGCAATCCTGCCCTTGACACCAGCCTTGCAGAGGGCTCCGGAGCAGATGATACCGATATCCAGATCACTGTAGAGGCAGGCGGTGCAGACGCAGACGAGCCTGTTCAGAGCGCTCCCGAGGCAGCTACCGCCGAGGCTGAACAGTCCGCAACAAGCACAGCCGATGATGCCGCTGAACCCACAGCAGACGCAGGCGATAACGCTGATAATGCTGCTGAGCCGGCAAACACAACCAATGAGGGTTGATGATAATTGAATATTATACACAAGCCGCTATGAAAGCAAATTTCATAGCGGCTTTACTTTTATTACATTGACTTTTGCCCGAGGCGGTGTTATAATTATAGCAACAACAAGAAAAACTAAATCCAACACCATATATCACACCCACCGAAACGCTCACCGCGCTTCGACAGCTCATAACTATATAATACGGCATACCGGACGGAGGAGGAATCTTATGAACAGTTTTAAGTTATCTATCATATCCGCGCTGTACTCCAACAAGGAAAAGGGAATGACCAAAAAGGCGCTTGCGGCTTATCTGGGTCTTGTCAAAAAAAACATGAAGAAGCTGGACAACACCCTGAATGAAATGAAAAAATACGGCGATATCTCAATAAAAAAGGAAGTCTGCTATCTCAGGAACGCCGGACAGTATTTCGAGGCGACCGTATCTCGCGTGACCCCTAAATCCGGCTTTATGACAGCCAACGAGGTACCCGTCGAGTATTTCGTGCGCGGCAGAGATATGCTGGGCGCGATACCCGGCGATGTGGTGCTTGCCAGAAAAATCGCAGATGCAGATGATTTCAACCGTTCTCCCACCGCTGTTGTGATGGGTATACTTAAGGAAAGCGATATGCTGCTTACCGGAGTTATTGTACCATCCGGCAACAAGCTTATGGTATTGCCCGACAAGCTCTGTGACGAGCCGCTTGCCATTTCAAAAACCGGCAAAGCCCTGCTGCACGTCGGCGATAAGGTGGTGTTCGCGATAAAAAAGCGCGGCGAGCGCCATTATGACCATACCGTAACTATCGTAGGCGGCTTTGGAAGCTGCGAAAATGCAAAATCCGGCGCACAGGCATATATGCTCGCCAACGGACTTCATACCGAATTTCCGGACGAAGTACTGCTTGAGGCAAGCAAATGCGACTGCGATGAACCCGAAGAGGACGAAATCAACCGCAGGCTTGACCTGCGCGGTGAAGCCATATTCACGATAGACGGAGCCGACACCAAGGATATCGACGACGCTGTAAGCATAACCAAAACCGAGAAATGCTACAAGCTAGGCGTGCATATCGCGGATGTGTCCCACTATGTGCGCAAGGGCTCTGCCCTTGACGAGGAGGCGTTCGCACGGGGTACGTCAATCTACTACGCCGATATGGTCGTCCCCATGCTGCCAAAGCAGCTTTCAAACGGAATCTGCTCGCTTAATCCACAGGTCGATAGGCTTGCTTTCTCCTGCCTTATGGATGTCAGCTTCCAGGGAAAGCTGCTGTCCTACCGTTTCGAGAAATCGGTTATACGCAGCAGGGTAAAGGGCGTTTACTCCGAGATAAACAGCATTCTTGACAACAGCGCAGACGACAGCATAAAGGCAAAATATGCGGCAGTTATCGACAAGCTGCCTATAATGCAGGAGCTTGCCGAGATACTTGAGAAAAACCGCGAAAACCGCGGTGCTCCTGCCATTGATACCGTGGAAAGCAAGATAATCACCGACAAGGATGGAATCTGCATTGATGTCAAGCCGCGTGAGCGCGGAGTTTCGGAGAAGATAATAGAGGAGTTCATGCTGATTGCGAACAACTCTGCCGCTTCTCTTGCTATGAAAGAAGAAATTCCGTTTGTATACAGAATCCACGAAGCGCCGCCTGCCGAAAAGCTTTTGCAGCTTGGCGACACGCTTACAGCGCTCGGCGTAAATCCCGAGGGAATAAGCGAGCGCTCGTGCGCCGCCGACCTTGCCGCCATACTGAAAAACAACAAGGACAACGAAAAGGCGCCTGCAATAAACAGGATAGTACTGCGCACAATGATGAAAGCAAAATACAGCGAAGAGCCTGTCGGCCACTACGGACTTGTAATGCCCGAGTATACGCATTTCACTTCTCCGATACGAAGATACTCCGACCTTGCTATTCACCGCATCCTGACGGACTATGTATACGCGCTTGACCACGAAAAGCTTTGCAAAAAATATGTCGGCTTTGCCGCAAGCGCAGCGCTTCAGGCATCCAACACCGAGCTTGCCGCAGTGCGCTGTGAGCGTGAGTGCGAGCAGCTGTATATGGCGGAATATATGAAAGAACACATCGGCGAGGAGTATGACGCAATGATATCCGGCGTAAGCGCAGGCGGAATTTACGTCGAGCTTCCCAATACCGTTGAGGGAATGGTGTCCGTTACGACCCTGCCCGACGGCGACTATGAGGTGCAGCACGGAGTAGTGCTGACAGGCGCGTGCGACGGCAGCGTCTACACCGTAGGCGATAAGGTACGGGTAAAGTGCGTCAGTGCAAATGTAAACGGCGGCTTTATTGACTTCGAGCTGCTGAAATAGCCGAAAAGGGAACGGGCAATGAAGCTTAAGGAACGTGCAAAAAGACTTAAATCGGATATCCCTGCCGTTTTCTTAGCCTTGAAGGATAGGGAAACACCCGTGATAGCGAAAATTACTGCCGCAATTACCGTTGCCTATGCACTTTCACCCATTGACCTTATACCGGATTTTATTCCCGTTCTGGGATATCTGGATGATATCATTATTTTGCCTGCCCTTGTCGCGTTAACTATCAGACTTATACCGGATGATATTATGGAGAAAAACCGCAGACTGTCTGAGGGAATGTGGGAAAACGGCAAGCCAAAAAGGTGGTATTTTGCTATTCCCATTGTCTTGATTTACGTTCTTATCATCTTACTGATAATCAAGGCGATACTGCACTAAACCCGAAATAACACCAAAGGCGCGGTCAGAAATGACCGCGCTTCAGTCTGGCGATAAACCGCCATCTGCGGCGTCACGCCGCACCACGACAGGCACAAAGCCTAGTCGTGGTGCGGGTTCCTAGCATCTGACGATTTCTCGCCAGCCTGATATTTGACTTTTTCAACAAAATGAGGCGCGGTCATTTCTGACCGCCCCTCATTTTGTGATGATAATGTATTATGTACGATCGGATGAAGCAACCATTTCAAGCAGCTTACCTGCTTCGC
Source organism: Oscillospiraceae bacterium (assembly GCA_051882595.1). GTDB lineage: Bacteria > Bacillota > Clostridia > Oscillospirales > Ruminococcaceae > CAG-115. Next base: position 2,092 of record JBJESD010000127.1, on the reverse strand, counting down.
TGTCAAGGCGCTCGGCAGTGTTCTGCGCGCTGTTTGCTATCTCAGTATTGCTCTGTACAACCTCAGATATCTTATTCATACCCTCGACCGCCTCGTCGATCGCCTGCGCCTGCTGAATTGTTGCGGCGGCAATCTCGGAGATAAGCTTTGTGCTCTCGTCGATGCTTGCAGTGGTTTCGTTAAGCTGTATGGCAGTTTCGTTAACGATCACTGTTCCGTTTTCAACGGCGGCGATAGTTTCGTCAATAAGCTCCGTTGTATCCTGTGCAGCCTCGGCAGATTTTATCGCAAGGTTTCTTACCTCGTCAGCTACTACTGCAAAGCCCTTGCCGTGCTCTCCTGCACGCGCAGCCTCGATAGAGGCGTTAAGCGCAAGAATATTGGTCTGGAACGCAATGTCCTCGATCGTCTTTACAATATTGCTTATCTTCTGCGAAACCTCGCTTATCTGTGTCATAGATTCCTGCATATTGTTCATGTTCTGCAGATTTGTGCGAAGCTGCTCGTTTGTCTTCTCCGCAATGGCATTTGCATTTTTGGCTGCCAATGCATTGTCGTTTACATCCTTAGATATCGAGGCAAACGCAGCAGACAGCTCCTGTATGGTTGCCGCCTGTGTTGTCGCACCGTCGGAGAGCTGACCCGATACATTGTCCATCTCCTGAGCGTAGCTGTTTATGCTTCGGGATATCTCGTCTATCTTTCCGAGAAGCTCGGACATCGAGGCATTTGTCTTTTCTGCGGCGTCGATGTTTGCCTTTACATTGTCAACCATGCTGTTGATGCCGTCGCTGAGCGTGCAGAACTCTTCGCAGGTCCTTACATCTGCGCGAACCTCGGAGCTTCCGTCGCTGATAGCCTTGATATCGCTTGTGATACGGGTCATTCCGTCAATGATATTCCTGTCTACTGTCTTTATAACAATAAATGTCAGGATAGCAATTACCAGCAGTGCGAGCAGCGCAACTACACCGGTGATAAGCGCAGCCTCGCCCATGACCTCCGTTGTCGGAATAAGTGAAGCAAGGTAATACCTATCGGTTTCGATCACCTTTGAGAAGTACGAACTGCCATCAATAACAAAGTTTGTTACCTTGCCAACGCTGTTCTTCAGCTTTTCCTCGCTGACGCCGATCTCGGATACGCTTTTGCCGATGTATTCCGCATTGAAAACAGCCGCAGCCGTCATATCCTCTTTATTCACTGCAAGGATTGTGCCGGAGGTTCCGACTTTGATGCCGCCGAGGATAATATTGGGCTGGGTATCCTCAAGGGTCTTTACAAGTCGAACCGGCTCCATGCCTATCTGTACAATACCAACCGAATCACGTCTGGGGACGCTGACATATTGAAACAGTATACCTGCCGCGCCGTTAGGCTGGGGCTCCTGTGCAATTTCGAGAGTGTTGTCGGTGAGTATCTGCAAAAAGGGCTTGGTCTGTTCGGATGAGCTGAAATCAAAGCCGAAATACTCCGGAATGGTTCCCCAGTAAATAACACCGTTTTCATCCGTAACATGAAGCTCGTCTACATCAAGCATTGCGCGGATGCGTTCCAGTTCCTCGGCGTCATTGATTATCGACGGATTAAGCCGTATCATCTCTGCAAACGAGTTTGCCTTTGATATGTAGTCAACATTGAGGTTCTCGGTCAGCTCGGATATTGTAACCTCGCTCTCCTCTATGCGGGCAACGGCGTCCGCAAGGCGCTCGTCGGACGTGAGCGCAGCATTCTTACGGGACACAACCCACTGGAAAACAAACACAAGCAACGCCATTAGTACAATGGAAATAACAGCATTGACCATGATCTTTTTCATCATTATTTTTCTCATTATTAAATCCTCCGTATAAATCACACGCAGATTCGGCATCAAAGCATTACATTCACCGCAAACAGTGGATTGAATATTTCGCATATCAAAGTCCTGTGCCCACAGCAAAAATAATGCAAAATTGCCCCCATAAATATACTTATTATAATTATACAACAAATTTGTCACTTTGTCAACACATTAGCGCTTTCTATCATTAATAAATGTTGAATTGTCAATGATAGGTGACACTCACTCCAAAAAAATAATAAATTAAGC
>JBJESD010000126.1:0-7519 GCA_051882595.1 Oscillospiraceae bacterium | reverse complement strand
ATTTTTGGAGTTGTTCTTCAATTTTTATTGTCACCTATCTATTGTATCATAACAAAAATCTTTGCCGAATTTATAAAAACCTATTGACAAATGATTGCTATTATGTTATAATATCATCGTTGTGATGCTGCTATGGCTCAGTTGGTAGAGCACATCCTTGGTAAGGATGAGGTCATCGGTTCGATTCCGATTAGCAGCTCCAATTTTTTTGGAGAGGTATCGAAGTGGTCATAACGAGGCGGTCTTGAAAACCGTTTGGGGGCAACCCCACAAGGGTTCGAATCCCTTCCTCTCCGCCAATACCTCAAAGAACCGCATTTTGTGCGGTTCTTTTCTTTTTTTCCTTGGAATGTTACTTGATTTTTTTGATGTTCTGTTGTATAATACTTCACGAGCACAGGTTATACTTAACGAAAGGATAAGGTGAAAATAATGAAATTCAATAAAATAATTGCTGCTTTCATAATAGCAGCAACATTAGCCGGAATTACTGGCTGCAGCTTTGATTCAGACAAAAGCGATTTATCTGAGCCGACCTCTCAGAACAGTGAGGATACAGCTTCTTTACCAACGAAGACTAACGAAGCCGGCGCGACTTCATCCGCCGCTGATACTTCGAAACAGAGCAACACTTCGGATATTCAAGAATCTTCCGCTCCTGCTGTAACGGCATCCGTTTCCTTGCAGTATGCAGAGGATATACTGTCCGATTCAACTGAATATGACGAATTTGTTGCAGATGAATCAGAGCCTCAGACAAAAATTGCATTCACAACAGATACAGAAATATCGGATTTCAAGCTATTGGCACTGACCTGTGACGATATCAGCGACGATGGAGAAATCACATTCTCAGTGCAGGAGTGTTTCCGTCAGGATAAACTCGTCCCTGAGAGACCGCTTGTGATAGGATTAACCTTTATCGGCGATATTCCGAACTATGGTTTCTCGTACATCGACAGCGACGGAACATCGCGCAGGTTCACGATAGCGATGAGCGGAATGGACGGCTCACTGATCATGCAGGAATTCTAAGACGACGGGCAGATTAGGCTGAAATTACCGCGATTTTAAAGTTGCGACTTTGATGTATCGCTTTAGCACTAATTAAAAAACGGCATGGTGTTTTTCCATGCCGTTTTTCATAATAATAAGTAATCAGACTGTAGCCTTATGGAAAACCTTTTTGCCCTTGCGGATAATTACCTCGGTTTCGATAGCAATCTGTGCAGCAGGATCTTCTATAATGACATCATCAACTGCGATACCCTTGCCGGCGATAAGGTTTCTAGCCTCTCTCTTGGAGGGAGCAAGCTTTGTTGCAACAAGAAGGTCAAGAATTCCGATGCTGCCATCAACTGTTTCTACCTTGGTTGTAGGCATATTCTCTGTGCTGCCCTTGCCGCCGAACAGGTTCTTTGCCGCATCCAGAGCCTTGTTTGCTTCTTCCTCTCCGTGAACAAGCTTTGTAAGCTCAAATGCAAGTATCTCCTTTGCCTTATTGAGCTCGCTGCCCTCCCAGTGGGACATTTCGTCTATCTGCTCAAGCGGCAGGAAGGTCAGCATCTTGATGCACTTCATTACATCCGCATCCGCAACATTTCTCCAGTACTGGAAGAACTCGAACGGGGAGGTCTTTTCGGGGTCGAGCCACACTGCGCCCTTTTCTGTCTTGCCCATTTTCTTTCCCTCGGAGTTGAGCAGCAGGGTAATGGTCATTGCGTGAGCGTCCTTGCCGAGCTTCTTACGAATAAGCTCGGTACCGCCAAGCATATTTGCCCACTGGTCGTCACCGCCGAACTGCATATTGCAGCCGTAATCCTGGAACAGCTTGTAGAAGTCGTAGCTCTGCATGATCATGTAATTGAACTCAAGGAAAGTAAGGCCGCGCTCCATACGCTGCTTGTAGCACTCAAATGTCAGCATTTTGTTTACCGAGAAGCAGGCGCCAACCTCTCTCAATACGTCGATGTAGTTGAGGTTCATCAGCCAGTCGGCGTTGTTTACCATGATAGCCTTATCATCGGAGAAGTCTATAAAACGGCTCATCTGCTTCTTGAAGCAGGCGATGTTGTGCTCGATATCCTCCTTGGTAAGCATCTTTCTCATGTCGGATTTGCCGGATGGGTCGCCAATCATTCCTGTGCCGCCGCCCAGAAGCGCTATCGGCTTGTTGCCTGCCATCTGTAAACGCTTCATCAGGCACAGAGCCATGAAGTGTCCAACGTGCAGCGAATCCGCTGTCGGGTCGAAGCCGATGTAGAAGGTCGCCTTACCGGCGTTTATCATCTTTCTTACTTCGTCCTCGTCTGTTACCTGCGCGATAAGTCCGCGCGCAACCAGTTCATCGTAAAGTTCCATTGTTAAATCTCCTTATCATGTATTATTAGTTCCATATTTATTATTCTGGGAACTTATCCCATATAACCAAAAAATCATTTTGCTGCATTGTTTACAACAATGCAAAATAATCCCTCATAAGCTTTTCAACTATCGAACCGGGATTTGCCGTCGAAATCGCTTCGGCACGCGTAAACCACCGAGCTGTTTTTACCTCGTCAGAAAGGTGGAACTCTGCGCGCTCTACCGTTGCAACAAAGCCGAGCATGAGGTTATCGTTCTTGGCATAGTAATAGCTGTTGATATATTGCAGGCGCTTTACATCAAGTCCCGTTTCTTCCTTAATCTCGCGTACCGCAGTTTCTTCGGCACATTCGCCGGTTTTCATAAAACCTGCGACGCAGACATATCTGTCTGTTGTGCCGTAGGACTGACGGATAAGTGCATAGTTATCCTTTCCATCCGTCAGCAGGCATATCACACAAGGGTAGGAGAAGCTGAACCACGGTCTGTCACAGCTTTCGCAGAATGGTATCTCGCCCTCGTCGTCTATTGGTTTCGGGATAAGCCTGCTGCCGCATTTCGGACAGTATTCAAAGGTCATGTCATCACTCCCATCTGAACGATTTGATTGAGCTTATGGCTTGCGCTTCATACTCGTCAATCTTATCATAAACGTAGGTATAGCAAATATACACCCAAGAATGGTCGGTTATTTTCATCATAGCCCACACGCTTCCGCTTCCAGTTATTCCAAGCTGAGGGTCGCCCTCAATTCTGCTTGAAAAGATGGTATAGTCCTCATATTCCTCATACATATAATACTCCGGCATTTCCTCGCAGATTTCTTTTATAGCCGTAATATTTTCGGTGTAGGTTATTTCATCCATGCGCTCCATATACTTCATAATCAATACAATATCGTAGCGACGCAGGTCAAGCACACTGGGTCCTGCCACAAGGTCTTTTTCACGGACATTCGGCTCACCGCTGTCCTTCATGTAATCACCACACGGTGTGAACTTCACATCGTCAGGAATACTGATGCTGAAATTCGGGGTTATTTCTCCGCAGCGGAATAATACATCATGAGCATATTCATCAGCATTTACGCCCCAAGCACGATACCACTCATACGCATCAGCCAGCATATACACACCGCCTTCGCTGATTACGGCAGAAACAGCACAATGCTCGCTGTCAAGCTTTGAGGGAATGGTGTCATACCATGAATCGTTTTCGTTGTAGTGCAGAATAATAAGTCCCTCGGGACTAATTCCGTTAAGCAGGGAAGGGTCGTAGGTGAATTCCAGCAACGTGCCATCATTAATATCGCCGTTTATCTCCACAGGGCAGCCAAACAGCCCAACCACTTCCGAGTGGAGGTAATCAACTTTATACAAATTACTTATGTCGGCATTGCAGTTGATTTTTACACTAGTTACCTCGGGTCGCTCGCTATCCGTAAGGTCAAGCACGGTGTATTCGTTTTTGGGAGTTTCAAGCAGCTCAAAGGATTCCAATGATTTCTCCAAAGCCGACTTCCGGCTCTCATCACCAACAAGATAATCCACAAATACCCATGTGGTGTCATCTATCAGATAATAAGCAGCAACAAAAAGCCAATTATCGACGCGGTATGACCACTTGTACGCGCGCTGCGCAGGGTCTGTCGTGCTGAACGGCTCAATTTCGTCAACCACCTGCATTGTGCCGCCCGAAAGCTCCTCGATATCGCGCAGATAAACAAGTTCGTAATTGTCAAAGGTATCACCGTCGGCGCACTCAAAATAGCTCATTGTAACAGAGTTGTCATTGCCGAATGAAGCCTGTTGGACAAACTGAACAGCGCGCTTGTAAACCGTTTGCCCAATCTCATACTCATCCCTTACATAATCCACATTTTCGGGTATATCAAGGCGGAATTTAATATCCTCAAAGGTGAACACATTTTCTTGCGATAAATTGGTTTCCGGAGAATTATCGGTGACATCCCACTCCAATGAGCGGAACAGCGCAAGGGTATTCTCAAGCGCCTCAGGCGTGTTGTGACTGCCGTCAAGATTAACATACAGATAAATACAATAGCCGTTTCCACAGTTCGCAGTAAGCGAATAACTGACCTTGTTATCCTCCGATTCATAGAGATACTGCGAAATCGCAATAATGCTCTGTCCGCTGTCGGTCTGCGTAATGTCGAGGTAGTCTATGGCAAATTCGCCTGCATTCTTTTCGGCGGCAACCATACCGGCAACCCACTCGGCATAATCAGGGGTTTCTATTTCATACTGAAGCACAACCGAAATCGGTTCATCAAATTCTCCTGCCAGCCAGCCCGTGAAAACGCCCATTCCATCGCTGTGCCGGTTCTCCTTGTACTCAAAGTTCAGACCGAACGGCTTGTCGTCAAGGCTGAACCTGATATTATCGCGCTCAACCGAAAACCGTGGTGCTTCGCTTTCTTTAGCACCTGCGCTTTCGGGAAGCGAAACTTCGGCTGGTTCTGTGATCTGTTCTTCTGAGGGATTGTTTGCCGCGCCGATACTCTGTGCACGACAGCCTGAGAGCAGAATTGCGGCGCTTAGAATAATGCTGAAATACTTCGGAAAATGTTTCATACTATACGCTCCGGTGTTGAATATATAAAACAAAAACCCCCTGCAAACGCAGAGGGCGAATAACCGCGGTACCACCTCAATTTACGGGAATACTCCCGCCTTTGGACAGCTATAACGGGCTTACCCGTGCGGAACTACCGGCAAACGCTTTTGCACCGCCGCTCGGGGAGGTAATTCGCCAACGGACACCCTGCCGCTTCGCACCATACAGCGGCTCTCTGAAAGGGTATTTCCGTGACTACTGAATTCCCGTCAACGCTTTATAAGTATATAGGAATTATATCATATAAACTCAATAATGTCAAGTGAAATGTAATCTCGGAAGCCGAAAAGCTTGGAATGAGTGAAAAGGAAATCCTTGAACAACTTAAGGCAGTACTTAAGTCATCCGAGTAAAAGAAATAGCCGCCCACACTGCGAAATGTAGCGGCTAAATCTCAACACGATATATCCGAGGTGCGAGAACACTCTCACACGTTCAGACACCTTGGATTATATCACAGATTTCAAATAAAGTCAAGTATAGAGAGGAAAAATTTATGACAATATATGATGTTTATACTAAATACAATTCATTCAGAAATACTCAGTGATGAGTTATCTACATTTTGTTGCAATCTGATTTATAGCTTTTCCAAAGATGAATAACTTGAAGTTTTTCGACAGGTATGATATAATACCAACAGGGAAAATTATACAGCCTATTGCGTAAAATAGAAAATTAGTATATAGAATTTTTTATCATGTTTCACAAATCTGCTTTTATTGTTTTATCACTCTTTCTAAAAAAAATAAAGGGCAAAATTTGCCCTTTATTGTTTATATTTTTGAAACTTAACTTTCAATTTTTGCATTTATTAACGCATTCATAATATTATTAAACCATTTTAGTCTTGCTGTTAATGCTTCAATTTGGTTTCTCGTGTTTGCGTCGTAAATTTCCTCTAACTTGTTCGCTTCGTGTATTTGCTGTTTTTCTTTTATTGTTTTATGCGCGCATTCTGAAAGATATCTGTATAGCTGTATTTTTTGACATTCTGTCAATTTTACGTTGTAGTATGATTTTTTCATGTGTTTTCCTTTCTATTCTTAGTCGGCACTTTTGTACTGCCTTTTGATATTTAACTTTCAACTTTCTTTTTCTTCGGTGAAGTATACGAATCTGTTATCTGTCGTACACTCTCCGCACATTACTGATATATCTTTAGTTACTCTTACGATATTACCGCAAAGTGGGCATACTAACTTTTTCATGCTCTGCTTTTTGCTCTTACTGCCTTTTGTTTCCTTTTCTGCTATGCGTTTGTAGATGTTTATTCCCTTGATGTTTATGTTTTCCTTTATCCATTCGGCAGTTGCAGTGGGCAGGCTTGTTAAGCTCCATCCTATACCTTCATGAAAGTCAATCTTTAATCCGTGTGCTTCGGCTGTTTCCTTGAATTTCTTGTTGTGGTAAACGCCGCCGCGTGACGTATCTTTGATACCGTTCATGATGTTGTATAGGTGCGCCATTTCGTGCATTAGCGTTCCGATAGTGCTTTCAACGCTTCTTGTGCCGATGTAGTCAACACTGATATTGATTTCATAGCGTTCGCTTTTGCCCTGTACCCATTGCTTCCGGGTTTCAATCCATCCATATGCTGACTTTCTCGCTCCCTCTTTGAAAGTGATTACAACTTTTTCAAGTTCGTTGTTGTAGAAGTGTTCGTTGATTGCGTTAAACGCCGCCGTTAAAGCGGCGCTTAACTCTGTCATAGTGGTGATTGTTCGTATTCTTGGCATGGCTATTTCTCCTTTATAATCTCAATGTTACATTTTCCATCGGTGTCTGCTTCAAACTGTTTTGCGGCTCGTCTTGCTTCTGCGTGGGTTTCGTAGATGCCTATTAATAAATATCCCTCGTACCAGTCAATAAGCTTGTACATTGTTTGTGCTCCTTTCAGTATTAAAAGCCGTCTATAATTCTTCTTATTTCTTCTAGTTCTTCGTCCATTTGCTTCCAGTATTCCGCATTTTTTTTTGCGTTGGGAAATTTAGGCGTGCCGTCTGCGTTGGTTTCATTGCTAAGTTCTTCCCATGCTTCGCGCTCGGATTTGCGGAAATTTGTAGTCATAAGTATGTAACAAGTTAGTTTGTTCCACTGGTCGGATGTTAAAGTAATAGTTTCGTTTTTCTGTGTGTTCATGGTATTTCCTTTCTGCCCGGGTGGGGGCTTGAAAAATGTTTTTAGATGTGATATAATAATTAAAACATCGGTGACAGCTTTCACTGTAAAGGTAGCTACTCACTGTCGTTGATGAAAAAGCCGTTAAGCCTTTGTTCTGGGTGACGGCTTTTTTGTTTTAGGCTTTAATCATCGCCCATTATCCGCTTTACGCTCTCTTTTAACTCTTCAATAGTTTTACACTTGTTGATGAGTTCAAGAATTGCTCTAAGCAGATAGTCGCTGACATTTGGCAACTCGTCCATACCTCTCAATCTCCTTTACTATTTTTCATTGGCGCTCTGTCCTCGTGCGGACATCTGCGCCGTATCTGTTAGCCGCAGGTCTTATCACCCTT
>JBJESD010000125.1:0-7569 GCA_051882595.1 Oscillospiraceae bacterium | reverse complement strand
TCCCGGCTTCAAAAACGCGCATACACACGGCGCAATGACTTTTCTCAGAAGCTTTGCCGATGATCTGCCGCTTAACGACTGGCTGTATAATAAGGTATTTCCTCATGAAGCAAAGCTCACGGAGGAGGCAATTTATGTCTTTACTCAGCTTGCCAACATGGAGTATCTCACCAGTGGAATAACATCCAGCTTTGATATGTATTTCAAGCTTGACAGCTATGCAAGGGCAAATATCGACATGGGCTTCAGGACCGTGATGTGCGGTTCGATAAACGACTTTGGCGGCACTATTGACGAAATTGAGGAGGAGTACAATAAGTTCAACAGCCTGAATGAGCTTATCAGCTATCAGCTTGGCTTCCATGCAGAGTATACCACAAAGCGTGAAACGCTTGAGGGAATTGCAGCTCTCTCCCACAAGTACAAGGCGCCGGTGTATACTCACAACAGTGAAACAAAGTCCGAGGTACAGGGCTGTATCGAGCGATATGCAATGACTCCCACGCAGCTGTTTGATAAGCTGGGTATGCTGGAGTATGGCGGCGGAGGATTTCACTGCGTCTGGTTTGACGAAAAGGATATGGATATATATCGGGACAAATCACTGTGGATGGTGACAAATCCCTCGTCAAACCTTAAGCTTGCCAGCGGAATAGCTCCTATCTGCGAGATGAAGCGTGCAGGCATGAAGAATTTTGCAATCGGAACAGACGGTGCGGCAAGCAACAACTGCCTTGATATGTTCCGCGAAATGTTCCTTGTCACTGCTTTGCAGAAGGTGAGGGAAGATGACGCTTCTGCCTGTCCTGCCTTTGATGTGCTTGAGATGGCGACAAAAGGCGGCGCGCTTGCAATGGGTCTTGACAGCTGTGATGTGCTGGCAGAGGGTAAATGTGCAGATTTTGCGGTAATCGACCTTAATCAGCCTAATATGCAGCCTGTTCATAATATTGCGAAAAACCTTGTGTACTCGGGCAGTAAACAGAATGTGTACATGACAGTTTTGAACGGAAAAATTCTTTACGAAAACGGCGATTTTAAAACCGTTGACGCATCCGAGATATATAAAAGAGCGAACGCGCTTGCGCGTGAGATATGCGGATAATTTCGGAAAAATTATTCATACATTTTCCTTTAATATTTTTTTGAGCCGTGATAATAATATTACTGCAAGGACAAACGAGGTCCTTGAGAGATTAATTAATATAAGGAGATTAATATCATGGCTTCTAACAAGCAGAATAAAGCAGCACTCAACAGCATCAAGATGCAGGCAGCAAGCGAGGTAGGCGTGCCCCTCAACAATGGCTACAACGGTGACCTTACTGCAAAGCAGGCAGGTTCTATCGGCGGTCAGATGGTTAAGAACATGGTAATGTCCTATACTCAGAAGAACAGCAACACAACATCTAACAGCTGAAAAAGCTGAACATTTGTCCTCACAAAAAGCTGTCAGCCTGAGGGATATGCCCGAAACGGTTGACTGATATTATCGGGGAGCGGTACCGCATGAGCGGTATCGCTCTTACATTATTATTGCTGACTTCATGAACTTTATAAAAAAATATTCAAAAAATTTTATTTTTCTGTTGATTTTTATATAAAAGTTTGATATAATATATGTATACTTATTGATAAGGCATGATAATTGATTTTATATCACAGAAAAAACTGTGTGAGGGTCTTGACGTCGTGTTGTATTAAGAATAATTCCAGAGAGGTATTGCTATGGCTATGAGACTTATAACGCGTTCGGATTTTGACGGACTTGCCTGTGGTGCACTTTTGCTTTGCGCAGGTGTTATTGATTCATGGACCTTTGCACATCCGAAGGATCTGCAGGATGGTCTTATTCCCGTAACAGAAAATGACGTTCTTGCAAACGTTCCGTTTGTAGAGGGCTGCGGCCTTTGGTTTGATCACCACTCCAGTGAAGAAGAGCGTAAAAAATATAAAGGCAAGTATAAGGGCGAGAGCCGCATTACTCCCAGTGCTGCACGCATTATTTATGAATACTACGGCGGCAAAGAGCGTTTTCCGAACTTCGATGATCTGATGGTTGCTGTCGATAAGGTTGACAGCGGCAATCTTACGCGTGATGAGATTCTTAACCCCACCGGCTGGATTTTAATTGGCTTCCTTATGGATCCGAGAACGGGTCTTGGACGTTTCAGAGATTTTACTATAAGCAACTATCAGCTTATGGAAAAACTCCTTAAGTGCTGCGCATATATGTCAACGGATGAAATTCTCGCCATGCCCGATATACAGGAGCGCATTGAGCTTTATAACGAGCAGACCGAGCTTTTCAAAGAGATGGTACATAAATATACCCGTACCGAGGGCAGCGTCATTATCACCGACCTTCGCGGAGTATCTCCTATTTATACGGGCAACAGATTCCTGATTTACAGCCTTTATCCGGAGCAGAATATCTCCTGCTGGATAGTGGACGGTAAGGGCGGAAAGGGCTGCTCCTGCGCTGTGGGATATTCCATCCTCAACAGAACAAGCCGTGTGAATGTCGGCAGCCTTATGCTCAAATACGGCGGCGGCGGTCATATGGCTGTTGGTACTTGTCAGTTCAGCGATGAAGCTCAGGCTGAAAAAGTTCCTCAGCTTCTGAATGAGCTTGTTAATTATAACACCATATATAACGTTTGATTTTCATTTGCATTCTTGGCAGATTGCGTATTACGATTTCGGTAAAAGCATTTCATCCGGTGGGTTTATCTTGTCTGCCGGCAGATTAAGTGCGTTTTGCTGGGGTTTTTGGCGCACAATCTGATTTGATTTATTGCTATAATATTATATCCGGACAGCGAATTATCTGTCCGGATATCAGCTTGTCGAAAAAGTATCTTTCCCGGGCTGCCGAGAAAGGTGCAGATGCTAGGAAGCGTTGCTACGACTAGCCTTTGTGGCTGTCGTAGCGGCGCTGACGACGCAGATGCGCCTTTATCGACAGCCTTATATCCGGACAGCGAATTATCTGTCCGGATATTTTAATATTTCTCTTATTCCGCATACCGTCAGTTCATCGCCATTGACCGTGAAGCTTATATCAAAGCCTGCAAAGCTCATGGTATATATGCGCTCCGGTGAGTTCTGATACTGCGGTCTTGGGTCCTGAGCCAACACATCATAAAGCGCGCTTAGTCTGTCGGCAGGGAACAGGAGCTTCCATTCATCCGGAATGCTGACATTCAGTATTCCTTCGGTGCGCTCCAGAGCAAACCCGTTTGAGGCTTCGGGGTGACTGTCAACGTACGGCAGATAGGGTTTTATGTCATAAATCGGTGTGTTGTCCATAAGGTCAGCGCCCGATACCGTAATCACTGTTCCGTACTTCGGGTGCGATGTTATCTCTTCTATCTTTACGCAGCTAAGACCGAGCGGATTAGGACGGAAAGGCGAGCGCGTTGCGAATACGCCCATGCGAGTATTTCCTCCAAGCCGCGGAGGGCGCACCGTGGGCGACCAGCTCTCCCTGACCGCCTCGGAAAACTGCCATATCAGCCACAGATGAGTGTATTGCTCCAGCCCACGGATCGCGTCGGGATTGCGGTACTCGTTGCAGAATACTATCCGTGCCCTTGTGCTTTGTACCAATCCGCTTTGGCGTGGTATACCGAATTTTTCCGGAAAATCGCTTCGGATATGAGCGATGATTTTCAGTTCCATTGCGTATATGCCTTTCTTACAGACGTTAATCAGTTAATGATCTCTCGTATTGCTTTCTCTACCATTTTGACTTCATTATAGAATTCGGCTGCCGAAATGCGTATGCCGCCGCTGCCAAGAATAATAAGCTGCTCGACATTGTCCGAGGTGGCGACCCTTACGCGGTGATCCTTTCCAAGCTTGTGCGCAGTTTTTTCAATATACATATCTGCTGTTTCGGCTTCCTTTGTGTATACTACGCTTATGCCGCCTACTGTTTCAATCTCGCGATGGTTTCCTTTGACTTTATAAGCGTCGAAAACCAGTATAAGATTGCATTGTCTGTAACCCTGATAGTTGCAGAGTATGTTAATAAGCGAGCTTCTCGCAAGGTCGAGATTGTCTTTTGCCTGCTTGCTGAGTTCGTCCCATGCGAATATTATATTATATCCGTCAACAAGCAGATATTCGGGACCTTTTGGCAGAGGGGCAAGCTTTGGGATTTTGGTGTGTTGAGGCTGCTTTTCGCTGCGCATAGCATTTCGCGGATTGCGGTCTATTTTTCCGTAGGTGCGCTCAAAAATCGCCATAAGCTCGTTGTCGTCTGCAATGCGCTGCTTATAGTCGGAAATCGGTTTTGACGTTGCAGGCACTTTCTCCTGTTCAACTATGGATTTATTTAATCTTATTCCACTGTCAACGTGCATTCTTGACTGCGCTTCATTCCACTTTACCGTTACGCCTGCACCATGAGAGCAGAATACGCTGTCGCCGGTATTATCGGTGTCTGTATCGGCGTCGTATCCGATGGCGGCGATTACTTCATCAGCGTTGTGGCAGGGGAAATAGCCCTTTGTCATACAGCTAAGCCTGCCTTTTCCTCGGGTATATGCTAGCACATCATTATGATAATCTCTCATTTCAAAAACAGGCGCGCTTCCGGTGATAACAGTGTCATCGCCGAGGGTGACGGGCTGGTCGAATTCGCTCTCCATACGCTGAAGGTCAGTCATTGCCCTGCCGGTGTATTCGGTGGGAATTTGCAGCCTAAACTGATACCACGGTTCCAGAAGAACAGACTGTGCACAGCGAAGTCCCTGCCTTACGGCGCGGTAGGTTGCCTGCCTGAAATCGCCGCCCTCGGTATGCTTAAGATGAGCTTTTCCTGCCACCAGCGTTATCTTCATATCGGTGATGGGCGAATTTGTAAGCACGCCTGTATGAACACGCTCCTCAAGGTGCGTTAGCACCAGCCGCTGCCAGTTGATATCAAGACTGTCGTGCTGAAGATCAGTAGAGAACTGAAGCCCTGTTCCGCGTTCGGCAGGCTCCAGAAGCAGGTGAACCTCCGCATAGTGACGCAGCGGCTCGTAATGACCCATTCCCAGAACCGGAGCAGCGATGGTTTCCTTGTAGGCAATGCTTCCGCGGTCAAATCCGACCTCATAGCCATAACGGTCGCTTATCATTGATTTGAGGATTTCAAGCTGTATCTCGCCCATCAGCTGAACGTTTATCTCCTGCAATCTTTCGTTCCACAGAATGCGAAGCATAGGCTCCTGCTCTTCAAGCTTCCTTAGTTGGGCAAGCGCCGTCATTGCGTCCGTTTTCGGCGGAAGTACAATTTTGTAGGTGAGTACAGGCTCCAGAACCGGGGAACAGGCGTCGCGCTCTATCCCCAGACCTTGTCCGGCAAAGGAGGATGACAGACCGGTCACTGCGCAAATTCCGCCCGAAGCGAGCTCTTCAACGGACGTATACTTTTTTCCGGAGTATATGCGTATCTGATTAACCTTTTCGGCTGTATCGGTAATGGTTGATCTTACCTTAAGGCTGCCGCCGGTTATTTTCATGTGAGTAAGCCTGTTGCCTTGCTCGTCATGCGTAATTTTGAAAACTCTTGCACCAAACTCAGACGGATACTGTGGCGCGATTGTGTAGTGTTCCAGCAAACCGACAAATTCGTCAACGCCGTCAAGCTTAAGCGCAGAACCGAAGCAGCAGGGAAATACGCAGCGATTTCTGATTGCATCTGCTATAAGTGTATCGTCTATTTCGCCGCTTTCGAGAAAGCAGTTCATCATTTCCTCGGAGCACTCGGCAAGCTCCTCAGTCCTCTCGGTAAGGTCGCGAAGTGCGCTGAAATCCACTATGTTTCCCGACAGCTTAAGCTTCAGCTCCTTGAGCAGAGATTCTTTGGAAAGAAACGAGATATCCATTTTGTTGATGAATATAAAGGTCGGAATGCTATACCGATGAAGCAGGCTCCAAAGCGTTTCGGTATGGCTCTGAACGCCGTCGGTGCCGCTTATCACGAGGACTGCATAGTCGGTTACACATAGGGTGCGCTCCATTTCAGCCGAAAAATCAACGTGTCCCGGAGTATCAAGCAGAGTGACATCGGTGTTTCCAAGCTTAAGCTGTGCCTGCTTTGAGAAAATAGTTATGCCCCTGTTTCTTTCCATGACATCTGTGTCAAGAAAGGTATTTTTGTGATCGACTCTGCCAAGCGTTCTTATTTCTCCCTGCTTGTACAGCAGCGCTTCGGACAGGGTGGTCTTTCCCGAGTCAACGTGCGCCAGCATACCGATTACTAATTTGTTCATCGTCGTTCATCCATTCAATACAATTACTAAAAAGCACTGTGCAGAATATATTACTGCACAGTGCGCGTACTATTTCTTGTTAAGTATAACATTTGCGATTGCGTACTTGCGGCTGTGTGCAACCGAAATATTATAAACGTAGTTTTCGCGTTCGGTCAGCATTTGTGCTCTTCCTGAGGTGATGATAAACGGAGAGCCAAGTCTGTCGCGAAGTACGGTGATGTCATGCGGCGGAACCACACGAGTACCGGTACCGATCGCTTTTGCGAACGCAACCTTTGCGCAGTAGTTTTCGGCAATAAGCGATGGGGACATTACGTGCTTGACTATGTATCTGATCTCGTCAGCCGAAAAGTATTTTGATAGAAATTTCGGATTTCTGCTGATTCTGCGGATACGGTCGATCTCGATTATCGCCACTCCGGTTCTTAAGAAAAGTGAATTAGGCATTTTGTTGAATTTTTACGCGGAGCTGTCTTGGCATCTCCTGCATAATTGCCTCCCTTGTTTTTTCGTTTGGGTTAAAAATCAGCATAACCTTTCCATAGCTGTTATGCTGACATATAAGATATGCAGCGTTTTTTTCAAAACCGGTCGTTGCGTGAACGGTCGCGTCAGCGGAAACGCTGTCGTCAGGGGGATACGTGCCGAAAGCCTCTGTATTCTCGAGCGATAGCGTAATCATTCTTTTACGCTTGCGCCGACCGATTATCTTGTCGATATCCATCTCGTTATTTGTGATGATATACTCATATTCAATATCCATATTACTTACGATATAAGCGGCACCGCCAAGTATACCGAAAACCAGCAGGATAAGCGAATATGCATAAAATCTTATACTTAGCCACATAAGTATTGAAGCCAAAAGAATAGCTGCGACAGATATCAATATCTTTTTTGCTCTGTCAGCATTTGAAGAGGGCTTTGTGACCAGCTGCTCTGAATAGGTGTCCATCAGTATCTCCTTAAATCACTGTATTAATATGTTAATTCGCATATGTGTGTAAAATCACTTACTTAATTATAACATAATATCGCACAAAAATCAATAGGTTTTTTATGTAAATCGCATAAATATTTGCTGTAATGTAGTTGAAAACTATCTATGCGATAAAAATTGCGTGATAAATAGCAAATCCTATTGCTTTTTTTAAACGAATTTGATATAATAAAATAGTACGTTTATACGCGGAAATATATAGAAAAGAGGTATAGGTATGCCTTGTTTTGCTGATAAAAAGAGAATTGTGCTAAAAGTGGGCAGTTCTACGCTAGCCTATCCTACGGGACATCTTAA